>NZ_JAAGLN010000122.1 GCF_010548145.1 Streptomyces sp. SID10853
CGCGGCGCCGGCCGGGGCCGGGGCGCCGGGGACGGCGTCCTGCGGCTCGCGGGTGTCGTCCTGGTCGGCGGACTCGCCCTTCGCGGCCGCGGCGGCCCGCTTGGCGAGCACCCGCTTCTTGAGGGCCTTCATCGCCGGGTCGCGTTCCTTGAGGTCGGCGACGAGCGGGGTGGCGATGAAGATCGAGGAGTACGCACCGGCGGCCAGACCGACGAAGAGCGCGAGCGAGATGTCGTTCAGCATGCCGGCGCCGAGGAAGCCACCGCCGATGAAGAGCAGACCGGCCACCGGGAGCAGGGCGACGACCGTGGTGTTGATGGAACGCACCAGGGTGCCGTTGAGGCTGCGGTTGGCGATCTCGCTGTAGGTGAAGCGGGTCTGCTTCTTGAGGTCCTTCGACGCTTCCTTGAGACCGTCGAAGACGACGACGGTGTCGTAGAGCGAGTAACCGAGAATGGTCAGCAGACCGATCACGGTGCCTTCGGTGACCTCGAAGCCGACCAGCGCGTAGATCCCGACCGTGATGGTGAGGTCGTGGATCAGGGCCACCAGGGCGGCGAGTGCCATCCGCCACTCGAAGGCGATGCCCAGATAGACGACCACCAGGATCATGAAGATCGCCAGGCCCTCCCAGGCCTTGTTGGCGATCGTCTCGCCCCAGCTGGGGCCGACCACGTCGGCGGCGATCTTGTCGACCGGGAGGTTCAGGTCCTTGGCGAGCGAGCCGTGGATCTTGTCGGCCGTGTCGGTGTCGATCCCCGAGACCTGGATCCGCATGCCGCCGTTGCCGAGCTTCTGCACGGACGCGTCATGTCCGGAGAGCTTCTCCGCCACCTCCTGGGCGTGCGTCACCGAGACGCTGCTGCTCTTGGTGGTGGTGAAGACCGCACCGCCCTGGAACTCGATGCCCAGGTTCAGACCCCGTACCGCCAGGCCGACGATGGCCGTGATGGTGATCAGGATGGAGATGCCGTACCAGATCCTGCGCTTGGCCACGAAGTCGTAGCCGACCTCGCCGCGGTACAGCCGGGCGCCCATGCTGCCGAGTCGCGACATCTCACGCCTCCTTCGGGTCGGTGGGGACGGAGGAGGAGGCGGCGGTGGCACCACCGCGCGAGCGGCGGAGCGGGGGTTTGGCGCCGAGCCGCTTCGGGTCGAGGCCGGACCACGGGTGGCCGCTGTAGAAGAACTTCTTACGGGCGAGCAGCGTCATCACCGGCTTGGTGAAGAGGAAGACCACGACGACGTCGAGCAGCGTGGTCAGGCCCAGCGTGAACGCGAAGCCCTGCACCTTGCCGACCGTCACGATGTACAGCACGGCGGCGGCGAGGAACGAGACGAAGTCCGAGACCAGGATGGTGCGCCGGGCGCGCGGCCAGGCGCGCTCGACGGCGGGCCGCAGGGTGCGGCCCTCACGGATCTCGTCACGGATGCGTTCGAAGTAGACGATGAACGAGTCCGCGGTGATACCGATCGCAACGATCGCACCACACACCGCGGGCAGGTTGAGTGCGAAGCCGATGCCCTTGCCGAGCAGCGCCATCAGTGTGTACGTGAGGATCGCGGAGACCATCAGGCTGAGGATCGCGATGAACGAGAGGCCGCGGTAGTAGGCCACCAGGTAGATGATGACCAGCGCGAGGCCGATCGCACCGGCGATGAGGCCCGCCTGGAGCTGCTCGCCGCCGAGCGCCGCGGTCACCGTGGTGACGGTCTCCTCCTTGAAGGAGAGCGGGAGGGCACCGTAGGACAGCACGTTGCCGAGGTCCTCGGCCGACTGCTGGGTGAAGCTGCCGGAGATCTGGGCGCTGCCGCTGAGCGTCTGGCTCACGCTGGGGGCCGAGACCACGGCGCCGTCCAGCGCGATGGCGAACTGGTTCTGCGGGGACTGCTGCTTCGAGAGCTTGCTGGTGATCGCCTGGAACTTCTTCGAGCCCTTGCTCGTGAAGTCCATCTGGACGATCCACTGGCCCTGCTGCTGGTCGATGACGGCCTTGGCGCCGGAGACGTCGGTGCCGTCCACGGCTGCGGCGTCGAGGATGTACTTCGCGTCACCGTCCTGGCTGCACGCCACGGTCGGGTCGCTCGGCTTGACGTTGTCACCGCCGGCCTTGGCACGGCCGGCCTTGGTGGAGCAGTCGAGCGCCGCGAACTGCTTCTGCAGCTTGGCCGCGGCCGCGGTGTCGGCGGGCGACGGGGTGGCGCTGGACTGGGCGGGGGTCGACGGGTCGGGCGTGGGCCCGGCCTTCAGCGCGTCGGTGACCGCACGGCCCTGGGTGGAGGAGGACGGCGACGCGGTGTCCTTCGGCGAGGCCGAGGACGACGGCGTGCCCTTCGCCTTGGCCTTGGACGAGGCGCTCGGGGAGGGCGTGGCGGAGGGCTTGCCGGCCGGCGTCGGCTTTCCGGCCGCGACCGTCACCACGGGGCGGAAGTACAGCTGGGCGGTGGTGCCGACCTGCTGCCTGGCCTGCTTCTCGTTCGTCCCCTTGGGGATGTTGACGAGGATCTGGTCCTTGCCCTGCGTCTGGACCTCGGCCTCGGAGACACCGAGTCCGTTGACACGGCGCTCGATGATGCTGACCGCGGTGTCCATGTTCTTCTGGTTGATCGCGTTGGGCTTGCCCGGCTGGGGCTTCGCCTGGAGCGTGATGCTCGTACCGCCCGCGAGGTCGATGCCGAGACGCGGCGTGACCTGCTTCGACCAGAACATCCCGCCGACGAGCGCAACCATGGCGATCAGGATCAGGGCCAGGGACCGCCCGGGCTTGCCCTGGGCTCCCGTCTGCCTTCGGCCCTTGTTCGGTGCTGCCACCTTGTCGATTCTCCCTGTCCTACCGCCCGCGCCGGGTATGCGCTGTGAGCGGCCACGAAGTGATGTGGGGGACCTGCTCCGCTGTAGCAGTGCACGGTCTCGGGGACCGCCGGTGCTGCCGCGGGGCAGCGCCGACGGTCCCCGGATGTGCTACTTCGCTTCGCCCTCGCCGTCGTTCTTCTTCTCGGCCTTGTCGCTCTTGTCGGCCTTGTCCTCGGACGCGGCGGGGGCCACGTCCTCGTCGGACCCGTCGGACTCCTCGGCCTCGCCGGGGGCGGCGTCGTCGGCCGGGGCGTCGTGCTTGCCCAGGTCGACCTTGGCGTCGTCGAGCTCGGTCAGCGAGGAGGCGTCGTCGGGAACGATGGCGGTGTCGCCGTGGACGATGCGGTTGTACTCCGCGTCGTCGAGGACCGCGCCGATCGCGTTCTTGCCGTAGACGGCGTGCACGCCGGGCGCGATCTCCAGGAGGACCGAGTCTTCGTTGATCTCCTTGACGGTGGCGTACATCCCCCCGATCGTCCGGACGCCGGTGCCGGGCTGCATCTCATTGCGCATCGATGCGGCCGCCTGCTGCTTGCGCTTGGCGGACCGGGTCATCAGGAACATGGCCCCGATGAGCACGATGAAGGGGAGGAGGGTCACGAGACTCACGGGAGGGAACTTCCTTCGCACGACCGCGCTGGATCGCGGCCTGATCTTCGGGGGCGGGGCATGCCGTCCTGAGAAGGGCGGCATCGGCGGAGTCTAGGCGAGTCCGCATCAATGGAACAACGCCCAGCATGGCACCGGGGTTCCGCTGCGGGCACCCCTGCGCCTCCTCACGCCCCGAACAGACCCGCTTGTCCCTTTCCCGCAGCGCCTCCGGCGCCCCCCTGCGGAGGTACGAGGCCCAGATGCGCCCAGGCTGCCGGTGTGGCCACCCGGCCGCGCGGAGTACGGGCCAGCAGTCCCTCACGGACCAGGAAAGGCTCGGCGACCTCCTCGACGGTCTCCCGCTCCTCCCCCACGGCGACAGCCAGCGTGGAGAGCCCCACCGGTCCGCCGCCGAACAGCTTGAGCAGGGCCTGGAGCACCGCGCGGTCCAGCCGGTCGAGTCCGCGGGCGTCAACCTCGTACACCGCGAGTGCCGTACGGGCGATCTCCCGGGTGATCACTCCGTCGGCCTCCACCTGGGCGTAGTCACGGACCCGGCGCAGCAGCCGGTTGGCGATCCGGGGGGTGCCGCGGGAGCGTCCGGCGATCTCGCCGGCGCCGTCCTCGCCGATCTCGACGTCGAGCAGCCGGGCGGAGCGGTGGATGACGCGCTCCAGCTCGGCCGGTTCGTAGAACTCCATGTGCCCGGTGAAGCCGAAGCGGTCGCGCAGCGGCGGCGGCAGCAGGCCGGCCCTGGTGGTGGCGCCGACCAGGGTGAAGGGCGGCAACTCCAGCGGGATGGCGGTGGCACCCGGGCCCTTGCCGACGATGACGTCGACCCGGAAGTCCTCCATCGCCATGTAGAGCATTTCCTCGGCGGGCCTGGACATCCGGTGGATCTCGTCGAGGAAGAGCACCTCGCCCTCCTGGAGGGACGAGAGGATCGCGGCCAGATCGCCCGCGTGCTGGATCGCCGGCCCCGATGTGATCCGGATGGGGGCGCCCATCTCGGCTGCGATGATCATCGAAAGGGTGGTCTTGCCCAGGCCCGGGGCGCCGGAGAGCAGGACGTGGTCGGCGGTGGCACCGCGCTGCCTGGCCGCCCGCAGCACCAGGTCGAGCTGGAGTCTGACCTTCTCCTGGCCCACGAACTCGTCCAGGTCCTTGGGGCGCAGTGCGGCTTCGACGGCCTGGTCCTCACCGTCGGCGTCGGCTCCCACCAGGCGCTCTTCGGTGTCGGGGGCGGTGTCGTCCCACTCGTTCTGAGGAGGCAGCATGGCGGGTCTCTCGATCAGCGGGCGCGGTTGAGGGTCTGCAGGGCGGCCTTGAGGAGCGCGCCCACGTTGGGCTCGTCAGCGGCCTCTGCCTGCGGGGTGACGGCGGTGACGGCCTCCTCCGCGTCACGCGGCGCGTATCCGAGGCCGACCAGCGCGGAGTGCAGCTGCTCGCTCCACGGCGCGGGCCCGGACGCGGTGCGCTGCGCTGCGAGGTGCGCGCCGCCGGTGCCGAGCGGGGCTCCGAGCCGGTCCTTGAGTTCGAGGAGGAGCTTCTGTGCGCCCTTCTTGCCGATGCCGGGGACGGCGGTCAGTGACTTCTCGTCCCCGGTGGAGACGGCGAGCCGCAGGGCGTCGGGCGAGTGCACGGCGAGCATGGCCTGGGCGAGCCTGGGGCCCACGCCGCTCGCGGTCTGGAGCAGCTCGAACGTCTGGCGTTCGTCGTCGTCGGCGAAGCCGTAGAGCGTGAGGGAGTCCTCGCGCACCACGAGGGAGGTGGCGAGCTTGGCCTGCTGGCCGATGCGCAGGGCGGACAGCGTGTTGGGGGCGCACTGGACCGACATACCGATCCCGCCGACCTCGATGACGGCGGTGGTCGGGGCCAGCGCGGCCACCGGTCCGGAGACGAAGGCGATCATGCGGTGGGGCCTTTCAGCGTGCGGTGGGCGGCGACGGCCTGCTGGAGCCTGTTCTGGGCGGGGGCCCGCCAGATGTGGCAGATGGCGAGTGCCAGCGCGTCGGCGGCGTCGGCGGGACGGGGCGGTGCGTCGAGCCGCAGCAGCCGGGTCACCATCGCCCCGACCTGCGCCTTGTCGGCCCTGCCGCTGCCGGAGACGGCGGCCTTGACCTCGCTGGGGGTGTGCAGGGCCACCGGGATGCCGCGGCGGGAGGCACAGAGCATCGCGACCGCGCTGGCCTGTGCGGTGCCCATCACCGTACTGACATTGTGCTGGCTGAACACCCGCTCCACGGCGACGACTTCGGGCCGGTGCTCGTCCAGCCACGCCTCGATGCCGCGCTCGATGGCGACCAGCCGCATCCCGAGCTCCGCGTCGGCGGGCGTGCGGACGACCCCGACGCCGAGCATGGTCAGCCGCCGGCCCGCCACGCCGTCGACGACGCCGACGCCGCAGCGCGTCAGCCCCGGGTCCACGCCGAGTACCCGCACGGTGCCCCCTCCCTCATGCCTTGCCGTCCGACTGCCCGGCCGTCCGGCTGCCTTGCTGTTCGCCGGCTTGCCGTTCGACCATGTGTTCCTGCGTTGTCGCAGGCTATCGGGTCGCACCGACAACACCGGGAACACGGACGGGCCGACGGGGTGTGTCCCCGGCGGCCCGTCCGTCGCGTACCCGTGGTGCTGAGCGCCCGTCAGGCGTCGAGCTTCTCCATGACGTCGTCCGAGACGTCGAAGTTGGCGAAGACGTTCTGCACGTCGTCGCTGTCCTCCAGCGCGTCGATCAGCTTGAAGATCTTGCGTGCGCCCTCTTCGTCCAGCTCGACCTGCATGGTCGGCATGAAGTTGGCCTCGGCCGAGTCGTAGTCGATGCCCGCTTCCTGGAGCGCGGTGCGGACCGCGACCATGTCGGTGGCCTCGGAGAGCACCTCGAAGGACTCGCCCAGGTCGTTGACCTCCTCGGCGCCGGCGTCGAGCACGGCGCCCAGGACGTCGTCCTCGGAGAGCCCGGCCTTGGGGACGACCACGACGCCCTTGCGGTTGAACAGGTACGAGACGGAACCCGGGTCGGCCATGTTGCCGCCGTTGCGGGTCATCGCGACGCGTACGTCGGATGCGGCGCGGTTGCGGTTGTCGGTGAGGCACTCGATGAGCACCGCGACACCGTTCGGTCCGTAGCCCTCGTACATGATCGTCTCGTAGTCGGCGCCACCGGCTTCGAGACCGGCACCACGCTTGACCGCGGAGTCGATGTTCTTGTTCGGCACCGAGCTCTTCTTGGCCTTCTGGATGGCGTCGAAGAGGGTCGGGTTGCCGGACACGTCGGCGCCGCCCGTGCGGGCCGCGACCTCGATGTTCTTGATCATCTTCGCGAAGAGCTTGCCGCGCTTGGCGTCAACCACGGCCTTCTTGTGCTTCGTCGTAGCCCATTTAGAGTGGCCGGACATCTGCCTGTCTCCTTCGCGTAACCATTTCCTGGACGAACGCCAGAGATCCTACCGGGCGCCGGTCACTGGGCGTCGCGCACCATGTCCGCGAAGTACCGGTGCACACGGTGGTCCCCGGTGAGCTCCGGATGGAACGACGTGGCCAGGACGCGCCCCTGGCGCACCGCGACGATGTGGCCGCCGTGCTCGGCGAGCACCTCGGCCCCCGCGCCCACCGACTCGACCCAGGGCGCCCGGATGAAGACACCGTCGACGGGGCCGCCGGGGATGCCGGGCATCTCGACGGCCGCCTCGAAGGACTCGTTCTGGCGTCCGAAGGCGTTGCGCCGGACGATCATGTCGATCCCGCCGAAGGTCTCCTGGCCCGATCTGGGGTCGAGGATCTTGTCGGCGAGCATGATCATCCCGGCGCAGGTCCCGTACACCGGCAGGCCGGAGCGGATGCGCCGGCGCAGCGGCTCCGCCATGCCGAACAGGACGGCCAGCTTGGACATGGTGGTGGACTCGCCGCCCGGCAGGACCAGGCCGTCGACGCCGTCGAGCTCCTCGGGGCGCCGGACCTGAGCGGCCCGGACGCCCGCCGCGGCCAGCGCGGCCAGGTGCTCCCGTACATCGCCCTGGAGAGCGAGGACACCGATGACGGGAGTGCCCATCACCAGCCCCGGTTCGCGTAACGCTCGTTCTCGGGGAGGGTGTCGCAGTTGATGCCGACCATGGCCTCGCCCAGGTTCCGGGAGGCGTCCGCGATGACCTTCGGGTCGTCGAAGAAGGTGGTGGCCCTGACGATGGCGGCGGCGCGCTTGGCCGGGTCGCCGGACTTGAAGATGCCGGACCCGACGAAGACGCCCTCGGCGCCGAGCTGACGCATCAGCGCGGCGTCGGCCGGGGTGGCGACGCCACCGGCCGAGAAGAGGACGACGGGCAGCCTGCCGAGCCCGGCGACCTCCTTGACCAGCTCGTACGGGGCGCGCAGGTCCTTGGCGGCCGCGTACAGCTCGTTGTTGTCGTAGCCGCGCAGCCGGGCGATCTCGTTCTTGATCTGGCGCAGGTGGCGGACGGCCTCGACGACGTTGCCGGTGCCGGCCTCGCCCTTGGAGCGGATCATGGCCGCGCCCTCGGCGATCCGGCGCAGGGCCTCGCCCAGGTTGGTGGCGCCGCACACGAACGGCGTCGTGAAGGCGAACTTGTCGCTGTGGTTGACCTCGTCGGCCGGGGTCAGCACCTCGGACTCGTCGATGTAGTCGACGCCGAGCGACTGCAGCACCTGGGCCTCGACGAAGTGGCCGATACGCGACTTGGCCATGACCGGGATGGAGACGGCCGAGATGATCTCTTCGATCATGTTCGGGTCGGACATCCGGGCCACTCCGCCGTCCTTGCGGATGTCGGCGGGGACCCGCTCCAGAGCCATGACGGCGACGGCGCCCGCGTCCTCGGCGATCTTCGCCTGCTCGGCGTCGACCACATCCATGATCACGCCGCCCTTGAGCTGCTCGGCCATACCGCGCTTGACGCGTGCGGTGCCGGTCGCCGGGGTCTCGGCGGGGGAAGTGGTGGGGTGCGTACTGCTGGACACGGGCTACCTCGCTCGGAGAAGAGGGTTCTTGCTCCCCCGAGATAACCCCCGCCGACCAGGCCACTGCAAGGGCCAATGGACAGCCGGTGGATCGTTCTGGGACCCCCTTCCCGACGGTCCGGGGAGTGGGGAGGGGAACGGAGAGTCCGGAGAGCGGAAGGTCAGGGGGGGGAAGCCAGGTGCGTGGAGAGCCCGGTGCGTTACGTGCCCGGCCGGTCGGCCAGCGCCACCGGCGGCTCGTCGTCCATCTCGAACGCCAGCGGGAACGGCGCGTGCCCCGCGAGCCGGAACCAGCGGACCTTGCGGTGGGTACGCAGAGCGCGTGCGGCCCGCACCGCGTCGTTGTGGAAGCGCCTGGCCATCGGCACCCGCCGGACGGCCGCGGCCAGCTCGTCCGCCGCCTCCTCTCCCCCGGGCGCCGATCGCACCGCCCCGACCTGCGCCGTCTCACCGAAGACCGCCCGCAGTGCCTGGCTGAGCTCGCTCTCGGCCACCTCGCGGTGCTCCTCCTCGGACTGCCGGGCCGCGTGCGCCGCCTCGTAGAGGACGATCGAGGCCGCCGGGTCGAGGACGCCGGACGTGGCCAGCTCCTGGGCGACCGAAGCACGGCGCAGCAGCTGGGCGTCGAGGGCGGCGCGGGCGGCGTCGATCCGGGCGTGCAGCCGGTCGAGCCGACCCGCGGTCCAGCTCAGATACAGGCCGACCGCGACGAACGCGAGGACGATCCAGATGATCAGGGATACGGTCACGGGCCGAAAGGCTACCGGTCCGCGGTATCAGTCTCTGGCCAGCCCGAACCGGGCCCGCAGGCTGACCCGTTCGTCGGTGTCGACCGACGCGGCTCCGTCGGTCACCGTCTCGTACACCGCCAGGATGTCCGCGCCGACCGTGGACCAGTCGAAGCGGCGCACATGCGCGCTGCCCCGCCGGCGCAGCCCCTCGCGGCGCTCGCTGTCGCCCAGCAGCCGGACCGCGGACGCGGCCAGCGCGTCCGCGTCCTCGTTGGCGAAGAGTTCGCCCGCCGCGCCCTGGTCCAGGACCTGGGCGAACGCGTCGAGGTCGCTCGCCAGTACCGGCGCACCGGCCGACATCGCCTCGACGAGGATGATCCCGAAGCTCTCGCCGCCGGTGTTCGGCGCGACGTAGACGTCGACGCTGCGCAGCAGCCGCGCCTTGTCCTCGTCGCTGACCATGCCGAGGAACTCGACCCGCTGCCGCATCTCCTTCGGCAGTGAGGCGACCGCCTCCTTCTCGTCACCGCGTCCGGCGACCAGCAGCCGGGCCTGCGGACACTCGGCGAGGATCTTCGGCAGCGCCCGCATCAGCACGGGCAGCCCCTTGCGCGGCTCGTCGATCCGCCCGATGAAGCCGATGGTGCCCCCCTGCCACTCGGGCCGCGGCTCGGCGCGCTCGAAGAATCCGACGTCGACGCCGTTGGGGATGACGACCGCGTCGCCGCCCAGGTGTTCGACGAGGGTACGGCGCGCGTACTCGCTCACCGCGATCCGCGCGGAGATCTTCTCCAGCGCGGGCTGCAGGATCGGATACGCGGCGATCATCGCCCGGGAGCGCGGGTTGGAGGTGTGGAAGGTCGCCACGATCGGGCCCTGCGCGGCCCAGCAGGTGAGCAGCCCCAGCGAGGGCGAGGTGGGCTCGTGGATGTGGATCACGTCGAAGGTGCCGTCGTGCAGCCAGCGGCGGACCCTGGCTGCGGACAGGAAGCCGAAGTTGAGCCGGGCGACCGAGCCGTTGTACGGGACGGGGACGGCCCGGCCCGCGGAGACCACGTACGGCGGCAGCGGTGTCTCGTCGTCGGACGGGGCGAGGACGGACACCTGGTGGCCCAGGCCGCCCAGGTGTTCCGCGAGGTCCCTGATGTGGAACTGGACCCCGCCGGGGACGTCCCAGGAGTACGGGCAGACGATGCCGATCTTCACGCGGGCTCCTGACGGGGCTCCAGGTCGGCGAGCCAGAGGCGCTGGAGCATGTGCCAGTCCTCCGGGTGCTCGGCGATTCCGGCGGCGAAGGCGTCGGCGAGCGCCTGCGCCATCACCGAGGTCTTCTCGGTACGGGTGCCCGAAGCGGGCACATCCACGGGCGGATGGACCCGGCCGCGCATGACCGGTGATCCGTCGTACCAGAGGGTGACGGGCAGCAGCAGCGCTCCGGTCTGCTGGGCGAGCAGCGCGGGCCCCGCGGGAATCCGGGTCGCCTCGCCGAAGAACCGGACCTCGACGCCCGACGCGGAGAGGTCGCGGTCGGCGACCAGACAGACCAGGCCGCCGTCCCGCAGCCGTCTGGCCAGCGTGCCGAAGGCGGAACCGCCGGTGTGCGGCAGGACCTCCATGCCCAGGCCCTGGCGGTAGGCGACGAACCGGTCGTAGAGGGTCTCGGGCTTGAGCCGCTCGGCGACCGTGGTGAACGGCACACCCAGCTTCGTGGTGACCCAGGCGCCCGCGAGGTCGTAATTGCCCATGTGCGGCAGGGCGAGTATGACGCCCTTCCCGGCGGCGAGCCCGTCCGTCAGATGGTGGAGGCCGTCGGGGACGAAGCCCGCACGGATCCGGTCGGCGCTCCACGCGGGCAGCCGGAAGGACTCCATCCAGTACCGCATGTACGAGCGCATCCCGGCCCTGGACAGCTCGGCGAGCCGTGCGGGCCCGGCGTCGGGCACCACCCGGGCCAGATTGGACTCCAGGCGCAGCACGCTCTTGCCGCGCCGCTTCCAGACCGTGTCCGCGATGCGCCGGCCGAGCCCGGTGGCGACCGGCTCGGGCAGCTTCTTGACCGCGCCCCAGCCGAGCCCGTAGAGGGCGTCCGTCAGCCGCTCCCTCATACCGCCTCGCCGCCGTGCGCGGAGGCTTCGGCGGCCGCGGCGGCGTCGGCCTCTGCGGACTCCCTGCGTACGGTGACGACCCGCTGCACCAGGGTGATCAGGCTGCCCACGGCGACGATCCACAGCGCGATCGGCAGCAGGATCTGGATCCCGGGCACCCCGAACTTGTGCAGCCCGGCGAAGCCCGCGGCGACGAGTGAGATGACGAGCCGCTCGGCCCGCTCGATCAGCCCGTTCACCGCGACCGGGAGCCCGATCGACTCGCCGCGCGCCTTGGTGTACGAGACGACCTGGCCGCTCGCGAGGCAGAAGAGGGCGACCGCGCACATCAGGTTGTTGTCACCGGTACCCGCGTACCAGAGGGCGAAGCCGGAGAAGATCGCCCCGTCCGCGACCCGGTCGAGGGTCGAGTCGAGGAAGGCACCCCAGCGGCTCGAAATCCCGGCCTGACGGGCCATGTTGCCGTCGACGAGGTCGGAGAAGACGAAGAGCGTGATGACGACCGTGCCCCAGAAGAACTCTCCCCTGGGGAAGAAGACCAGCGCACCCGCCATCACCCCGGCCGTACCGGTCAGCGTCACCGCGTCGGGGCTGACCCCGATCCGGAGCAGGAATGAGGCGAACGGCGTGAGGACACGCGTAAAGAATGCACGCGCGTACTTGTTCAGCATGGCCTTCCCGGGGGGTCGGTGGGCCGCGCGGCCCCATTGGCCGCCCGGCGGGCCCATCGTAGCCAGGACCGCGGGCCTCCACCGCCGGGCCCTGTCCCACTCGCGCGGCCGGGCGCGGGCCGGGGCGGACGCGGGGCCGTACGTATGGACGCGCGTCCGCCCGAGTGGAAAGCTCGAAGGGCGCGGGCGTCACCGGTGCCGCCACGCTTCCCGGCCCTGTGTCCGCCCACCCGTTTCTCACCGTGCAACGTCCCTCAGCACACGGGAGGCACACTCATGGGCGACAAGGCGAGCACACATCCCGGAGCCGCCGGCAGAGCGCCGACGGCCGGCCGGCGGCCCGCTTCCGTACGGAACGTGGTCCTGGTCGGCCACAGCGGATCCGGCAAGACCACCCTGGTCGAGGCCCTGGCGCTGACCGCGGGCGCGGTCACCAGGGCGGGCCGGGTGGAGGACGGCCAGACCGTCTCCGACTACGACGAGATCGAACAGCGCAGACAGCGGTCGGTACAGCTCTCGCTCGTCCCCGTCGAGTGGGACGGCGTCAAGATCAATCTGCTGGACACCCCCGGCTACGCCGATTTCGTCGGCGAGCTGCGGGCCGGGCTGCGCGCGGCCGACGCGGCCCTTTTCGTCGTGTCGGCCGCCCAGGACGCGGACAGCGTCGACGGCGCGACCCGTGCGGTCTGGGAGGAGTGCGCGGCCGTCGGGATGCCGCGGGCCATCGTGGTCACGCACCTGGACACCGCCCGTACCGGGTACGCGGAGCTGACCCGGCTCTGCGGGCGGATCTTCGGCGGCGACGACCCCGACGCGGTGCTCCCGCTGTATCTGCCGCTGTACGGGCCGCCGGGCCCTGACGGGCACGCCCCGGTGACGGGCCTCGCCGGGCTGCTGACCCGGCGGCTGTCCGGCTATACGTCGGGCGAGCGTACGGAGAGCGCGCCGGGCGAGGCCGAGCTGCCGTCGCTGGACGAGGCCCGCGACCGGCTGATCGAGGGGATCATCGCGGAGAGCGAGGACGAGACCCTGATGGACCGCTATCTCGGCGGCGAGGAGATCGACGTCGGGACGGTCGTCGCGGATCTGGAGCGTGCGGTGGCCCGCGGTGTCTTCCACCCGGTGCTCGCCGCGGCCCCCGCGGTGTCCGGTGGGCGGCAGGGGCTCGGCACGGTCGAGCTGTTGGAACTGATCACGCGCGGTTTCCCCGCTCCGCCGGAGCGCGAGGCCCCGGTGGTCACCACCCCGGAGGGCGCCCCGCACGCCGCGGCGGCCTGCGACCCGCGCGGCCCGCTGGTCGCCGAGGTGATCAAGACGGCGTCCGACCCGTATGTGGGCCGGCTCTCCCTGGTGCGCGTCTTCTCCGGGACCCTGCGGCCCGACGAGACGGTGCATGTGTCGGGGCACAGCCAGGAGGGCCACGGCCGCGCCGGACAGGACGGCGGCGGCGACCGCGACACGGACGAACGGATCGGCGCGCTCTCCGCCCCCTTCGGCCGGCGGCAGAGCCCGCTGGCCGAGTGCGTCGCCGGGGACATCGCGTGCGTCGCGGGGCTGAGCCGCGCGGAGACGGGCGACACACTGTCCGGGAAGGACGACCCGCTGCTGATGGAGGCGTGGACGCTGCCGGAGCCACTGCTTCCGCTCGCCGTCGCCGCCCATGGCAAGGCCGACGAGGACAAGCTCTCGCAGGGGCTCACCCGGCTGGTCACCGAGGATCCGACCATGCGCGTCGAACAGAACCCGGACACCCGTCAGTTGGTGCTCTGGTGTCTCGGCGAGGCGCAGCGGGACGTGGCGCTGGAGCGGCTGCAGGGCAGATACGGGGTCCGGGTGGACGCCGAGCCGTACCGGGTCTCGCTGCGTGAGACGTTCGGCGGACCGGCCGAGGGGCGCGGCCGGCACGTCAAACAGTCCGGCGGCCACGGCCAGTTCGCGATCTGCGCGATCGAGGTGGACCCGCTGCCCTCCGGTTCGGGGATCGAGTTCGTCGACCGGGTGGTGGGCGGTTCGGTGCCCCGGCAGTTCATCCCGTCCGTCGAGAAGGGCGTACGCGCGCAGGCGGCCAGGGGGCTGGCCACCGGGCACCCGCTCGTCGATGTCCGTATCACTCTCCGGGACGGCAAGGCCCACTCCGTGGATTCCTCGGACGCGGCGTTCCAGACGGCGGGCGCGCTGGCGCTCCGGGAGGCGGCCGACCGGGCGCCGATCCGTCTCCTCGAACCCGTGGTCGCCGTCCAAGTCCTGGTGCCCGACGACTTCGTGGGCCCGGTGATGAGCGACCTCTCCGGACGGCGCGGCCGGGTGGTGGGCACCGAGCAGACGGTGCCGGGCCGCACCCTGGTCAGGGCCGAGGTGCCGGAGATCGAGATCGGGCGGTACGCCGTCGATCTGCGGTCGCTGTCGCACGGCACCGGCCGGTTCACGCGCTCGTACGTCCGCCATGAGCCGATGCCGTCTCAGGTGGCCGACCGGGTACGCGAACAGGCCCACAGCGGCACGTAGCCGCTGCCGACGCCGCTCCCGCACGCTGCGGCGCTATCCGGCCCCGGGGCCGCGGAGATCGGCCGGGCAGGGCCTTGCGCCCGGCCGCCTTCCGTCGTCCCGTGACGCGCGGGGAGCGGCACGGATACGCTGAGGTCACGGCCCGGACGGCAGGCGCGGGGCGGCCCGGTCCGGCGCAGCAGGTGTGCGGGGCACGGTAGTTGGGAACAGCCGCAGCAGCGGTTGGGTGCGGCGATGGGGGCAGCGGTGGCGAACGACGGATTCGACTTCATTCCGGGAGCACAGGTCCCGCTCCAGGGATCAGCGGGCCAGACCGCCGCCACCCATGCCCTCGCGTCCGCCGCCTACCGGGACAGCCCGGTCGAGGACATACTCAAAGCCAACGGCGAGTGGCACAAGACCGAGGTGAAGAAGGGCAAGTTCTCGCTCTTCGAGCCGAATCTGGGCGAGTCCTTCTCCCGCGCCGTCCAGGTGCGGATGCTCGGAGGCACCCGTAAGGCGCTCATCCAGTCCTTCGGGACCGAGCCCCAGACGGTCGTCGAGCACTGCCTGGCCGCGACCCGTATCCGCAAGGAGCGCGACACCCGGCTGACCATCGTGATGGCCGTGTTCGGACTCGTGTTCCTGCCCGGGCTGCTGATCTGGCTCGGCGTCTTCCAGCTGCGGCGCACCCTGTCGGGGGCCAGGAACCGCAGCATGGGGGCCCTGGGCACCGTACTTCTGGTGGCTTTCGCCGGGCTCATGGTGCTCTTCCTCGTCAAGCTGCCGTTCGGCGGCATCGGGGCGCTGTACCTGCGGGCCATGATGGTCGCCCCGGTCATCGGCTGGGTGCTGGCCAAGCGGATCTGTGAGCGGACCGCCGTGGATCTGCGGTCCCGCTGGGAGAGCCTGCTGTCCGGCGGCGGCATCGGGCCGAAGATCCCCGAGGCCGTGCCGCGCAACCCCACCGAGACCGCGGCCGAGCAGCTGCGCCAGTCGCTGGCCAGGCTGACCGCCGAGCAGCAGTCCAACTCGGTCTTCTACGCGGGCCCCAAGGGGATACTCGGCATGGGCACCCGCTGGGGCAGCTGGCAGCTCGCCGAGGAGCTGGTCCCCCGTGAGGCGGGCACCGAGATCCACGGCTTCCGCAGCTGGGACGTCATCCGGGCCATCCATGACCGGCTGCGGATGCTGGAGCGCGGCCCGCTGCACACCGGCGGCTTCCCCACCCCGTCCGTGAAGCACTGGATCGTGGCGCCGGTGGGTGAGAACGCTGGCGAGGTGAGCCGGCCCGACGGCGAGGACGTGGAAGCCTTCCAGATCAAGGGCCACGAGATACAGCGGATCTGCAACGAGCAGCAGTTCGGCAGCGGCAACCGCCACTATCTGGGCGTGCAGTTCACTCTCTGGGACGGCCAGCTGGTGATCACCATGATGATCACCGTGACGGTGCTCCACGAGACGCTGCGGATCGAGGTCACCGGCCATGCGCTCGGCCCGGTCCACTCGCTCTTCACCACCAAGCCGGCGGCCAAGACCAAGCAGGTCAACAAGGCGGTCAAGTTCTGGGAGACGCGGGAGGTGAACCTGCCGCTGGTGGAGACCCCCGAGGTGGTGCGGCTGGCCGCCAGGGCCCCGCTGACCTGGTTCCCGCCGGTCCTCGACTTCTGCGGCGGGAAGATCACCCTGCCCGAGCCGTTCGGCATGCGGCACGCCTGGGCCGACAAGCCCTGGCGGCACCGCTTCATGGCGGACGACGCGATGCGGGCGGCCACCCCGGTGCTGCGCGCCGTGCACACGGCGGCGATGGGGGTGCTCGACGAGCACGGCGTGAACACCGACTCGTTCACCAACCGCTCGATGGTCCTCGGCGGTCTTGTGCAGGACCCGACGCCGCGCCAGGCCGACGTCTACGACGCCTGACGCCACGGACGGGGCCCCGGCATCCACCGCCCGGGGCCCGGTCCTTCCCGTACCGGGGCGGCGGCGCCCCGGACCGAACGCCCCGGACCAAAGGCACCCGGACCAATGGCGCTCGGTCCAGTGGGGCTCAGGCAGGTGGCGCTCAGGCAGGTGGGGCTCAGGCCGGCCAGGCCGCCGCCAGCATCGCCCGGGTGTCGGCCAGCAGCTGCGGCAGCACCTTGGTGTGCCCGACGACCGGCATGAAGTTGGTGTCACCGCCCCAGCGCGGCACCACGTGCTGGTGCAGATGCGCGGCGATCCCGGCACCCGCCGACGCGCCCTGGTTCATACCGATGTTGAAGCCGTGCGCCCCGGACGCCGTACGCAGCGCCGTCATCGCGTACTTGGTCAGCTCGGCCAGCTCGGCCGTCTCGGCCGCGTCGAGCTCCGTGTAGTCGGCGACATGGCGGAACGGCACGACCATGAGATGCCCGCCGTTGTACGGGTAGAGGTTGAGCACCGCGTACACATGCGTGCCGCGCGCCACGACAAGGCCGTCCTCGTCGGACTTCGACGGGATCGTGCAGAACGGACAGTCGTCCCCCGAGCCCGGCCCGCTCGGCTTGTTCTCCCCCTGGATGTACGCCATCCGGTGGGGGGTCCACAGGCGCTGGAACGCGTCCTGCGTCCCCACTCCGATCTGCTGTTCCGGCTCACTCGTCATGCTGTGCAGCATATGACTTCCCCCGTTCGCGACGTGTCGCCGGGGCGCGGGCCGAGGCCGGCACGGCGATGCTGGGCCGATGGACGTCCTGAACCCCGGCGAGCGGCTGCGCCGCTGGGAGGAGCGCACGGAGATCCCGCTCTTCGCGGCCGCACTGCTCTTCCTCGCCTGTTACGCGGTGCGGGTGCTGGCGCGGGGCGCCGATCCCGTACTGCTGGACGCCGCGCTCGGGGTGGCCCTGGCGGTCTGGCTGGTCTTCGCGCTGGACTACGCGGCGCGGCTCGTCCTGAGCGGTGAGGGGATGCGCTTCCCGCGCACCCACCGGATGGACACCCTGGTGGTGATCCTGCCGCTGCTGCGGCTGCTGCGGATGGTGCAGCTCTACAACGCGGTGCAGCAGCGCAGGGAGCAGCCCCGGCTGAATCTGCACGCCCGGGTGATCGCGTACGCGGGGCTGTCCGCCCTGCTGCTCTCCTTCGCCGGAGCGCTCGCGGTCTACAGCTGCGAGCGGACCGCGCCGGGCGCCACCATCCGTACGTTCGGGGACGCCCTGTGGTGGGCCGCCGCCACCCTGTCGACGGTCGGTTACGGGGACGTGTCCCCGGTGACGCTGCTGGGGCGGCTGATCGCGGTGGCCATGATGGCGTGCGGGATCGCGCTGCTGGGAGCGGTGACGGGGTCCTTCTCGTCGTGGCTGCTGCAGAGCTTCCGGCGGGACGGCGACGAAAGGCCCCCGGAGAGCTGACCGGTCTCCGGGGGCCTCGTGGCGTCGTACGCCGGGCGGATCAGACCTGTACGCGGTCCGCGACGGCCTTCGCGATCTTGGCGATGGCGTCGTCCACCGGGATGCCGTTCTCCTGCGACCCGTCGCGGTACCGGAAGGAGACGGCGCCGTTGGCCATGTCCTCGTCGCCCGCGATGATCATGAAGGGCACCTTGGCGCGCTGCTGGTTGCGGATCTTCTTCTGCATCCGGTCCGACGAGGCGTCCACGTCGACCCGCAGCCCCTGCTTGCGCGCCGTGGCGGCGAACTCCTGGAGGTACGGGATGTGCGCGTCACCGATCGGGATGCCGACCGCCTGGACGGGCGCCAGCCACACCGGGAACGCACCCGCGTAGTGCTCCAGGAGCACCGCGAAGAACCGCTCGATGGAGCCGAACAGCGCACGGTGGATCATGACCGGGCGCTGCTTGGTGCCGTCCGGCCCGGTGTACTCCAGGTCGAAACGCTCCGGCAGGTTGAAGTCGAGCTGGACGGTCGACATCTGCCAGGTACGCCCGATGGCGTCCTTGCACTGGACGGAGATCTTCGGCCCGTAGAACGCGGCGCCGCCCGGGTCAGGGACCAGCGGCAGACCCTGCTTCTCGGCGACCTGGCGGAGCGTCTCGGTGGCCTCTTCCCACGCCTCGTCCGAGCCGACGAACTTCTCCGGGTCCTTGGTGGACAGCTCCAGATAGAAGTCGGTCAGCCCGTAGTCGCGCAGCAGGTTCAGGACGAAGGTGAGCGTGGTGTCCAGCTCGTCCGCCATCTGCTCCCTGGTGCAGTAGATGTGCGCGTCGTCCTGGGTGAAGCCGCGCGAGCGGGTCAGGCCGTGCACCACACCGGACTTCTCGTACCGGTACACCGTGCCGAACTCGAAGAGCCGCAGCGGCAGTTCACGGTAGGAACGGCCCCGCGCGTCGAAGATCAGGTTGTGCATCGGGCAGTTCATCGGCTTGAGGTAGTAGTCCACCCCGTCGTCGAGCTGCATGGGCGGGTACATGCCGTCCGCGTACCAGTCCAGGTGGCCGGACTTCTCGAAGAGCTTGCCCTTGGTGGCGTGCGGCGAGTAGACGAACTCGTAGCCCTCCTCCTCGTGCCGCTTGCGCGAGTAGTCCTCCATGGCGCGGCGGATGATGCCGCCCTTGGGGTGGAAGACGGCGAGGCCGGGGCCGATCTCGTCGGGGAAGGAGAAGAGGTCGAGCTCGTTGCCGAGCTTGCGGTGGTCGCGCTTGGCGGCCTCCTCCAGGAACTCCAGGTGCGCCTTCAGCTCGTCCTTGGTGGGCCAGGCGGTGCCGTAGATGCGCTGGAGCATCGGGTTCTTCTCGCTGCCGCGCCAGTACGCCGCCGCGTTGCGCATCAGCTTGAAGGCGGGGATGAACCGGGTGGTCGGCAGGTGCGGACCGCGGCAGAGGTCCTTCCAGCACAGGTCGCCGGTCTTCGGGTCGAGGTTGTCGTAGATGGTCAGCTCGCCGCCGCCCACCTCGACGTCCGCGCCGTCGTCCGCCGAGGCCGCGGAGCCCTTGATCCCGATGAGTTCCAGCTTGTACGGCTCGGACGCCAGCTCGGCGCGGGCGTCGTCGTCGCTCACCACACGCCGCGAGAAGCGCTGCCCGCGCTTCTGGATCTCCTGCATCTTCTTCTCGATGGCCTTGAGGTCCTCGGGCGTGAACGGCCGCTCGACGTCGAAGTCGTAGTAGAAGCCGTCCTTGACCGGCGGTCCGATGCCGAGCTTCGCGTCGGGGAAGAGCTCCTGCACGGCCTGGGCCATCACATGCGCGGTGGAGTGGCGCAGGATGTTCAGGCCGTCATCGGAGGAGATGAGGACGGGCTCGACCTCGTCGCCGTCGGCCAGGGCGTAGGCCAGGTCCTTCAGCTCACCGGCGACCCGGGCCGCGACGACGGTGCGCTCACCGGGGAAGAGCTCGGCTGCCGTAGTGCCCGTCGTCACCACGCGCTCTTCCCGCTCGGAATCGCGATGGATGACCACACGGACGTCTGACACCGGTCTCTCCTGACTCAGGGGGCGCGCCGCGGGAGCGCGGCGCGCCTGAATCGTACCGAGACCTGGGAGTGGTTTGCGAAACGGTTAAGAGCCCTCGCCCGGGTCCCCTCCCCCGGCCCCGTCCGTGTCATCGGCCCGCTCGCCCGCGCAGGCTTCCTCGAAGAAGTCGAGGTTCTCCTGGAGCGCCTTCATCAGACGGTCCCGCTCCGCCTCGTCGACCTGGACGGGGACGACCCCTTCGGCGCCGGTCAGCCGGCGGAATCCGCTGCGGCTCTCCAGCCTGCCCTGCACCCGGACCGGCAGCCCGACCAGGTGGGCGTGGCCCGCGATCCGGTACGCCTCCTCGTCGAGCACCATCCGGACGTACGGGACCTCCGCCCCGGCCAACACCCGCAGCCGCACCGTGCCGGGCCCGCCGGGCGCCGAGCGGCGCATCCGCACCACCGCGCCGGTGACCCGGACCGGCAGGGAGGGCTCCGAGCGGACATAGCGTGCGCCGGC
>NZ_JAAGLN010000123.1 GCF_010548145.1 Streptomyces sp. SID10853
GGACGCGGCGGCCGCCCGCAGGCTGGGCGCGGCCGCCGAGGTCGCCGCCGACACGGGCGTACGGATCCTCCTGGAGACCCATGACTCGCACCGCACGCGCGCCGACGCGGCCCGGGTGCTGGGCCCGGTCGGCCACCGGAACGTCGGCGCCCTCTGGGATGTGATGCACACCTGGCTGGGCGGTGAGACCCCGGCGGCCAGCCACGCGGTCCTCGCGCCGCATCTCGGCTACACCCAGGTCAAGGACATCGCGTCGGCGGAGGACACCACACCGCTGCCGCTCGGCGCCGGGGTGCTCCCGCTCGCCGAGTGCGTGGAGCTGCTCGCGCCGGACGAGGGGTGGCTCTGCTGGGAGTACGAGAAGCGGTGGTACCCCCAGGCTGCCGAGCTGCCGGGACTGCTGACGGCGGGCCGGGAACACCTGGAACGGCTGGCCGGGGACGGCGGCGCGGGCCCAGCACCGTCCAGGTAGCCGCGACGGCGGGGCCGCCCCACCCGCACGTCGAGCCGGGCCGGGCCGGGCCGGACCAGTCCAGGACGGCCCGGCCGCGGGCAAATGGGCCAATGCCGCTCCGATGCGGCCCGCACCCTTGACCTGGCAGTTAGTTTCCGGATATCGGTGCTGCTGGAAAGTTTCCTTCAGATTCCTTGCGCAGCATGGCCGGAAGGGGCACCAGTGCAGTACCGCACCTCCAGACGCTCTCTGCTCACCGCTACCGCGGCCGCGGTAGCCACCGCAGCCACGGGCGCCACGGCGCACGCCGATCCCCATCGCCCCGGTCCTGATCCCAGCGGTCACGACCGGCAGCTCAAGAAGCTCATCGGCCGTATGAGCATCGAGGAGAAGGTCGGCCAGCTCTTCGTGATGCGGGTGTACGGACACTCCGCCACCGCTCCCGACCAGGCCGACATCGACGCCAACCTGAAAGAGATCGGCGTCCGCACCGCGGCCGAGCTGATCGCCAAGTACCACGTCGGCGGCATCATCTACTTCAGCTGGGCGCACAACACCCGCGACCCGCACCAGATCGCCGCGCTCTCCAACGGCATCCAGCGCGCCGGCCTCGCCCAGCACACCCCCGTACCGCTGCTGATCTCCACCGACCAGGAGCACGGCATCGTCTGCCGGGTCGGTTATCCGGCCGCTCTCTTCCCCGGCGCGATGGCGCTCGGCGCCGGGCGCTCGCGCGACGACGTCCGTACGGTCGGCCGGATCTCCGGGGCCGAGCTGCGGGCGATCGGTATCCGGCAGGACTACTCGACGGACGCCGACGTCAATGTGAACCCGGCCAACCCGGTCATCGGCGTCCGCTCCTTCGGCTCCGAACCGGCCGCCGTGGCCCGGCTGGTCGCCGCCGAGGTGCAGGGATACCAGAGCTCGCAGGTCGCCGCGACAGCCAAGCACTTCCCCGGCCACGGCGACACCGCGGTCGACAGCCACACCGGGATCCCGGTCATCACCCACACCCGTGAGCAGTGGGAGACCATCGACGCGCCGCCCTTCAAGGCCGCAGTCGCCGCCGGGATCGACGCGATCATGACGGCGCACATCCAGTTCCCCGCGCTGGACCCGAGCAACGACCCGGCCACCCTGTCGCAGCCGATCCTCACCGGCATCCTGCGCGAGGAGCTGGGGTACGACGGCGTCGTCGTCACCGACTCGCTGGGCATGCAGGGCGTACGGGACAAGTACGGCGACGACCGGGTGCCGGTGCTGGCGCTCAAAGCCGGCGTCGACCAGCTGCTGAACCCGCCGGACCTCGACACCGCGTGGCACGCGGTGCTCGCCGCGGTGCGCGGCGGGGAGCTCACCGAGAAGCGGATCGACGAATCGCTCCTGCGGATCCTGCGGCTCAAGGACCGGCGCGCACTGTTCAGCAGCCCGTACGTGCCCGAGACCCGGGTGGACCGTACGGTCGGTATCCGGTCCCATCTGGTGTCGGCCGACCGGATCGCCGAGCGGACCACGACCCTGCTGGTGAACGAGGCCAAGCTGCTGCCGCTCTCCCGGCGCCGGGCCGGGAAGCTGCTGGTCGTCGGCCCCGATCCGGCGTCGCCCTCGGGCACGACGGGCCCGCCGACCACGGTGCTCGGCAAGGAGCTGACCGGACTCGGCTTCACCACCACGGTGCTCCCGACCGGCACCGCGCCCACCGACGCCGTGATCAAGAGCGCGGTGTCCGCAGCCGCGGGCAAGGACGCCGTGCTCGTCGGCACCTATGACGTGGCCGCGGGCGACGCGCAGACGAAGCTGGTGGCGGCGCTGGTCGCGACCGGGGTCCCGGTCGTGCAGATCGCGGTACGCAATCCGTACGACATCGCCCAGCTCCCCGGCGTCCGGGCCGCGCTCGCGACGTACAGCTGGACGGACGTCGAACTCCGGGCGGCGGCACGGGTGATCGCGGGCCGGGTCGCGCCGCGCGGTCTGCTGCCGGTGCCCGTCCAGCGCGCGGACGATCCCACGAAGGTGCTGTATCCGGTGGGGCACGGCCTGACGTACTGACCGCACGACAACAGCTGTGCCCGCCGCGGGACTTCGCGGCGGGCACAGTGCGATCGGCTGCCGTTCAGGGCCGGTTGGTGCGACGGACCGGGGTCACGGCCGCAGCGACCGGTCCCGTTCCAGCCCCTTGCGGTCGAGCGTCGCGTCGTACGCGGCGAGCGGCTTGGCCCGCTGCGGGTCGGCCCGCACCGCGGCCGGTGCGACTCCTGCCCAGGCCAGAATGCGCGCGGTGGCCTTCGCCTTCTCGGCGGGGGCGAGGCCGTCGACGTTCGCGCCGTGGTTCATACCGGGCGCGGTGAACACATAGCTGTCGTCCGGGTGCTTCCCGACGCTGAAGCGCTCGGCGCCCCAGGGGTCGTTCTGCCCGTACACGTACAGCATGTGGTGGGCGTGGTGCTTCACCCAGTTGTCCACGTCGGCCATCACACCCGGCTGGAAGCGCATCGGGATGGAGCGGGGGACGAAGTGCCGCGGCGGCTGGTAGCCGTAGCGGCTGAGGTTGCCGAGCCACGGCTGCTGGATGTCCGGCGAGCCGAGCTGGGTGCCGGCCTGGTAGTAGTACGGCGTGTACGCCTCAAGCCCCTGGTCGGTGTAGAAGGAGAACCCGGAGATGGTGTCGACGGAGTCCCAGATCTCCTGGTCGGTGGCGTGCGGGGCGTCGGCGGGGACCGTGTCGCAGTCGGAGAGCAGGCTGTACTGCCAGAAGCCCCAGATGTAGTCGAGCACCACGGCCTCGTACGCCTTGTCGAGCGACCCGACGGTGGTGAAGGTGTAGCCGTTGTCCTTCGCGTACTGGGCGTACTTCTTCTCCAGTGGCGCGCGGCGGACGAGCGCCTCGCGCTGGACGCCCTCCAGCCGGTCGCGGCACTCCTTGGTCCCGACGGTGCTCAGGAACCGGTCGTACGCCGAGTCCTCGTCGTTGACGACGTCGTCGGGCGCCACGTACGCGACGACCCCGTCCATGTCCTTGGGGTAGTAGCGCTCGTAGTAGGTGGCGGTCATGCCGCCCTTGGAGCCGCCGGTGGTGAGCCAGTTCCGGGTGTAGATCTTCTTGAGCGCCGTGAACAGCCGGTGCTGGTCGCTGGCGGCCTGCCAGATGTCCAGCTTGGACCAGTCGGCGGGCTCCGGCCTGGACGGGGTGAAGTAGCGGTACTCCAGTGACACCTGGTTGCCGTCGACGATACGGGTCGGCTCACTGCGGCTGGGGGTGGTGGAGACGTTGTACCCGCCGGTGTAGAGGACGGTCGGCCGGCTGGTGTCCTTGTGCAGCAGGGTGAAGCGCTGGTTGAAGGTGCCCTTCGACGGGTGCCGGTGGTCGACGGGCTGGGCGTACTGGAGAACGAAGAAGCGGTAGCCCGGGTAGGGCTTCTCCTCGATCAGACTCATGCCGGGGATCGCGAGGATCCGGGCCTTGATGTCCGGGGTGTCCGGTCCTGCGGCGGTGGCCGCACCGGCTGATGCCCCCGCCGCACTCAAGGTGCCTATGAGCACCACGAACGCGAGCAGCCATCTGAGCGCCTTGCGCATTCAGCCCTCCCCTGGGGATCACAACGAGTAGCCGCGAACCTAGCCGGGGTAACACCAGGCACGCCAGACCCAGTTGACCATCCGGGGAGATCACCCGCTCAGCACAGGAACCAGCCGGACGCCCCTTTCCTGCCGGAGACGGCCCCTACGGCCCGGACACAGCGGTGCACCGCACGCACCCTCACCGGCCCCGCCAGACGGGTGAAACGGCCACTGTCGGAGACCGGCCTGCCCCCGCGCGCCTGGAGCTGGACGGACATCTGCCTCCTGGCGCCCGGGTGCTTGGCGAGGGTGACGGCGCAGACGGACTGACCGCTCCGGTAGACCTTGAGCTGGCCGGTGGCGAAGCTCACGGACCTGACCAGATGTCCGGGGCAGCCCGACGCCGCGCTCGCCGGCCGGGCACCCGTCCCCACCAGGGCCAGCGCCACCACGGCCGCCGCCGTCAGACCGGCGGCCCAGCGGGCGGTCACCGGGCCGCGGGCGGCTCCGCGCACCGGTTCACGTACCGGCGCGCGCCCCGCCCCGCCCTCCGGCTTTCGCCGCAACTCGAACACTTCTTCCCTTTCGGTCGCGCAGACGTATGTGTGTACGGACGCAAGGGACAGTCGGCTGGTTGCGCCGCAGAACCGGACAGACGGGACCCGGGGCGGTCACGGCTTCTAATCCACCACCAGCGGGGTCCCCGCACGGGCCCGGGGTCTGCGCCGGCCGCGTACCCCGCCCCGGTCGCCGCGCTCACGGACCGGCCACAGCAGGACGTACGCCGTGGACACCGCCACGAACGCCAGTCGCAGCAGACCGCGGATCGCGTCGTCCGGGATGACGAAGACACTGCCGTACAGCGTCAGCAGCGCCAGCCAGCTCCACCACGGCACCAGCCTGCGCTGCCCGATGACGTCCCACAGCAGGGTGCCGAGCAGTACCGAAGCCGTGTAGTACGTGTAGACGCTCGGGTCGAGCACGATCCTGGCGTTGGCGCCGAGCAGGACCACCGCGGGCCAGCGGCCCCGCCAGACCGCCACCGTACCGAGCACCAGGCCGAGCACGGCCTGCGCGGGGCGGTCCCAGCCGGGCGTCTCCGGGTCGCCGACGCCGAGCCAGCGCAGGGCGGACGCCGGATGGTTGGGGATGGCGAACTTGGCCGCCGCGAAGGACTGCGGGTCGCCGACGAAGAACGGCAGCCAGGCGACCGCCACCAGGCCCCCGCACCACAGGGCGGCCCGCAGCCAGTTCCGCCGGGGCAGGGCCAGCAGCAGCGGCAGGAAGGCCAGCGCGGTGGGCTTGGAGTCCATCGCCAGGGCGAGGCAGGCACCGGTGGCCGCCGGGTTGCCCCGGGTGACGGCCCGGACCGCGAGGGCGGTGAAGAACAGCGCGAGTACGTCGTCCAGGTGCCCGAAGCGGACCGCCACCTCGATCCACATCGGGATGAAGGCGAGCCCGGCGATCAGTACCCGCTGCCGCAGCCGCTGGTGGTTGGTGCCGGTGCCCAGCAGATGGTGTGCGGCGCTGCGCCCGGCCAGTACGACGATGACCAGCCCCAGCAGGGACATCAGCGCCGCGGCGAGGAACTGGCCGGTGGCTTCGGGGAACGGGTTGAACAGTCCGGCGGCGAGGAAGCTGACCGGGCCCATCTGCAGCTCGGGGTGGTGGGCGTAGAGGTTGAGACCGCCGGTGCCGTCGCCGCCGGGGCCCTGGTAGATCAGCTCACCGCCGGTGTGCAGATAGTGCCAGGAGAATCCGCCGTGCGGCTCCACCACGGCGAACCACAGCACCGTCCAGGCGGTGAGCAGCACCAAGTGCATCCGCTGGCTGATCGTCGGCACCGTATCTCAGCTCCCGGGTCCGGTGTGTGCGCTGTCGGGGCTGCACATCCCGGCATGGAAGAGGGCCGAACGGGAGGAAAAGTTGTCCCGGCGGCGGACGTGCGGCCCCGGTAACGCTCTCATCCCGCGCGCACAGCGCCGCCATGAGGTCCCGCCGGCGGTGCTCGCCGACGGGACCCGCGCCCTCTCAGGGGGCCTTACCCCCCCTTACACCACCACCTCGGCCGGCTCCCCCACGAAGGTCCGCCACAGCTGTGCGTAGCCTCCGTCCAGGGCCAGCAGCTCCTCGTGCGTGCCGTCCTCGACGACCCGGCCGTGGTCCATCAGCACCACCCGGTCCGCCCGCGCCGCAGTGGTCAGCCGGTGGGCGACCACGAGTGTCGTCCGCCGTCCGGCGATCCGGTCGGTGGCCTGGTTGACCTGGGCTTCCGACGCCAGGTCGAGCGCGGCTGTCGCCTCGTCGAGCAGCAGGATGTCCGGGTCGACCAGTTCGGCGCGGGCCAGTGCGATCAGCTGGCGCTGGCCCGCCGAGAGGTTGCGGCCGCGCTCGGCGACCTCATGGAGGTAGCCGCCCTCCAGGGTCGCGATCATGTCGTGCGCGCCGACCGCCCGCGCCGCCGCCTCGACCTCGGCGTCGGTCGCGTCCGTCCGGCCGTAGGCGATGGCGTCACGGACCGTGCCCGCGAAGAGGTACGCCTCCTGCGGGACGACCCCGAGCCGGTGCCGGTACGCCGTCATGTCCATGTCCCGCAGATCGGTGCCGTCGGCCGTGACCCGGCCCGCTGTCGGGTCGTAGAACCGCGCGACCAGCTTGACCAGCGTGGACTTGCCCGCGCCGGTCTCCCCGACGAAGGCGACCGTCTGCCCGGCCGGGATCCGCAGGTCGATGCCGCTGAGCGCCGTTTCGGGCTCCCCTTCGCCGCCCGAGCCGCCGGAGCCGCCGGAGCCGCCGGCGTCGCCGGGGCCATCAGCTCCGTCGACAGCGCCGTACGCGAAGGAGACGCCCTCGAAGGCGATGTCGCCGCGCAGTGCGCCGACCTCCAGTGGCGCCGCGCTCTCCTCGGTCGACGTGGGCTCGACGAGCAGCTCCTGGATGCGCTTGAGCGAGACGGTGGCCTGCTGGTAGCCGTCGAAGACCTGGGACAGCTGCTGTACGGGGGCGAAGAACAGGTCGATGTACAGCAGGTAGGCGACCAGGGCCCCGGTGGTGAGGGTGCCTGCCTCGACCCGGTGCGAGCCGACGATCAGCACGGAGGCCGCGGCCACCGACGACAGCAGCTGGACGAAGGGGAAGTAGACCGAGATCAGCCACTGGCCGCGGACCCTCGCCTGCCGGTAGTGGTCGCTGCGGCCGGCGAAGCGGCCCGCCCCGGTGGACTCGCGGCGGAACGCCTGGACGATCCGCAGCCCGGAGACGGACTCCTGGAGGTCGGCGTTGACGACGGAGACCCGCTCACGCGCCAGCTCGTACGCCTGGACGCTCTTCCTGCGGAAGAAGTACGTGGCGACGGCCAGGAACGGCAGCGTCGCGAACACGACGAGCGCCAGCTGCACATCGATCACGAACAGCACCACGAGGATGCCGAAGAAGGTGACGACCGAGACGAACGCGGTGACCAGGCCGGTCTGCAGGAAGGTGGAGAGCGCGTCGACGTCCGTGGTCATCCGGGTCATGATCCGGCCGGTCAGCTCGCGCTCGTAGTAGTCGAGACCGAGCCGCTGGAGCTGCGCGAAGATCTTCAGGCGCAGCGTGTAGAGGACGCGCTCGCCGGTGCGGCCCGTCATCCGGGTCTCGCCGGTCTGCGCCAGCCACTGGACGGCCACGGTGAGCAGGCCGAGCGCGGCCGCCGTCCAGACCGCGCCGGTGGCGAGCTTGGTGACGCCCTGGTCGATGCCGTGCCGGATCAGCACGGGCAGCAGCAGCCCCATGCCCGCGTCGACCGCGACCAGGAACAGGCTGATGAGCAGGACGGGCCCGAAGCCGCGCAGCAGCCGGCGCAGCCCGTACGAGGTCTCGGCGGCGACCGCGTGCGCCTCGTCCACGTCGGGCGTGTCGGTGGCGGGCGGCAACGCGGCGACCTGGGCGAGGAGTTCGGGTGTCGCGGGCATCCCGCCGGGGGCCGGGGCACCATCGGCGCCCGAACCGGTCACCGGGTTCTCGTTGCGGACCCAGAGCGGTGGGGTGATGCCCCGCTCGACGTCGAACTCGGCGTCCAGTTCCTCGCGTACGGAGGTGTCGTCCGGCTCGTCCGCCGTCGGCACCACGTGGCCGGGCGAGACGCCGCCCAGCTCGTCCGGGTCGGTCAGCAGCTGCCGGTAGAGCGCCGAACGCTCCTCCAGCTCCGCGTGTGTGCCGATGTCGGCGAGCCGGCCGCCTTCGATGACGGCGATGCGGTCGGCGAGGTTGAGGGTGGAGCGGCGGTGCGCGATGAGCAGGGTGGTGCGGCCTGCCATCACCCCGCGCAGCGCCTCGTGGATCTCGTGCTCGACGCGGGCGTCGACGGCGGATGTGGCGTCGTCCAGGAGCAGCAGCCTGGGGTCGGTGAGGATGGCGCGGGCCAGTGCGATGCGCTGGCGCTGGCCGCCGGAGAGGGTGAGGCCGTGCTCGCCGACGGTGGTGTCGTATCCGGCGGGCAGTTCGGCGATGAAGCGGTCGGCCTGGGCGGCGCGCGCCGCGGTGCGGATCTGCTCCTCGGTGGCGTCGGGGAAGCCGTAGGCGATGTTGGCGCGGACGGTGTCGGAGAAGAGGAAGCTGTCCTCGGGGACCAGGCCGATCGCCGACCGCAGGGATTCCAGGGTGAGTTCGCGTACGTCGTGGCCGCCGATGAGGACCGCGCCGTGCGAGACGTCGTAGAAGCGCGGCAGGAGCAGCGAGACGGTGGACTTGCCGCTGCCGGACGAGCCGACGACGGCGACGGTCTCGCCGGGCGCGATGGTCAGCGAGAAGCCGTCGAGCACGGGCCGGTCGTCGGTGTATCCGAAGGAGACGCCGTCGAACTCGACGGTGGCCTCGGCGTCCGCCGGGAGCGTCTTGGTGCCGTCCGGGATGGAGGGCTCGGTGTCGATCAGCTCCAGGACGCGCTCGACGCCCGCGCGGGCCTGCTGGCCGACGGTCAGCACCATGGCGAGCATCCGGACCGGGCCGACGAGCTGGGCCAGATAGGACGAGAAGGCAACGAACGTCCCGAGGGTGATCTCGCCCCGGGTGGCCAGCCAGCCGCCGAGCGCCAGCATCGCGACCTGCCCGAGCGCGGGGACGGCCTGGAGGGCGGGCGTGTAGCGGGAGTTCAGCTTGATGGTACGCAGCCGCCCGGCGAAGAGCCTGCGGCTGACCGCGCGGAGCTTGCCGGTCTCCTGGTCCTCCTGGCCGAAGCCCTTCACCACGCGTACGCCGGTGACGGCTCCGTCGACGACACCGGCGACGGCGGCGGCCTGCCCCTGGGCGTACCAGGTGGCGGGGAAGAGCCGGGCCCTGCTGCGCTTGGCGATGATCCACAGGGCGGGCGCGACGGCCACGGCGATCAGGGTCAGCAGCGGCGAGAGCCAGGCCATGATGCCGAGCGAGATCAGGAAGAGCAGCACGTTGCCGAGGGTCATCGGCAGCATGAAGAGCAGCCCCTGGATGAGCTGGAGGTCGCTGGTGGCGCGGCCGACGACCTGCCCGGTGGACAGCTCGTCCTGCCGCCGCCCGTCCAGCTTCATGATCGTCCCGTACATCTCGGTACGGAGGTCGTGCTGGACGTCGAGCGCGAGGCGGCCGCCGTAGTAGCGCCTGACGTAGGTGAGGACGTACACGACGACGGCCGAGGCGATCAGCAGCCCCGTCCAGACGGCGAGGGAACGGGTGCCGTTGCCGATGACGTCATCGATGATCACCTTGGTGACCAGCGGGACGAGCGCCATGACGGCCATCCCGGCGAGCGACGACCCGAGGGCCAGCAGCACATTGCGCCGGTACCGCCAGGCGTACCCGACGAGCCGTCGCGCCCACCCCTGCCGCTGCGCTCCCCCGGTCCCTGCCGCCCCGGCCCCGGCCGCCCCGGTTTCCGGCGTGCCGCTGGGCGCGGGGCCGTGCCCCGTACCGTCCTGCCGCTGTCCGTGCTGCCGGCCGTGCTGCTGCGCGCCGGCCTGCTGCGCGGGATCCTGTTGCGCGGCGTCCGCCACTGGTGCCTCCCGTTGTCTCATGCCACCGGAAGGAACCAACACGGCGACCTGGGGATTTCATCCCGCTGCAACATTCCGGGGTGCGGGTCCGTCCGAACGGCGTACGGGGACCGGTCGCTGGGCCTAGGACCGCGGCCCCGGTCCCCTCCGGGGGTCGTCGCCGCACACCGGATTTGGTCGGTCATCCAAAAAGCAAGATCAACTTCTCTTGACCTCGGTGGATCCAACCACTAGCTTTCGGTTGAAGTAGACCTGTGACCACGGAAGGAGGCGACCGGCAGATGTACACCTGCTCTGATCTGGCTCGCCTCGCCCGCCTCACCGTCTGGGCTCCGGGTCAGGTCGCGCACGGCTGCTGAGCCGCCGTTCTGATGTGCCCCTCCGTGGCACGTTTCTGGTTTTCCCTCATTCTCATCCTTTCCCGGCACAGCGCTGACGCGTGCCGGTATGCGCCCGCCTGTTCTACGTGGCGCGTCCGGACATAGAAAGCTGCCTGAAAGTGGCAAACATGACGAATCGACCTGCCCTGCGGCGAAACGAAGGCCCGTCGTGGTAGCGGCGCGGATCACGGTGAACGGGAAGGAAACACCGCTCGCACCGGCCGCACCCCACACCACGGTGCTGGATTTCCTGCGCGACCGCGGCCTCACCGGCACCAAGGAGGGCTGCGCCGAGGGCGAGTGCGGCGCCTGTTCGGTCCTGGTGGCCCGGCCCGGCGTGAACAAGCCCACCGACTGGGTGGCGGTCAACGCCTGTCTGGTCCCGGCCGCGGCGCTGGACGGCCAGGAGGTCATCACCTCCGAAGGTCTCGCCACCCCCGGCGCACCGGGAACGCCGCCCGAACTGCACCCGGTGCAGGAGGAGATGGCGGTACGCGGCGGCTCCCAGTGCGGTTACTGCACACCGGGGTTCATCTGCAGCATGGCCGCCGAGTACTACCGCCCCAGCCGCTGCGCGCACCCGGAGCCGGTGGACGCGGCCGGGAGCACCGACGCCGAGCACGGCCCGAACGGCTTCGATCTGCACGCGCTGAGCGGAAACCTGTGCCGCTGCACCGGTTACCGCCCGATCCGCGACGCCGCGTTCGCCGTCGGGGCACCCGCCGACGAGGACCCGCTGGCGCGGCGCCGTGAGCAGTCGCCGCCCGCACCGGCCGCCACCGAATACACCCGGGACGGCAGCACGTTCCTGCGCAGGAGCACGCTGGCCGAGACCCTGCGGCTGCTGCGCGAGCGGCCCGACGCGGTGGTGGTCGCCGGCTCCACGGACTTCGGCGTCGAGGTGAACATCCGTTCCCGGCGGGCGGATTGCGTGGTCGCCGTCGACCGGCTGTCCGAGATGCGGGAGCTGCGGGTCGCATCCGACCACATCGAGATCGGGGCGGCGCTGACGCTCACCGAGATCGAACGCCGCCTCGATGGCAGCGTCCCCCTGCTCGCCGAGCTGTTCCCGCAGTTCGCGTCCCGGCTGATCCGTAACGGAGCGACCCTGGGCGGCAATCTGGGGACCGGCTCGCCCATCGGTGACAGCCCGCCCGTCCTGCTCGCGCTGGAGGCTTCGGTGGTGCTCGCCGACGCCGACGGTGAGCGCGAGGTCCCGCTGGCGGACTACTTCACCGGCTACCGGCAGAGCGTGCGCCGTCCCGGCGAGCTGATCCGCGCGGTACGTGTCCCGCTCCCCCTGTCGCAGGTCACGGCCTTCCACAAGATCGCCAAGCGGCGTTTCGACGACATCTCCAGCGTGGCCGTCGCCTTCGCGCTCGACATCGAGGGCGGGGCCGAGGGAGGGATCGTCCGCAGGGCGCGCATCGGCCTGGGCGGCGTGGCCGCCACCCCGATCCGCTCCCTGGCCACCGAGGCGGCCCTGGAGGGCAAGCCGTGGACGGCCGAGACGGTCGAGGCCGCGGCCCCCGTGCTGCGGGCCGAGGGCACACCGATGAACGATCACCGCGCCAGCGCCGGGTACCGCTCCGCGATGCTCGGCCAGAGCCTGCTGAAGCTGTACGCGCAAACCACTGAGGCGGTGCCGTCATGAGCCATCTGTCCGAGATTCCCGAGAAGCCCGTCGTGGGCGTCTCGATGCCGCACGAGAGCGCCTTCCTGCACGTCACCGGTACCGCTCTCTACACCGACGACCTGGTCCAGCGCACCAAGGACGTCCTGCACGCGTACCCGGTCCAGGTGATGAAGGCCCGCGGCCTGATCACCGCGCTGCGCACCGGGCCCGCGCTGGCCGTGCCGGGTGTGGTGCGCGTACTGACCGGTGCCGATGTGCCGGGCGTCAACGACGCCGGCATGAAGCACGACGAGCCGCTCTTCCCCGACGAGGTCATGTTCCACGGCCACGCGGTCGCCTGGGTGCTCGGCGAGACCCTGGAGGCGGCCCGGCTCGGCGCGGCGGCCGTGGAGGTGGAGATCGACGAACGGCCTTCCCTGGTCACGCTGCAGGACGCGATCGCGGCCGGCAGCTATCACGGCGCCCAGCCCGTGATGCTGGCCGGGGACACCGACGCGGGCTTCGCCGAGTCCACGCATGTGTTCACCGGCGAGTTCGAGTTCGCCGGCCAGGAGCACTTCTACCTGGAAACGCATGCGGCGCTCGCCCAGATCGACGAGAACGGGCAGGTGTTCATCCAGAGCAGCACCCAGCACCCTTCGGAGACCCAGGAGATCGTCGCGCACGTGCTCGGTCTGCCCAGTCACGAGGTGACGGTGCAGTGCCTGCGGATGGGCGGCGGCTTCGGCGGCAAGGAGATGCAGCCGCACGGGTTCGCGGCCATCGCCGCGCTCGGCGCCAAGCTGACCGGCCGGCCGGTCCGGTTCCGGCTCAACCGGACGCAGGACCTGACCATGTCGGGCAAGCGGCACGGGTTCCACGCCGAGTGGCGGATCGGCTTCGACGCGGACGGCCGCATCCAGGCCCTGGACGCCACCCTGACCGCGGACGGCGGCTGGAGCCTGGACCTGTCCGAACCGGTGCTGGCCCGGGCGCTCTGCCACATCGACAACACGTACTGGATTCCCAACGCCCGCGTCGCCGGCCGCATCGCCAGGACGAACACGGTCTCCAACACCGCGTTCCGCGGGTTCGGCGGACCGCAGGGCATGCTGGTGATCGAGGACATCCTGGGCCGCTGCGCACCCCTGCTCGGCCTGGATGCCATGGAGTTGCGGGAGCGCAACTTCTACCGGCCCGGCCAGGGCCAGACGACGCCGTACGGACAGCCGGTCACCCAGGCCGAACGGATCGCCGGCATCTGGCAGCAGGTCCAGGACGACGCCGGCATCGCCGACCGCAAGCGCGAGATCGCCGCGTTCAACGCCGCGCATCCGCACACCAAGCGGGCTCTCGCGGTCACCGGCATCAAGTTCGGCATCTCGTTCAACCTCACCGCCTTCAACCAGGGCGGCGCGCTGGTGCTGATCTACAAGGACGGCTCGGTCCTGATCAACCACGGCGGCACCGAGATGGGCCAGGGCCTGCACACCAAGATGCTGCAGGTGGCCGCGACCACGCTCGGGATCCCGCTGCACAAGGTCCGGCTGGCCCCGACACGTACCGACAAGGTGCCCAACACCTCGGCCACCGCCGCCAGTTCGGGGGCGGACCTCAATGGCGGAGCGGTCAAGAACGCCTGCGAGCAGTTGCGCGAGCGGCTCCTTCAGGTGGCTGCCTCCCGGCTGGGCGCGAACGCATCGGACGTACGCATCACCGAGGGCGTCGCGCGCGCACTCGGCAGCGACCAGGAGCTGGCCTGGGACGACCTGGTGCACACCGCGTACTTCCAGCGGGTCCAGCTGTCGGCCGCCGGCTTCTACCGGACCGAGGGGCTGCACTGGGACGCGAAGACCTTCAGGGGATCGCCGTTCAAGTACTTCGCCCACGGCGCCGCCGCGACGGAGGTGGAGGTCGACGCCTTCACCGGCGCGTACCGCATCCGGCGGGTGGACATCGTGCACGACGTCGGCGACAGCCTGTCCCCGATGATCGACATCGGTCAGATCGAGGGCGGATTCGTCCAGGGCGCGGGCTGGCTGACGCTGGAGGACCTGCGCTGGGACACCGGTGACGGGCCGAACCGGGGCCGGCTGCTGACCCAGGCAGCGAGCACCTACAAGCTGCCGAGCTTCTCCGAGATGCCCGAGGAGTTCAACATCACGCTGATGGAGAACGCCACCGAAGAGGGCGCGGTGTTCGGGTCCAAGGCGGTGGGCGAGCCTCCGCTGATGCTGGCGTTCTCGGTACGGGAGGCGCTGCGACAGGCCGCCGCCGCGTTCGGGCCGGACGGGATCAGCGTCGAGCTGGCCTCGCCCGCGACACCGGAGGCGGTGTACTGGGCGGTCCAGGCGGCCCGGCAGCAGGGGGATGCGTCCGGGCTGAACGGCCACGCGAGCGACGGCTCCCCCACCGGCCGAACCGCGAACGGGCAGACGGCGTACGGCCAGACCGCGAACGGGCAGACGGCGTACGGCCAGGCCACGAACGGACAGACCGCGAACGGCACGGTCCGAACCGACGCAGAAGCCTTGAGCGGTGCCTGACATGACATGGGTCGCGGCGGTCGCACGGTTGCGCACACGCAGGGAGCCCGGCGTGCTGGTGACCGTCGCGACCGTGCGCGGCCACGCGCCGCGCGACGCCGGTGCGAAACTCGTCGTGGGGCGGACCGAGGCGTGGGGCTCGATCGGCGGCGGCAATATCGAGGCCGCCACCATCGACCGGGCCAGAGAGATGATCGCCACGTCCGAGCCGGAGCCGGAGCTGATGGACTTCGCCCTGAACGACAAGGTGACCAACCAGCATGGCGTGCAGTGCTGCGGCGGCACGGTCTCGGTGCTGCTCGAACCGCTGCCGGTGGTCCATGCGGTGGCGGTCTTCGGGGTCGGGCACGTCGGGCTGGAACTGGTGCGCATCCTGGCCCGTCAGGATCTCGACCTCCATCTGATCGACAGCCGCTCGGACATCCTCACCGAGCAGCGGCTCGACGTGCTCGCGGACGCGGTGGCACAGGTACACGTCCACCACACGCCACTGCTGCCCGAGGCGGTACTGGAGGAACTGCCGCCCGGCACCCAGGTCCTGATCATGACGCATGACCACGCGGAGGACGCCGCGCTGTGCGACGCCGCCCTGCGCACACCCCATCTCGGTTCCATCGGGCTGATCGGCTCGGCGGCCAAGTGGGTGCGGTTCCGCAAGCGCCTCGCCACCGAGGGCGGCCATGACGAGGCCGCCATCGACCGGATCAAGACCCCGATCGGGCTGGCCGACATCACCGGCAAGGAACCCGCGACCATCGCCGTGAGCATCGCGGCCGACGTACTGCGCACCTTCGAGACGCAGGGTGCCTCATCGCTCGTACGAGGGTGAGGCCGAGGCCGCCGGTCCGGGCCGGTCCGGACTCATGGAGCCAGGACCGGCCCGGACAAAGGGCCCGGGGCGCCCAGCCCGTCAGCCCAGATGGGTGGGCGCGAACATCTTCAGGACCGCCGGCAGCACGACCACCGAAGGGCCCGGCTCCGCGAGGGACTTGGCCAGGTCTTCCGTCAGGGTCTCCGCGGTCGTACGCAGCGCCGGGACCCCGAAGGACTCCGCCAGGGCCACGAAGTCCGGGCGGGTCAGTTCCGTGGCGGTGGCCTCGCCGAAGGCGTCCTCCATGTACTCACGCAGGATGCCGTAGCCGCCGTCGTCCACGATCAGCCAGGTGACCGGCAGGCCGTACTGCCTGGCCGTGGCCAGTTCCGCGATCGAGTACATCGCGCCGCCGTCGCCCGACACCGCGAGGACCGGTGTGGTCGGGTCGGCGACCGCCGCGCCCAACGCCGCCGGGAAGCCGTAGCCGAGGCCGCCCGCGCCCTGTGCCGAGTGCAGGGCCCCCGGCCAGGCCGACCAGGCCCAGTACGCCAGGATCGTCATGTCCCAGAAGCTCGGGGACGTCGCGGGCAGCGCGGCCCTGACCGAGGCCAGGATCTGCTGTTCCCGGTCCAGGTCCTGGCTCGCGATCCGCTCCCGGACCTTCGTGAGGACGGTGCGTACGGCGTCGGCCGCGCCCGGGTCGGTGCGCTCCTCCACCGTTTCGAGCAGGGCCGACAGCGCGATCCGGGCGTCCGCGTGGATGCCGAGCGCCGGGTGGTTGGACTCCAGCTTGCCGAGGTCCGCCTCGATCTGGACGACCCGGCCGCGCGGCTTGAACGTGTGGTAGTTCGAGGAGAGTTCGCCCAGTCCTGAGCCGACGACCAGCAGGACGTCCGCCGCCTCCAGGAAGTCCGTGGTGTGCCGGTCCTCCATCCACGACTGGAGCGAGAGCGGGTGCTCCCAGGGGAACGCGCCCTTCCCGCCGACCGTGCAGACGACCGGGGCGTCGAGGCGCTCGGCGAGCGCGAGCAGCTTCCCGGCCGCGTCGGACCGTACGACACCGCCGCCCGCGATGATCACCGGGCGCTCGGCGTGCGAGAGCAAGTGCGCGGCCACGGCGGTCAGTTCGGGGCGGGGCTCCAGCTCGCGCGGGGTCGCGTCCAGGGCAGTGACCGGCGGCAGGGACGTCTCCGCGAGCAGGACGTCCTGCGGGATCTCCACCCACACGGGGCCGTGCGGCGCGGTCAGCGCCGACTCCCAGGCCGCCGCGATGGCGGAGGGGATCTGGGACGCGGTGCGCACGGTGTGCACCGACTTCACGATGTCGCGGAACGACGCCTTCTGGTCGCGCAGTTCATGCAGATAGCCGTGCCGGCCGCCGCCGAGCCCGGCCGTCGGGACCTGGCTGGAGATGGCGAGCACGGGCGCGCTGGCCGCCGCCGCCTCCTGGAGCGCGGCGAGAGAGGTCAGTGCGCCGGGGCCGGTCGAGAGCAGCAGCGGGGCCACCTCGCCGGTGATCCGGCCGTACGCGTCGGCGGCGAAGCCCGCGTTGTTCTCGACGCGCAGCCCCACGTACGAGAGCGCGGAGCGGCGCAGCGCGTCGAACATGCCGAGGGCGTGCTGGCCGGGGAGGCCGAAGACCGTGGTGGAGCCGAGCCCCTGGAGGGTCTCGACGACGAGGTCGCCGCCGTTGCGGCCGGGCGGCGGGTTCAGGGCTGCCGCGGTCTGCTCGGGGGTCAGCCGCGGGGTCTCGTGGTGGTGGTCGTGCGTCACTTTTCGCGGGCCTCGGCAATCTGGCGCGACATGATCGTGGTGAGTTCGTACGCCGTGTGGGACGCGGCGACGGAGGTGATCTCGGCGTGATCGTACGCCGGGGCGACCTCGACCAGGTCGGCGGAGACCAGGTGGCAGGAGGAGAGACCGCGGACGATCTCCAGGAGTTCGCGGGAGGTCAGCCCGCCGGCCTCCGGGGTGCCGGTGCCGGGTGCGTGCGCCGGGTCCAGTACGTCGATGTCGATGGAGATGTACAGCGGCCGGCCGCCGATGCGCTGCCGCAGCTGGTCGGTGATCTCGTCCACCCCGCGCCGCATGACGTCGGCCGACGAGACGATGCCGAAGCCCATCTTCGCGTCGTCGTCCAGGTCCTTCTTGCCGTAGAGCGGGCCGCGCGTGCCGACGTGGGAGAGCGCGGACGTGTCCAGGATGCCCTCCTCGACGGCCCGGCGGAACGGCGTGCCGTGGGTGTACTCGGCGCCGAAGTAGGTGTCCCAGGTGTCCAGGTGCGCGTCGAAGTGGAGCAGCGCGACCGGGCCGTGCTGCTTGGCGACCGAGCGCAGCAGCGGCAGCGCGATCGTGTGGTCGCCGCCGAGCGTCATCAGCCGGGCGCCGGTGGCGAGCAGGTCGTCGGCGGCGGCCTCGATGGTGTCGACGGCCTCGTTGATGTTGAACGGGTTGGCCGCGATGTCGCCCGCGTCGGCGACCTGCGCCAGCGCGAACGGCGCCGCGTCCTGCGCCGGGTTGTACGGGCGCAGCAGCCGGGACGCCTCACGGATGGCGTTGCCGCCGAAGCGGGCGCCCGGCCGGTAGGAGACACCGGAGTCGAAGGGCACACCGACGACCGCCACGTCGGCGGTACCGACCTCGTCGAGCCTGGGCAGCCTGGCGAAGGTCGCGGGCCCCGCGTACCGGGGGACGCGGGACGAATCGACGGGGCCGCGCGGCTGTTCGGTGCTGCTCATGGGTGTGCCCTTCTTCTCTGTTCTGTGTCTCTGCGCTTGTGGCGCGGGTCCTGCGCGTGCTCGGCGCGTGTTCGGCCGTGGAACCTCAATGATGGGCCGGTACGGAATCCGTACCGGAGCCGGGCCCGGCCTCTTCCTCCTCTGACGCCCCTGATGCACCGGATCCGTCCCGGCCGGCCAGCCGCTCCCGCCAGGCCGCGAGCACCGCCGCGTCCGTCGGCCTGGTGACCAGCGAGACGACGACGTACACGACCAGGGAGCTGAGCAGCCCGTAGTAGATGGGCTCGTTGGCGAGTGCGCCGTACTTCGCCATCAGGCCGAGCACCACGAGCCCGCCCGCAGCGACGGACGCCAGCGCCCCCTGCACCGTGCCGCGCTTCCAGAGCAGCCCGCCAAGAATCGGCACCAGCAGGCCGCCGACCAGCAGGTTGTACGCGACAGTCAGCGCCTCCACGACGTTGTTCAGGGCGATGGCGATACAGATGACCAGGACGCCCATGGCGAGGATGAAGGCCCGGTTGCCCCGCACCTCGTCGTGGTCACCGCCCCCGCCCCGGGCGGCCCCGCCGCCGCGTATCCCCCGCAGCCGCGACCAGATGTCGTTGTTGGCGACGGTGGCGCAGGCGATCAGCGCCCCGGACGAGGTGGACATCACCGCGGCCAGCGCGGCGGCCAGCACCAGTCCCCTGACGCCGATGGGCAGTTCGTCCTTCACGATGGTGGCGAAGGCGGCGTCGGAGCTGGGCAGCTTCGGGTACATGACCTTGGCGGCCGTTCCGATGACGGCCCCGGCGACCGCGTACACCAGGCAGTACGTACCGGCGACCGTGCCGCCGAGCCGGGCGACCTTGTCGCTGCGCGCGGTGAACACCCGCTGCCAGATGTCCTGCCCGATCAGCATGCCGAAGGTGTAGATCAGGACATATGTGAAGATCGTCTCGCCGCCGATGCCCAGCGGGTCGAAGTACGAGGTGGGCAGCTTGGCCTTCATCTCCGAGAAGCCGCCGGCCTTCACGACGGCGATGGGCAGCAGGAGCAGCAGTACGCCGATCGTCTTGACGACGAACTGCACCATGTCGGTGAGGGTGATCGACCACATGCCGCCGAGCGTCGAGTACGCGACGACGATGGCGCCGCCGATGATGATCGCCACGGTCCGGTTCATGTCGAAGAGGACGTCGAAGATCGTGGCGTACGCGATGGTCGAGGTGACCGCGAGCATCAGCGTGTACGCCCACATGACGACACCGGAGATGACCCCGGCCCGGCCGCCGTAACGCAGGTCGAGCATCTCGGAGACGGTGTAGACCTTCAGCCGGGCGATGCGCCCGGAGAAGAAGACGCTGAGCGCGAGGAGTCCCAGGCCGATGGTGAAGACCATCCAGGCGCCGGAGAGCCCGTACTGGTACCCGAGGCCCACACCGCCGATGGTGGAGGCGCCGCCGAGGACGATCGCGGCCATGGTGCCGGAGTACATGGCGGGCCCGAGCCTGCGGCCCGCCACCAGGAACTCGGACTTGGACTTGGCGCGGCGCATGCCCCACCAGCCCATGGCGAGCATGCCCGCCAGATAGGCCACGATCACCGCGTAGTCGACTGCCATGCGCCCTCCCTCTCTTCCACCTCTGCCACCTGCGCCCGACTGCTTTCGAACGTTGACCCTAGGTGGCCGGAAAGCGACGTTGAAGTGTACGTTCCCTCCACTGCACCCTGCCCCCGATGGATGGACCATCCATGCCGGACCCCGCCGCTCCGCCCACCGCCCCCGTCCAGCTGTCGGCCCTGCTCGGCCGCCGGGACCTCGGGCTGCGCCAGGTCGCGGGCCCGCCGGCCGGGGAGGGCGGTGGGGCGGCGGTGCACTGGGTGCACACCAGTGAGATGGCCGACCCCTATCCGTATCTGCTCGGCGGTGAGCTGCTGCTGACCGCCGGGGTGCAGCTCGCCGACGATCCCGACCGCTACGCGGCGCGCATCGTCGCGGCGGGTGGCGCGGCGCTCGGCTTCGGGCTCGCGCCGGTGTACGACACGGTGCCGG
>NZ_JAAGLN010000124.1 GCF_010548145.1 Streptomyces sp. SID10853
GGTCGTGCCGCCGGGCTCCCGGTCCGCGGCCGCGGTGCGCTTCGGTATCGACCGGGCCAACGCCGAACCGCTGGGCACCGCCGCCGCGTTCGAGTCGGTCGTCGACGAGCTGCACACGGCGTACGGCGACCACCACTGGGTGCACGTGCTGCCGAACGCGGCGCTGCTCGCGGCCGCGCTGACCCATGCCGGCGGTGACTTCACCGGCTCCGTCTGCCGCGCGGTGTCCGGAGGCTGGGACACCGATTCCAACGGGGCGACGGCGGGCAGCGTCGCGGGACTGCTCGCGGGCGGCCCGCGCGCGCTGCCGTCCCGCTGGACAGCGCCGCTGCACAACCGGCTGGCCACCACGGTGGGCGGCCTGGACGGCATCGGCTTCGACACACTCGCCGAGCGCACGCTGCGCCAGGTACGGCGAGCGGACCTACCGGCATGACGAGGGCAGTGGAGGCACCACAGATGCACGACGAGACCGCGGAGACACCGGAAGCGCCCCGGCCCTCCCCCCTCCAGGGGCTGCGCGTCCTCGATCTGGCGACGCTCTTCGCCGGACCGCTGGCCGCGACGATGCTCGGCGACTTCGGGGCCGAGGTCATCAAGGTGGAGCACCCCCGCAAGCCCGACCCCTCGCGCGGGCACGGCCCGAGCAAGGACGGCGTGGGGCTGTGGTGGAAGCTGCTGGGCAGGAACAAGCGGAACATCACGCTCGACCTTTCCTCGCCCGAAGGCCGCGATGTGCTGCTGAAGCTGGCCGCCGGAGCGGATGTGGTCATCGAGAACTTCCGGCCCGGCACCCTGGAGAAGTGGGGCCTGGGCTGGGCGGAGCTGTCCGCGGCCAACCCGCGGCTCGTGCTGGCGCGGGTGACCGGGTTCGGCCAGTTCGGTCCGTACGCGCGGCGCCCGGGGTTCGGCACGCTCGCCGAGGCCATGAGCGGGTTCGCCGCCATGACCGGCGAGCCGGACGGACCGCCGACGCTGCCGCCCTTCGGTCTCGCCGACTCGGTGGCCGCGCTCTCCACCGCGTACGCCGTGATGACGGCCATCGCCGGGCGGGACGTCACCGGGTGCGGTCAGGTCGTGGACATGGCGATCATCGAGCCGATGCTGGCGGTGCTCGGCCCGCAGGCCATCTGGTACGACCAGCTCGGCTACGTACAGCCGCGCACCGGCAACCGGTCGAACAACAACGCGCCGCGCAACACCTACCGCACCCGCGACGGCAGCTGGGTGGCCGTGTCGACGTCGGCCCAGTCGATCGCGGAGCGGGTGATGCGCCTGGTGGGGCGGCCCGAGGTCATCGACGAGCCGTGGTTCGCCTCCGGTGCGCAGCGCGCCCGGCACGCCGACGAGCTGGACGCGGCGGTCGGCGACTGGATCGCCCGGCACGACCGGGCCGATGTGGTGAAGGCGTTCGAGGAGGCCGAGGCGGCCATCGCGCCGGTCTACGAGATCGGCGATGTGATGGCGGACCCGCAGTACCGGGCGCTGGGCACGATCACGGAGGTCCCGGACGAGGAGCTGGGCACCATCCGGATGCAGAACGTCCTCTTCCGGCTCTCCGGGACTCCGGGCGCCGTCAAGTGGGCCGGACGCCCGCACGGCGCCGACACCGACGAGGTACTGACCGGGATCGGCCTGGCACCGGACGCCATCGCGGCTCTGCGGGAATCGGGTGCGGTCCGGTGAACGTGTCATCGGAGGCGCTGCCCGCGCCCAGCCCGGTGCGGACCGTGCTGACCTGGTTGTACGTGCCGGGTGACCGGCCCGCCGTGGTGGCGAGGGCGCTGGCGTCGGGCGCCGATGTGGTGCTGGTCGACCTGGAGGACGCGGTCGCGCCGGACCGCAAGGCGTACGCACGTGACGCCACCGCCGAACTCCTCACCGACCCGTCCCCCGGCCCCTCGCCGGTCCATGTGCGGATCAACGCGCTGGACGGCCCGCTCGCCGAGAAGGACGTACGGGCCGTCGCCGGGCTGCCGGGGCTCGCGGGGCTGCGGCTGCCGAAGGCCGGCGGTCCGGCGGAGGTGCGCGATGTGGCCGGCTGGGCGGCCGACGCGGGCCGCGCGGGCATCGCGCTCTATCCGATCCTGGAATCGGCGCTGGGGGTGGAGCGGGCGTACGAGATCGCCACCGCCACCCCCTCGGTGCGGGGGCTGGCGCTCGGCGAGGCGGATCTGCGGGCCGATCTGGGGGTGTACGACGAGGCGGGTCTCGCCTGGCCGCGGAGCCGTGCGGTGGTCGCGGCGCGGGCGGCGGGACTGGCCCCGCCCGCCCAGTCGGTGTACGCGGACGTACGCGACCTGGAGGGACTCGCGGCGTCCTGCGCACGCGGCAGGACGCTGGGTTTCCTGGGGCGCGCGGCGATCCATCCGAGGCAGCTGCCGGTGATCGAGGAGGCGTATCTGCCCACCGCGGCGGAGGTGCGGGCAGCGCGGGACATCATGCTGGCCGCGCCCACGGACGAGGGGGCGCTGGCGCTTCCCGACGGCCGGTTCGTGGATGCGGCCGTGGTGGCGGGGGCCCGGCGCACGCTGGATCTCGCGGAACGCCGGCGCGTCTGAGACGCGGCCGTGGCCGACGGGCCGGTCAGCCCTTCTCGGCCCGGGCTTCCGCCTTGACGGCTCCGCCGCCGTCACCGTCAACGGCGCTGCTGCTCTCGCCGTCGCCGTCAGCCGCAGAGTCCTCCGCTACGGAATCCTCGGGCGCGGAGTCCTCTCGCGCGGAGACCTCTGGCGCGTCCTTGAGCGCGGAATCCTTGGGCGCAGAGTCCTTGGGCGCCGCGTCCTTGGGCGCCGCGTCCTTGGCGTCCTCGGTGTCGGCGCCCGCGGCTGCCGCCTCCACGGCGGCGGGCTCGACGATCTCCTCACGGCCGGGACGCAGCCTCGACGAGATGACCAGGTACGCCACCGCGAGCAGGAACATGATCAGCGCGGTCCAGTCGTTGAGCCGCAGCCCGAGGATCCGGTGCGCGTAGTCGACCCGCATGTGCTCGATCCAGGCGCGGCCCACACAGTAGGAGGCGACGTACAGCGCGAACGCCCGCCCGTGGCCGAGGGTGAAGCGGCGGTCGGCCCAGATGACGAGGAGGCCGACGCCGACGCACCAGAGCGACTCGTAGAGGAAGGTCGGGTGGTACGTCCCGGCGATCCGGTCGGTGCCTTCGCTGATCTTCAGCGCCCAGGGCAGATCGGTCGGCTTGCCGTACAGCTCCTGGTTGAACCAGTTGCCCCAGCGGCCGATGGCCTGCGCGAAGGCGAGGCCGGGCGCCAGCGTGTCGGCCCAGGCGGGCAGCGGGATCCCCCGGCGGCGGCAGCCGATCCAGGCGCCGACCGCGCCGAGCGCGACCGCGCCCCAGATACCCAGGCCGCCTTCCCAGATCTTGAAAGCGTCGACCCAGTCCCGGCCACTGCTGAAGTACAGCTCGTAGTCGGTGATGACGTGGTACAGCCGGCCGCCGACCAGACCGAAGGGCACGGCCCACACCGCGATGTCGGCCACGGTGCCGGCGTTGCCGCCCCTGGCGACCCAGCGTTTGTTGCCGTACCAGACGGCGACGAAGACACCGATGATGATGCAGAACGCATAGCCGCGCAGCGGGATCGGTCCGAGATGGATCACGCCGGTCGACGGACTGGGGATGAAGGCAAGGTTCATGGCACCGCCGACGCTACATGGCCGGGCGGGCCGTCGGACCACCCACCCGGCAACGTATGCGTAACAAGGCCCCTCCCGGGCGTGCTCAGGAGGCGGGCGCCGGTGAGACCGTGCCGGCCTTCTTGCCCTGGTTGGCCTCGGTCACCCACTTCTTCAGATTGGCGGGCGAGATCTGCTCGTTGCCCTTCTTGGGGAAGACCGACGAGCCGTTGAGCTCGACCGTCGGGGTGCCGCTGAAGCCGCCCTTCTGGAATGCCTCGTTCGACCGCTTCACCCAGCTGTCGTGCTTCCCGCTGTTCACACAGGAGGTGAAGGCGGCCGTCTTCAGCCCCTTGACCTTCCCGGCGAGCTGGAGCAGCTTGCTGTTCTGCGCGTAGGGGTCGGTGGTCTCCTCGGGCTGGTTCTCGTAGAGCACGTCGTGGTAGGCGGGGAACTTCCTCTCGTCCTGCGCGCAGGCGGCCGCGTTGGCCGCGCGCAGCGAGCCCGTGCCGCCCATGTTGCTGTCGATGAGCGTGGCGATGTGGTACTCGACCTTCAGCCGGCCGGACTTCTCCAGCTCGTGGACCGTGCTGCGGAAGCCGTTCTCGAACTGGCCGCAGGCCGGGCAGCGGAAGTCCTCCCAGACGGTGAGCGTGGACGGTGCGTCGCTCGCCCCCACCGGGACGGCCAGGCTGTCCTTTCCGGTCGCACCGCTCGGCACGGTGAGGGGGCTGTTCGCTCTGGAATCGCCGCTGTCCTTGCCGGAGTTGGCCGCGACCACTCCGATCACGGCGGCCAGCGCCAGCACCCCCACCACGGAGCCGCCGACGATCATTCCGCGCTTGCGCCGGTCACGGGCCTTCTGCTTCTCGCGCTCTTCGACGAGCCGCTCGCGGGCGGCCCTCTTCGCGTCTCGGTTCTTCTCGCTCACACCCGCAGCAACGAACCGGGGAGGCACGAGCGTGCCTCCCCGGTCCCAGTTCCACCCGTACGAGCGACGGCGTCAGCTTCGGCGTACGCCCTTGGCCAGGTCGCCCGCCAGTTCGCGGACGCCCTCAAGACCCGCGGCGTCGTTCTCCGCGTCGAGCATCCGCTTGACGAACGCGGATCCGACGATCACTCCGTCGGCGAACCCGGCGACCTCGGCGGCCTGCTCGGCGTTGGAGACCCCGAGCCCCACACACACCGGCAGCTCGGTGGTGGCGCGGGTGCGCCGGACGAGCTCCTGGGCCTGCTCGCCCACGGAGTTCCTGGTGCCGGTGACCCCCATCAGCGAGGCCGCGTAGACGAAGCCGGAGCCGGCGGCGGTGATCGTCGCCAGCCGCTCGTCCCTGCTGCTCGGCGCGACGACGAAGACGGTCGCGAGACCGTGCTTCTCCGCGTGCTCACGCCACAGCGCGGACTCCTGGACCGGCAGATCGGGCAGGATGCAGCCGGCGCCGCCTGCATCGGCCAGCTCGGCGGTGAACCGCTCGACGCCGTACCGGTCGATGGGGTTCCAGTACGTCATGACGAGGATGGGCGCGCCGGTGGCCTCGTACCCCTCACGGACCGTGCGCAGTACGTCGGCGATCTTCACGCCGCCCTTGAGCGCGATGTCGTCGGCGGTCTGGATGACCGGTCCGTCGAGGACCGGGTCGCTGTGCGGGAGCCCCACCTCGACGACGTCGGCGCCGCCTTCGATGACGGCCTTCACCGCCGCGATGCCGCCGTCGACCGTGGGGAAGCCGGCCGGGAGGTACGCGATGAGCGCCGCCCGGCCCTCCGCCTTCGCCCCGGTCAGGACCGTGCTGAGGAGCTCCGTGTTGCCGCCGTGCCCACCGGTTCCGTTGTTTCCGCCGTTGCCGTTGTTTCCGCCGTTGCCGCTCACTTGGCCGCCACCTCCGCGTCCGCGCTGTAGAGCCCGAAGTAACGGGCAGCCGTGTCCATGTCCTTGTCGCCGCGGCCGGACAGGTTGACCACGATCAGCCCGTCCTTGCCCAGCTCCTTGCCGAGGTCCAGCGCACCGGCCAGCGCGTGCGCGGACTCGATGGCCGGGATGATCCCCTCGGTGCGCGACAGCAGACGCAGCGCCTGCATGGCCTCGTCGTCGGTCACCGCGCGGTACTCGCCGCGCCCGACGTCCTTGAGGTAGGCGTGCTCCGGGCCGATGCCGGGGTAGTCGAGCCCGGCGGAGATCGAGTAGGGCTCGGTGATCTGGCCCTCCTCGTCCTGGAGTACGTACGAACGGGAGCCGTGCAGGATCCCCGGCTCACCCGCGGAGAGCGTGGCCGCGTGCTCGCCGGTCGCGATGCCGTGCCCGGCGGGCTCGAAGCCGACCAGCCGCACCGAGGTGTCCGGGATGAACGCGTGGAAGAGCCCAATGGCGTTGGACCCGCCGCCGACGCAGGCGGCCACGGCGTCGGGGAGCCGGCCGGCGCGCTCCAGGATCTGCCGCCGCGCCTCGACGCCGATCACCCGGTGGAAGTCACGCACCATCGCCGGGAAGGGGTGCGGCCCGGCGACCGTGCCGAAGAGGTAGTGCGTGCGGTCCACATTGGCGACCCAGTCGCGGAACGCCTCGTTGATGGCGTCCTTGAGGGTGCGGCTGCCGGACTTCACGGCGACGACCTCGGCGCCGAGCATCCGCATCCTGGCGACGTTGAGCGCCTGGCGCTCGGTGTCGATCTCGCCCATGTAGACGGTGCATTCGAGGCCGAACAGGGCGCAGGCGGTCGCCGTGGCGACGCCGTGCTGCCCGGCGCCGGTCTCCGCGATGACCCGGGTCTTGCCCATGCGCTTGGTGAGCAGCGCCTGGCCGAGCACGTTGTTGATCTTGTGGGAGCCGGTGTGGTTGAGGTCCTCGCGCTTGAGGAACATCCGTGCGCCACCGGCGTGTTCGGCGAACCGCGGCACCTCGGTGAGGGCGCTGGGCCGGCCGGTGTAGTCGACCATGAGGTCGTTCAGCTCGGCGGCGAACGCCGGGTCGGCCTTCGCCTTGTCGTACTCGACGGCGACCTCGTCCACCGCGGCGACGAGCGCCTCGGGGATGAACTTGCCGCCGAAGGCGCCGAAGTAGCCATCGGCGCTGGGGATCCGGCCGTCCGGATCCGGGATGAAGAACTCTGAAGACATGCGTGATCTCCGCGGGTACGTAAGGGTTTGGTACGCAGGAGGTGAAAGGTGTGGCTGAGCTGTCCGCTCAGCGACGCCATCGCATGCCGTTGATCTGGCCGGGCTCGGAACCGATGTGGTAGCGCACCCGTCGCCCGTGCACCCGCCGCGCGGGCGCACGGCAGCCGCGGGGCTTGCACCCACGCGAGAGACGGGCGATGGCCATGGGGGTCAGTCCCGCCCGTGCCGCAGGGCCGGGTGGGCGCCCGCGGCGACCAGGTCGGCGACGGCGCCCTTCGGGTCGCGGCCGGTGACCAGGGACTCGCCGACCAGCACGGCGTCGGCTCCGTCGTTGGCGTAGGCGATCAGGTCGTGCGGGCCGCGGACACCGGATTCGGCGACCTTGACCACGTGCGAGGGGATCTCGGGCGCGACCCGCTCGAACGTGCCGCGGTCGACCTTGAGGTCCTTGAGGTTGCGCGCGTTGACCCCGATGATCCGGGCACCGGCGGCGACCGCACGCTCGGCCTCGTCCTCGTCGTGCACCTCGACCAGCGGGGTGAGCCCGATGGACTCGGCGCGCTCGATCAGCGAGACCAGCGCCTCCTGCTCAAGGGCGGCGACGATCAGGAGCACCAGGTCGGCTCCGTACGCCCGCGCCTCCCAGAGCTGGTACGCGGTGACGATGAAGTCCTTGCGCAGGATCGGGATGTCGACCTTGGCCCGGACGGCCTCCAGGTCGGCCAGCGATCCGCCGAAGCGGCGCCCCTCGGTCAGTACGGAGATGACGGACGCGCCGCCCGCCTCGTAGTCGGCGGCGAGCGCTGCGGGGTCGGCGATGGCGGCCAGCGCGCCCTTCGAGGGGCTGGAGCGCTTGACCTCGCAGATGACCTTGACGCTGTCGCCGCGCAGGGCCGCGACTCCGTCCCTGGCCTGGGGGGCCTTCGCGGCGCGGTCCTTGAGCTCGTCGAGGCTGACGCTCGCCTGCCGCTCCGCGAGGTCGGCGCGTACGCCTTCGATGATCTCGTCGAGCACACTCACGCGAGCGGCCCCCTTCCGGGACGTGTGGATGGATCAGGATCAGCCAAGGTGATGTTATCCGTAGAAGCCCCGGGGCCCCGCATCCGGTCCGTGCGAGTTCCGGCCCGTGGACGCTCAGGGAGCCAGGAAGGACCCCACCGGGAAGTTGCGCAGCACGCTGAAGACCAGGGCCACGGCGCCGATCCCCCACCAGAGGGCCGGCCGCATCGTGAACCGCGTGGCCCGTCCCCGTACGGCGCGAATCAGCCACACCACCATCACCACGGCGAACACGCCGTACCCGACGACCGCGAGCGCGTTGTCACCGAGCGCTGCCACGAAGTGGCCGTGGGCGAACTCGTGGGCGCTGCGCAGCCCGCCGCAGCCCGGGCAGTAGACACCGGTGAGCGCGTAGAGCGGGCAGACCGGATAGTGGCCGGGGTGGTTGGGGTCGACCGCGCCGACATAGGTGAAGGCGGCGGCGACGGCGGCCAGGGTGCCGACCGGTACGAGAAGCCTCCGTACGAGCGGCTCGGGGGCGGCCGGGGGCGCCTGGTGGCCGGGGGCCTGGAGCCAGGCCGGATGCGGGGCCGCGCCCGGCTGCGGGGCCTGGAGCTCGGCCTGGGCCGGGGCGCGGAGGGTGGCGGGGGCTGCGTTGGGGTCCACGCGGCGATTCTCCCTGTTCGTACGAGAAGGCGCAGCTCAAACGGGAAGGCGCAGCCCGGACGACCGGACTGCGCCCCGTACGACGGTGCTCGCGGGAGAGGGCGTCAGTGCACCTGCGCCTGGGCGGCGCGCGCCCTGGCCTGGATGCTGGCCTCGGACTCCTTCGGCATACCGAGGCCGGCGGCCTTCATGCCGAGTCCGACGACGCCGCCGATGACCACGACGACGAGTCCGGCGATGACCCCGACCGGGCTGGCCATCACCATGAAGGCGCCCGAGACGCAGAAGCCGATGAAGGCGATGATGACGCCGGTCCAGGCGGCCGGGGTGTGTCCGTGGCTGGTGCCCGCCATGAGTTGCTCCTCGTTGCTGTGTGTCCAGGCCCTCTAAGGGCGTGTTCCGCGGCCGCCCGTCCCAGCCGTGGCCCGGCCGGGCGCCGGAAGCTCATGCCCATTGTCGCGCACCGCGGTGGGCGGGGATGAGCTGGGGGGTGAGCTGTCCGTCACGCTTCGCGCGTGGGGTCCTCACCGCGGTCGAGCGCCTTCCATATCTCCTCGGGGCGCTCCGGGTCCGGTGCCGTGCGCGGCCGGCGCGGCCGCGGGGTGCCGTCGCGCTCGTACCGGCTGGACATGGCGGGCCACTGCCTGCCGTAGCGCAGGGCGAGCAGGCCCGCGACGAGGATCAGCAGGCTGCCGAACGCGGCCACGTAAGGCCAGGCCGTGTGGGACAGCGCCTCGATGGTGGTGGCGGTGTTTCCGGCGGATGTGGCCGCCTTCTCGTCCAGCGCCGAGCTGTCGCGCGCTCCGGCGAAGGCCGCGACGGCCGCACCGGCCCCGCAGACCGCGAGCAGCGCGGAGACGAAGAGACGGCCCGCCCTGCGTACCGCGAAAACGGCGACGAGAGCGGCGAGGCCGACGATCGCGAGCGCCGTGGGCACTCCCGTGACATCGCCGCCGTCAGCCGTCAGCGGCAGCGCGCCGCCGCCGACCGGGGCGTTGCCCCTGGCCCAGGTCTGGCCGGAGGCGAGGAGGACGACGGCAGCGCCGACTGCGCCGAGTATCAGAGCGGTGGCAAGACTGCGGCGGCCGCCCGGGGAGGCGGCGGCCGGTCCTGCTTCGGATCGGGGCGGGGGTACGGCACTCACGCCCTCCACTATCCCTTACGTCCCTGCGGCCCGGTGAGGCGGTTGGCCGAACCGACGGCGCGGAGCACGGCCGCCGCCTTGTTGCGGCACTCGTTGTCCTCGGACACCGGATCGGAATCGGCGACCACACCCGCCCCGGCCTGCACATAGGCGGTGCCGTCGCGCAGCAGGGCCGTTCGGATGGCGATGGCGGTGTCGGAGTCGCCGGCGAAGTCGAGATAGCCGACGCAGCCGCCGTAGAGGCCGCGCCTGGTCGGCTCCAGCTCGTCGATGATCTGCAGCGCGCGGGGCTTGGGGGCGCCGGAGAGGGTGCCGGCGGGGAAGCAGGAGGTGAGGACGTCGAAGGCGGTGCGCCCCTCGGCGACCCGGCCCGTCACGGTGGACACGATGTGCATGACGTGGGAGTACTTCTCGACCGACATGAAGTCGACGACCTCGACGGAACCCGGCTCGCAGACCCGTCCGAGGTCGTTGCGGCCGAGGTCGACCAGCATCAGGTGCTCGGCGCGCTCCTTCGGGTCGGCGAGCAGCTCGTCGGCGAGCTCCTGGTCCTCGCGCGGGGTCGCGCCGCGGTGCCGGGTCCCGGCGATGGGGTGCAGCAGGGCGCGCCCGTCCTCGACCTTGACCAGCGCCTCGGGGCTGGAGCCGACGACGTCGAAGCCGTCGAAGCGGAAGAGGTACATGTAGGGCGAGGGATTGGTGGCGCGCAGCACCCGGTAGACGTCCAGGGCGCTCGCCGTGCAGGCCGTCTCGAAGCGCTGGGACGGGACGACCTGGAAAGCCTCACCGGCCCTGATGCGTTCCTTGATGTCCTCGACCACCGCCTGGTACTCCGGGCCGCCCCAGAGCGCGGTGTACTCGGGCAGCTCGGACGCGGGCAGTACGGCGGGCGCGGAGCCCGACGGGCGCGCGAGGTCGGCCTCCATGGCGTCGAGCCGGGCCACGGCGTCGGCGTACGCCTCGTCGACGCCGGTGTCGAGGTCGTTGTGGTTGATCGCGTTGGCGATCAGCATGACCGTGCCCGCCCAGTGGTCGAGCACGGCGAGGTCCGAGGTGAGCAGCATGGTCAGCTCGGGCAGCTTCAGGTCGTCGCGCTCGCCGGGGCCGACCTTCTCCAGCCTGCGCACGATGTCGTAGCCGAGGTAGCCGACCATGCCGCCGGTGAAGGGCGGCAGACCGCCCGCCAGGTCGCGCGGGGTGTGCAGCGCCTCGACGGTGGCGCGCAGGGCCTGCAGCGGGTCGCCGTCGACCGGGACGCCGACCGGCGGTGCGCCCTCCCAGTGGGTGGCGCCGTCGCGCTCGGTGAGGGTGGCGGCGGACCGTACCCCGATGAAGGAGTAGCGGGACCAGGTGCGGCCGTTCTCGGCGGACTCCAGGAGGAAGGTGCCGGGGCGCTCGGCGGCGAGCTTGCGGTAGAGACCCACCGGGGTGTCTCCGTCGGCGAGCAGGGTGCGGCTCACGGGGATGACGCGTCGGTCGGCGGCGAGCTTGCGGAAGGTCTCCAGGTCCATGGCGGAAGTCTAGGGTCTTCGGCCCTGCCCATGATCGGTGGACGGTACGGGCGGGGACCGGCGCACGGCCGTCGTCTCAGCCCAGCAGGACGTCGGCGTCGAAGCAGGTCCGCTCGCCGGTGTGGCAGGCCGCGCCGACCTGGTCCACCTTCACCAGGACGGTGTCGGCGTCGCAGTCGAGGGCGACCGACTTGACGTGCTGCGCGTGCCCGGACGTGTCGCCCTTGACCCAGTACTCACGGCGGCTGCGCGACCAGTAGGTGCAGCGTCCTGTGGTGAGGGTGCGGTGCAGGGCCTCGTCGTCCATCCAGCCGAGCATCAGTACCTCGCCCGTGTCGTACTGCTGGGCGATGGCCGGCACCAGGCCGTCCGCCGAGCGCTTGAGGCGTGCGGCGATCGCAGGGTCGAGACGGCTGGGCTGCGGCGTGCTGGACGTACTGGTCATGGGGTCCATTGTGCCGCTCCCCCGGGCGCCCGCGGGCCGCCGTCCACTGGGCGGAACGTCGCTGGCGGCCGTACGCTGGCGGACATGTCGACCCATGCCAAACGCGAACGACTTCTCCTCGCCGACCTGTTGGAGGCCGCGGGCCCCGGCGCCCCGACACTCTGCGAGGGCTGGAAGACCCGCGATCTCGCCGCCCATGTGGTGGTACGCGAGCGGCGGCTCGACGCGGCGGGCGGGATCATGATCGGCGCGCTCAAGGGGCGCCTCGACCGGGTGCAGGGCGAGTTCACCGCGAAGCCGTACGAGGAGCTGATCCAGCTGATCCGTACGGGGCCGCCGAAGTTCTCCCCCTACTCCCTCAAGCAGGTGGACGAGGGCGCCAACGCGGTCGAGTTCTTCGTGCACGCCGAGGACGTCCGGCGGGCGCAGCCCGACTGGTCGCCCCGTGAGGTGGACCCGGTCTTCGCCGAGTCGCTGTGGCGGCGGCTGGAGAAGGCGGCCAGGCTGATGGGGCGCAAGGCGCCGGTGGGGCTCGTGCTGCGCCGGCCCGACGGCCAGACCGTGGTGGCGCACCGCGGCACGCCGGTGGTGACGGTCACCGGGGAGCCGGGTGAGCTGACGATGTTCGCGTCGGGCCGGCAGGACGCGGCGAAGGTGGAGGTCGACGGGGACGCGGAGGCGTCGGCCAAGGCGATCGAGGCCACGCTCGGCATGTGAGAGACCTTCGGCCGCCCCCTGGTGGGGAGGCGGCCGAGCGCTCTCTCGGCCGGGGCTGCCCTATCTGACCGGGTGACCGGCCTGCCGCAGCTCGTCCTTGACCTGGGAGATCCGCAGGTCACCGAAGTGGAAGACGGACGCGGCGAGCACCGCGTCCGCACCGGCACCGACCGCCGGGGGGAAGTGCTCCAGGGCGCCCGCGCCCCCGCTGGCGATGACCGGCACGGTGACGTGGGCGCGTACCGCGGCGATCATCTCGGTGTCGTAGCCGTCCTTGGTGCCGTCGGCGTCCATGGAGTTGAGCAGGATCTCGCCCGCCCCCAGCTCGGCCGCCCGGTGCGCCCACTCGACGGCGTCGATGCCGGTGCCCCGGCGGCCGCCGTGCGTGGTGACCTCGAAGGTGCCCTGCTCGGTGCGGCGCGCGTCGACCGAGAGGACGAGCACCTGGCGTCCGAAGCGTTCGGCGATCTCGCTGATGAGTTCCGGGCGTGCGATGGCCGCGGTGTTGACGCCGACCTTGTCCGCGCCCGCGCGCAGCAGCTTGTCGACGTCCTCGGTGGTGCGGACGCCGCCGCCGACCGTGAGCGGGATGAAGACCTGCTCGGCGGTGCGGCGCACCACGTCGTAGGTCGTCTCGCGGTCGCCGGACGAGGCGGTGATGTCGAGGAAGGTCAGCTCGTCGGCGCCCTCGGCGTCGTAGAGCCTGGCCATCTCGACGGGGTCGCCCGCGTCCCGGAGGTTCTGGAAGTTGACGCCCTTGACGACGCGGCCGTTGTCCACGTCGAGGCAGGGGATGACCCGTACGGCGAGTGTCATGCGCGCTCCCTGCGGTACGCCTCCACCTCGACCTCGACGACCAGGCTGGGGTCGACGAAACCGGAGACGATGATCATCGATGCGGCGGGGCGTACCGCGCCGAACCGCTCCTTGTGGGCCCGGCCGACCTCGTCCACGTCGCGGGCGTGCGTGACGTACATCCGGGTGCGGACCACGTCCTCGGCTCCCAGGCCGAGCTCCTTGAGCGCGTCGACGGCGACACCGAAGGCGGTGACGGCCTGTTCGTACGGGCCGCCCTCCGCGATCCGGCCGCCGGCCACCGAGGTGCAGCCGGAGACGAGGACGAGGCCGTTGGGCAGCTCCACCGCGCGGGAGTAGCCGAACGACTCCTCCCACGGGCCGCCGGACGCGATACGGCGTACGCCGTCGTCCGTGGCGTCCTCGCTCATGCCGCCACCGCTACCGCTTCGAGGGCCTCTTCCAGGGTGAAAGCCTCGGCGTACAGCGCCTTGCCGACGATCGCGCCCTCCACGCCCGAGGGGACGAGCGAGGAGATGGCCCGCAGGTCGTCCAGCGACGAGACACCGCCGGAGGCGACGACGGGTTGGCCGGTGGCCGCGCAGACGTTCTTCAGGAGTTCCAGGTTGGGGCCCTGGAGTGTGCCGTCCTTGGCGATGTCGGTCACCACGTAGCGGGCGCAGCCCTCGGAGTCGAGGCGGGCGAGCGTCTCGTAGAGGTCGCCGCCGTCCCGGGTCCAGCCGCGGCCGCGCAGGGTCGTTCCGCGTACGTCGAGGCCGACCGCGATCTTGTCGCCGTGCTCGGCGATGATCTTCGCGACCCACTCGGGGGTCTCCAGCGCGGCGGTGCCGAGGTTGACCCGGGTGCAGCCGGTGGCGAGGGCCGCGGCCAGGGAGGCGTCGTCGCGGATGCCGCCGGAGAGTTCGACCTTGATGTCCATCGCCGACGCGACCTCGGAGATCAGCTTCCGGTTGTCGCCGGTGCCGAAGGCGGCGTCGAGGTCGACCAGATGCAGCCACTCGGCGCCCGACCGCTGCCAGGACAGCGCGGCTTCCAGGGGGGAGCCGTAGGAGGTCTCGGAGCCGGACTCGCCGTGGACGAGGCGGACCGCCTGGCCGTCCCTGACGTCGACGGCGGGGAGGAGTTCGAGCTTCTTCTGCAAGGCGGACATCAGAGGGTTCCGATCCAGTTGGTCAGCAGCTGGGCGCCGGCGTCGCCGGACTTCTCGGGGTGGAACTGGGTGGCCGACAGGGCGCCGTTCTCGACGGCCGCGACGAAGCGCTCGCCGTGGGTGGCCCAGGTGACGCGCGGGGCGCGGATGTTGGCGTTGGTGACTTCGAGCGACCAGTCGTGCGCCGCGTAGGAGTGCACGAAGTAGAAGCGCGCTTCCGCGTCGAGCCCGGCGAACAGCTCGGTGTCCGCCGGGGCTTCGACGGTGTTCCACCCCATGTGCGGTACGACGTCGGCCTTGAGCGGGCCGACCGTGCCGGGCCACTCGTCGAGGCCCTCGGTCTCCACGCCGTGCTCGATGCCGCGCTCGAAGAGGATCTGCATGCCGACGCAGATCCCCATGACGGGGCGGCCGCCCGCCAGCCTGCGGCCGACGATCCAGTCGCCGCGTGCCTCCTTGAGGCCCTGCATACAGGCGGAGAAGGCGCCGACGCCGGGGACGAGCAGCCCGTCGGCGTTCATGGCGCGGTCGAAGTCACGGGTGATCTCGACGTCGGCGCCGGCGTGCGCGAGGGCGCGCTCGGCGGAACGGACGTTGCCGAAGCCGTAGTCGAAGACGACGACCTTCCTGCCTGCGGTCATGTCCAGATTCCCTGGATGCGCATGACACCCGCGGCCAGGCACATCACGGCTCCGATGGAGAGCAGCACGATGAGGCTCGCGGGCATCTTCTGCTTGGCGAACGAGTAGACGCCGCCGGCCAGGAAGAGGCCGACGACGATGAGGATGGTGTTGAGGCCAGTCATGCTTACAGGGCGCCCTTGGTCGAAGGAAGAATGCCCGCTGCCCGCGGGTCGTGCTCGGACGCGTAACGCAGCGCGCGCGCCAGGGCCTTGAACTGGCACTCCACGATGTGGTGGGCGTTGCGCCCGTACGGCACGTGGACGTGCAGCGCGATCTGCGCCTGCGCGACGAACGACTCCAGGATGTGCCGGGTCATCGTCGTGTCGTACTCGCCGATCATCGGCGCCATGTTCTCCGGCTCGGTGTGCACCAGGTAGGGGCGGCCCGAGAGGTCGACGGTGACCTGGGCGAGCGACTCGTCCAGCGGAACCGTGCAGTTGCCGAACCGGTAGATGCCGACCTTGTCGCCGAGCGCCTGCTTGAAGGCGGCGCCGATCGCCAGGGCGGTGTCCTCGATGGTGTGGTGCGAGTCGATGTGCAGGTCGCCGTCCGTCTTGACCGTGAGGTCGAAGAGGCCGTGGCGGCCCAGCTGGTCGAGCATGTGGTCGTAGAAGCCGACGCCTGTCGACACGTCGACCTTGCCGGTGCCGTCGAGATCGATCTCGACCACGACCGAGGTCTCCTTGGTGGTGCGTTCCACCCGTCCGATGCGGCCCACGCGAGTCATGCGGTGATCTCCTTGTACAGTGCGCGTGCCGCTTCGAGGAACGCGTCGTTCTCGGCCGGAGTGCCCACGGAGACCCGCAGCCATCCGGGGACCCCGTTGTCCCTGATCAGGACACCGTGGTCGAGGATCGCCCGCCAGGCAGCCGGGGCGTCCTGGAAGCGGCCGAACTGGATGAAGTTGGCATCGGATTCCGTCACGTCGTATCCGATGGAGCGCAGCTCGCCGACGAGCCTGTCGCGCTCGGCCTTCAGCTGCTCGACGTACCGCAACAGCGTATCCGTGTGCTCCAGGGCGGCGAGCGCGGTGGCCTGGGTGACGGACGACAGGTGGTACGGCAGCCGTACGAGCTGGACGGCGTCGACCACCGCCGGGTCCGCCGCCAGGTAGCCGAGCCGGAGCCCGGCGGCGCCGAACGCCTTGGACATCGTCCGGGAGAGGACCAGGTGGGGGCGGCCCTCGATCAGCGGGAGCAGCGAGGGCGCGTGGCTGAACTCGCCGTACGCCTCGTCCACCACGACCATCGAGGGGCCCGCCGCCTGCGCCGCCTCGTACAGCGCGAGGACCGTCGCGGTGTCGACCGCGGTGCCCGTGGGGTTGTTGGGCGAGGTGATGAAGACGACGTCCGGCCGGTTCTCGGCGATGGAGCGCTCGGCCGCCGCGACGTCGATGGTGAAGTCCTCGTTGCGCGGTCCGGAGATCCAGCCGGTGCCGGTGCCGCGTGAGATGAGGGCGTGCATCGAGTACGACGGCTCGAAGCCGATGGCGGTGCGGCCGGGGCCGCCGAAGGTCTGGAGCAGTTGCTGGATGACCTCGTTGGAGCCGTTCGCCGCCCAGACGTTGGCCGTGGTGACCGGGTGGCCCGCGGTCCTGGTGAGGTAGCGGGCCAGCTCGGTGCGGAGCTCGACGGCCTCCCGGTCGGGGTAGCGGTTGAGCGTGCGGGCCGCCTCGCGGACCCGCTCGGCGATCCGGTCGACCAGGGCCTCGGGGAGCGGGTAGGGGTTCTCGTTGGTGTTCAGCCGTACAGGGACGTCGAGTTGGGGCGCGCCGTACGGCGACTGGCCGCGCAGTTCGTCCCGTACGGGCAGGTCGTCGATGCCGGTCATGCGGTGGGCACCTGCCATCCGAACCTCGCCCTGAGGGCGGCGCCGTGCGCGGGGAGGTCCTCGGCGTCGGCGAGCGCCACCACGTGGTGGGTGACCTCGGCGAGCGCGTCCCGGGTGTAGTCGACGATGTGGATGCCACGCAGGAACGACTGGACCGAGAGGCCCGACGAGTGGCAGGCGCAGCCGCCGGTGGGCAGGACGTGGTTGGACCCGGCGCAGTAGTCACCGAGGGAGACCGGGGCCCAGGGGCCGACGAAGACGGCTCCGGCGTTGCGGACCCGGGCGGCGACGGCCGCGGCGTCCGCGGTCTGGATCTCCAGGTGCTCGGCGCCGTACGCGTCGACGACCTTCAGGCCGTCGTCGACCGAGTCGACCAGGACGATCGCGGACTGCTCGCCCTCCAGGGCGGGGACGATCCGCTCGGTGATGTGCTTGGTGGCCGCGACCTGCGGCGCCAGCTCCTTCTCCACCGCGTCGGCGAGATCGGCCGAGTCGGTGACGAGGACGGCGGCGGCCATCGGGTCGTGCTCGGCCTGGCTGATCAGGTCGGCCGCGACGTGCACGGGGTCGGCCGTGGCGTCGGCGAGGACGGCGATCTCGGTCGGGCCGGCCTCCGCGTCGATGCCGATCCGGCCGGTGAAGTACCGCTTGGCGGCCGCGACCCAGATGTTGCCGGGGCCCGTGACCATGTTCGCCGGGGGGCAGGACTCGGTGCCGTGGGCGAACATCGCGACGGCGGTGGCGCCGCCCGCCGCGTACACCTCGTCGATGCCGAGCAGCGCGCAGGCGGCGAGGATCGTCGGGTGCGGCAGTCCGCCGAACTCCTTCTGCGCCGGGGACGCGAGGGCGATCGACTCGACGCCCGCCTCCTGCGCGGGCACCACGTTCATGATCACGGACGAGGGGTAGACGGAGCGTCCGCCCGGCGCGTACAGCCCGACACGCTCGACCGGTACCCACTTCTCGGTCACCTTGCCGCCGGGGACGACCTGGGTGGTGTGCTCGCCGCGCCGCTGGGCGCGGTGGACCAGCCTGGCCCGCCTGACCGACTCCTCCAGGGCCGCACGGACCGCCGGGTCGAGCCCGGTCAGGGCGTCGGCCAGCGCCTGCGCGGGGACCCGCACCTGATCGAGCCGCACACCGTCGAACTTCTCCGCGTACTCGATCAGCGCCGCGTCGCCCCGATGGTGCACGTCCTCGCAGATCGGCCGCACCTTTTCCAGGGCGGCCTGTACGTCGAACTCGGCACGGGGCAGCAGGTCGCGCAGGGCGCCGCCCTCGGGGAGGGCTTCGCCGCGCAGATCGATTCGGGAGATCATGCCCCCAATTCTCTCAGACCGGCCGCGGCCCCCGGACGCCCGTATCAGTGGCTGATACACAACCGGCCCCCCGGCGGTGACCGCTAGCGTTCACTTCATCACTCGTGGGCAGGGAGGGGCGGCAGTGACAGAGGCGCAGCACGACGAGCATGCGCCCGACTGGCTGACCGGCGCCGAGCTGGGCATGTGGGAGGCCTTCCGCAACGGCAGTACGTACGATCTGCGCACCCGCAATCCGGTCATGGACAATCCGCTCTCGGCCAGGACCTGGGGCCCGGAGCGCACGGTCCGTGCCCGTGTCGTGGCCCTGCTGCTGCTCAGCGGGCCGCCCGCGCTGGCCGGGCGGGTCTCCTCGCTGAAGCTGACCGGGGTGCAGATCACCGGTGCGCTGGATCTGGCGGGCGGCACGGTCACGCCGTACGTGGAGCTGACCGGCTGCCGGTTCGAGGACGAGGTGCTGCTGCCCGAGTGCCGGGTCACCACGGTCCGGATGGTGGGCTGCGCGATGCCGCGCCTGGAGGCGGCCCGGCTGCACACCGAGGGCGATCTGCATCTGCCGCGCTGCCGGGTGGCGGGCGGTATCCGGCTGACCGACGCCCAGATCGGCACGGATCTGCTGATCAACATGATGGTGGTGCACCCGGACCGCAAGGGGCGCTCGATCGCGGCCGACGGACTGTATGTGGCACAGGATCTGCAGGCCGAGATGATCGAGTCGCACGGCGAGGTGAGTCTGCGCTCGGCGCGGATCGGCGTCTCGCTGAGCTTCAACGGCAGCCGGCTGCTGAATCCGGACGGGCGGCGGGCGCTGAACGCCCCGCAGCTCTCGGTGGAGCGCACGCTCTATCTGTCGGCGGCCGGGGTGGCGCCGGACGGCGGCGGCACCACTCCCCCGTACGGCACCGGGCCGACCCCGCCGTACGGGACGCGGCTCCAGCCGTTCGAGTGCGTCGGCGGGATACGGCTGGACGACGGGCGGTTCGGGGACGCGCTCGACCTGCGGAGTGCCAAGTTCCGTATGCACAGCGACCAGGAGCTCTCGCTGCGCCGCATCCAGACACCCGAACTGCGCTTCCTCGGGGACCGCCCGGAGCAGGGCCGGGTGGTGCTCTCGGGGGCCAAGGTCGTCAACCTGGTCGATATGTCGACCAGTTGGCCGGGGCCCGGCGGTCTGGCGATGGGCGGCTTCAGCTACGAGAACCTCATCCCGGTCGGCCACTTCCCGCTGGAGCAGCGGCTGGAGTGGGTGACGGCGGCGACCCCGGAGTACGCGCCGGAGCCGTACGAACGGCTGGCGTCGGTGCTGCGCAGCAGCGGCGAGGACGCGGACGCCCGGGAGGTGCTGCTGGCGAAGCAGCGCAGACGCCGGGAGACGCTGCCGCTGGCCGCCAAGGTGTGGGGCTATCTGCAGGACTGGACGGTGGCGTACGGCTACCGGCCGGGGCGGGCGGCGCTCTGGATGGCGGTGCTCTGGGCGGCGGGCACGGTCGCGTTCTCGCGCTACCACCCGGAGCCGATCAGCGCGGACGGACATCCGCAGTGGAACGCGGCGCTCTATGCGCTGGATCTGCTGATCCCGGTGATCAATCTCGGCCAGGACGGCTACTGGAAGCTGTACGGCGGCTGGCAGTGGGCGGCGGCGGCGCTGATCGTACTGGGCTGGATCCTGGCCACGACGGTCGCGACGGGCGCCACCCGGCTGCTGCGCAGGAGCTGAGCCGGTGGGTCTCAGCCGGTGTCCCGGGCCCGCAGCTCGCGCCCGTGCCCATCGCCCGCACCCCGCAGTCCACCGCCTGCAGCCCACCGCCGTGCCGACAGCCCGCAGCCCTCAGCCCGCGCCCCGGGCCCGAAGTCCCGAGCCCGCAGGCCGAGCCCGGCCCGGCAGCCCGGCCCGGCAGCCCTCAGAGCCGAG
>NZ_JAAGLN010000125.1 GCF_010548145.1 Streptomyces sp. SID10853
GCTCCGGTGCCGGCGAATCCGGCGGCCGTGACGAGGAGGAACGTACCGAGAAGCCGGGGCAGGGACCTGGATCGGGATGTTCTGTGCAGTCTCACAAGCGGATTCCCTCCGGAGGGTCTCGCAACTGTGGCGCTGGGCAACCGAACGTGCCCCCATGGCTACCCTGCGCCCCAGGGAAGGTCAAGGGTATAGACCACTCCGGATCCACTCCGGATCCCGCTCCCGGCCGGAACCGGCCGGAACCGGCCGATTCCGAAGCAGCCCAGCCGCCCCCACCTGCCCGGAATCGGGCAGAAATATTGCGAATACCCTCCCGCCACTCCAATATCAACGGGTGTCCGCAACCCGTCCGTCGTACGACGACCTCATCGACCACCTGGTGCGCAGCTCGGCGCTCCAGCGCGGCGAAGCCGCCCGGGTGGTCCTCGATGTGCTGGCCTACTTCGACGAGACGACGGAGGAGTTCGTCCGCAGGCGCCACCGCGAGCTGCAGGCCCGCGGGCTGACGAACCCGGATATTTTCCAACAGATCTCGGACGAGCTGCCTCATCGTGCAGTGGCACCGCCCGAGCTCTCCCTGCGGCAGCTGCGCCGCATGATCTACGGCTAGGAACCAAGGAGCGATATGTGCGGGATCGTCGGGTACATCGGCAAGCGTGATGTGGCACCGCTGCTGCTGGAGGGACTGCAGCGGCTGGAGTACCGGGGGTACGACTCCTCCGGCATCGTCATCTCCTCACCCAAGTCCGCCGCGCTGAAGATGGTCAAGGCGAAGGGCCGCGTGCGCGAGCTGGAGGCCCGGGTCCCGAAGCGGTTCGCGGGCACCACCGGAATCGCCCACACCCGCTGGGCCACCCACGGCGCCCCCAGCGACGTGAACGCCCACCCGCACCTGGACGCGGAGAACAAGGTCGCCGTCGTCCACAACGGCATCATCGACAACGCGTCCGACCTGCGCACCCGCCTCAACGCCGACGGTGTGGAGTTCCTCTCCGAGACCGACACCGAGGTCCTCACCCACCTCATCGCCCGCTCCCCCGCGGCGACGCTGGAGGAGAAGGTCCGCGAGGCCCTGCGGCTGATCGAGGGCACCTACGGCGTCGCGGTCATGCACGCGGACTTCCCCGACCGCATCGTCGTCGCCCGCAACGGCTCGCCGGTCGTCCTGGGCATCGGCGAGAAGGAGATGTTCGTCGCCTCCGACGTGGCGGCCCTCGTCTCGCACACCCGCCAGGTCGTCACGCTCGACGACGGCGAGATGGCCACCCTCAAGGCCGACGACTTCCGTACCTACACCACCGAGGGCTCCACCACCTCGTCGACGCCGACCACCGTGGAGTGGGAGGCCGAGTCGTACGACATGGGCGGCCACGACACGTATATGCACAAGGAGATCTCCGAGCAGGCCGAAGCAGTCGACCGGGTGCTGCGCGGCCGGATCGACGACCGCTTCTCCACGGTGCACCTGGGCGGTCTGAACCTGGACGCCCGGGACGCGCGGGGCGTGCGCCGGGTGAAGATCCTCGGCTGCGGCACCTCGTACCACGCGGGCCAGATGGGCGCCCAGCTGATCGAGGAACTGGCCCGCATCCCCGCGGACGCCGAGCCCGCTTCGGAGTTCCGCTACCGCAACCCGGTGGTGGACCCCGACACGCTGTATGTCGCCGTGTCGCAGTCCGGTGAGACGTACGACGTGCTGGCGGCGGTCCAGGAGCTCAAGCGCAAGGGCGCACGGGTGCTGGGCGTGGTCAACGTCGTCGGCTCGGCCATCGCGCGTGAGACCGACGGCGGGGTGTACGTGCACGCGGGCCCCGAGGTCTGTGTCGTCTCGACCAAGTGCTTCACCAACACGGTGGTCTCCTTCGCCCTGCTGGCGCTCCATCTGGGCCGGATCCGCGACCTGTCGGTGGCCGACGGCAAGCGGATCATCGCGGGGCTGCGGAAGCTGCCCGCCCAGATCGCCGGGATCCTGGACCGCGAGGACGAGATCGAGAAGCTGGCCGTCGAGTACGCGGACGCCAGGTCGATGATGTTCATCGGCCGGGTGCGCGGCTACCCGGTGGCGCGCGAGGCATCGCTGAAGCTCAAGGAGGTCTCGTACATCCACGCCGAGGCGTATCCGGCGTCCGAGCTGAAGCACGGGCCGCTCGCGCTGATCGAGCCCGCCATGCCGACGGTCGCGATCGTGCCCGACGACGATCTGCTGGAGAAGAACCGGGCGGCGCTGGAGGAGATCAAGGCGCGCGACGGACGCATCCTCGCGGTCGCGCACCAGGAGCAGCCGAAGGCCGATCACACGATCGTGGTGCCGAAGAACGAGGACGAGCTGGACCCGATCCTGCTGGGGATCCCGCTCCAACTGCTCGCCTACCACACGGCTTTGGCCCTGGGCCGGGACATCGACAAGCCGCGCAACCTGGCGAAGTCGGTCACGGTCGAGTAGCACGGGACGAGCGGCGCGGGGCCAGAGGCACGGCCCCGCAGCGGCCCGTCCGGCTGCTCCCGGTGGCAACCGCCCCGGGGGCAGCCGGTGTTGCGTGACGGGATGACGGTCAGGGGATAACGATGACGGGCCGCTGGGCGCGCCGGGCGAGGCGGCCGGCCACCGAGCCGAAGATCCGCCCGACGATGCCGTGCGTCGAACCGACGACGATCGCGTCCGCCGAGTACTCCCGGCCGACCTCCTCCAGTTCGTGGCAGATGTCGCCGCCGCGCTCCACGAGGATCCAGGGCACATCGGCGAGGTAGTCGGCGCAGGCCAGTTCGAGGCCGAGCACTTCGGTCCTGTGGTCCGGCACGTCCACGAAGACGGGGGGCTCGCAGCCCGCCCAGACCGTGGTCGGCAGCCGGTTGGCGACATGGACGATGATCAGGCCGGAGCCCAGTCGTACGGCCATGCCGATGGCATACGCGAGAGCCCGCTCACTGGAGGTCGAGCCGTCGAAACCGACGACGACCCCGTGTCTGAAAGCGGGATCACATGCGTGACGTGAGGCGTCCGCCGCATGGAGTTCAGCCGATGGATCGGCGGTCTGCCTGCGGTCCGCGGGTTCGGAGAATTCGTAACCGGCCATCGGTATCTCGGCGAAGAAGATCCTCTTGGGAGGGAACGGCAGTTGGCGGTGAAGCGTGTCCGGCGGAGCTGTGTCCGGGAATCATCTTCCCAAGCCCATACCCTCCAGAGTACGGCGACACTCCTCTCCTGCCCACTGCCCGCCGATCCAGTCCGGCGTTCCAGGGAGCATGCCCGAGCAGGCCGGTAAATGGCAATGCCAGGTGGTAGCTACAGCTTCCCGTCCCGGACCGCCGGCGCCGGAAACCGGCCGCCGGCGCCGCCCGGCCGTGCCACTCCGCGCTCCCCCGCGCACTCCGGTACGCGCGCCCGGACACCGGCCTGCCATGTGCCGGCCACCGGGCGGGCGGACAGGGGGCGTACGGCACCCGCCCGGCCGCCGTCCGGCCGCTCTCCGTACGCCGTTCGTCCGCCGCGCGGGCCCGCGCGTACCGGGAGCGCACAGGTTCCGATGGCAGTCTGGGCAGCGCACGCCGGTGTGCTGACTGAATCCCACCCGCGCGCCCGATCGTTTTCAGCCAACTTATGTGACCTACCCCGACCTTGGCGGAACGATACGTCAACCCCCGTGCCACCAGGGATGAAAGGACCAACGGCGGCTCTCGCACCCTACTGGGACGGGCCATGCGCGGGATGCCCACTTCCCTGGGGGCTTCCTGAGTGAAACGCTTCCTGATCGAATGCTTCGCGCCAAGTTGCCATGTCGACATAACGCCGTCAGTCGAACTTGTCACGCCGACAGCACGGGACACAGTAGATTCGATCTTGGGTAAGAGGCGGGGGATCTCGTGCTGGACCGAGGGGCTGTGACGATTAAAAGCAGTTTGCAGGAGCGACAGTCCCGACAGGATCAGGGAGCCATGAGCACCGAGGGGGGCTTAGCACCATGAGTCAGGGCCAGGACTCCACCGCCGTGGCGGAGACCGCAAGAAAGCTCTCCGGGCGCCGCCGCAAGGAGATCGTCTCGGTACTGCTCTTCAGCGGCGGGCCCATATTCGAGAGCTCGATTCCGCTCTCCGTCTTCGGCATCGACCGGCAGGACGCCGGGGTGCCCCGCTACCGGCTGCTGGTGAGCGCGGGCGAGGAAGGCCCGCTGCGCACCACGGGCGGTCTTGAACTCACCGCGCCGTACGGCCTGGAGGCCATCAGCAGGGCCGGCACCGTCGTCGTCCCGGCCTGGCGGTCGATCACCTCGCCGCCGCCGCCCGAGGCGCTGGACGCGCTGCGCCGTGCCCATGAGGAGGGCGCGCGCATCGTCGGTCTGTGCACCGGCGCGTTCGTGCTCGCCGCCGCCGGGCTCCTGGACGGCAGGCCCGCGACCACGCACTGGATGTACGCGCCGACGCTGGCGAAGCGCTATCCGTCGGTCCACGTGGACCCGCGTGAGCTCTTCGTCGACGACGGCGACGTCCTGACCTCGGCCGGGACCGCGGCGGGAATCGATCTATGCCTGCACATCGTGCGGACGGACCACGGCGCCGACGCGGCGGGCGCGCTCGCCAGGCGGCTGGTGGTCCCCCCGCGCAGGAGCGGCGGCCAGGAGCGCTACCTCGACAGGTCTTTACCGGAGGAAATCGGCTCCGACCCCCTGGCGGAGGTCGTCGCCTGGGCGCTGGAGCACCTCCACGAGCAGTTCGACGTGGAGACGCTGGCCGCTCGCGCGTACATGAGCCGCCGGACGTTCGACCGCCGGTTCCGCTCGCTGACCGGCAGTGCGCCGCTGCAGTGGCTGATCACCCAGCGGGTGCTCCAGGCGCAGCGCCTCCTGGAGACATCGGACTACTCGGTGGACGAGGTGGCGGGCCGCTGCGGCTTCCGTTCACCGGTCGCGCTGCGCGGTCACTTCCGGCGCCAGCTGGGCTCGTCGCCGGCCGCGTACCGGACGGCGTACCGGGCCCGCAGGCCGCAGGGGCCCGAGCCGGTACCGGTGGCTCCGGCGGCGGACGGCGTCCCGCAGTCCCGCCGTACACCGGCAGCGGCACCGGCACCGGGCGGCACCCAGCCCCCGGCGCCGCAGCAGGGGTCACCCGCGCTGCCCGACCCGGGCAAACCGGGCTCGGACACCTATGCACCGGGCCGCCCCGTGGTCCCCGGGCAGCGCAGCGCGACGTAAAGCAGGACGCAGCAGTACCCACGAGGGGCTGGGCCTTGCGGCTCAGCCCCTTAAGGTGGGGCGTATGAACGATCGCATGGTGTGGATCGACTGCGAGATGACCGGGCTCTCGTTGACGGACGACGCACTCATTGAGGTGGCCGCACTGGTCACCGACTCGGAGCTGAACGTGCTCGGCGAAGGGGTGGACATCGTGATCCGCCCGCCCGCCGAGGCACTGGAGACCATGCCCGACGTGGTGCGGAAGATGCACACCTCATCCGGCCTGCTCGACGAACTGGACGGCGGCACCACGCTGGCCGACGCCGAGCAGCAGGTGCTGGCGTATGTACGCGAGCACGTGAAGGAGCCGGGCAAGGCACCGCTCTGCGGGAATTCGGTCGGTACCGACCGGGGCTTCCTGCTGCGCGACATGAAGGATCTGGAGAGCTATCTCCACTACCGCATCGTGGATGTCTCCTCGGTCAAGGAGCTGTCCCGGCGCTGGTATCCGCGGGCCTACTTCAACAGCCCGGAGAAGAAGGGCAACCACCGGGCGCTGGCGGACATCCGCGAGTCGATCGCGGAGCTGCGCTACTACCGGGAGGCCGTCTTCGTGCCGCAGCCGGGGCCGGACTCGGACACCGCGAAGAAGATCGCGGCCAAGCACGTCCTCCCCACGGATCAGGACCGCTAGGACACTCCGTGAGGACGGGCGGCGACCTGCCGGAAAGGCGGGAGCGAGCACCCTCCCGGACCCTGTACACTTTTTCTCGGCCGGTCGGAAACGACACGGTCATGGTGGGTATAGCTCAGATGGTAGAGCACCTGGTTGTGGTCCAGGATGTCGCGGGTTCGAGTCCCGTTACTCACCCTTGATGATCAAGGGCCGACCTGCTTTCGCGGGTCGGCCCTTTTCCGTACGCGCAGCAGCCGGCCTCGGGCGCCCGGCCCGGTCCGGGCGGAAGGCCCTACGAGCTGAGCCGGGGCACCAGATCCGTCGGGAGCACCAGCTGGGCCCGCTCGACGGCGGGGGCCCCGGGCGAGCGGTGTACCGCGATCTCCGCGAGCAGCAGCCTGGCCATGGTGCGGCCCATCTCCTCGATCGGCTGCCGCACGCTCGTCAGCGGCGGGTCCATATGACGGGCGATCACCGAGTCGTCGAAGCCCACCAGCGCCACGTCGTCGGGCACCCGCAGACCGCGCTCGCGCAGCACCTGGCGGGCACCGGCCGCCATCACGTCGGATGCGGCGAACACCGCGTCCAGGTCGGGGCGGCGGTCGAGCAGCAGCTCCATCGCCCGGCGGCCGCTCTCCTCGGAGAAGTCGCCCGGGGCGACGAGCGCCTCGTCGCCGTCGGCGCCCGCAGCGGCGACGGCCTTGCGGTACCCGTCGAGGCGGCACTGCGCGGCGTAGATGTCGAACGGCCCGGTGATCGTCGCGATCCTGCGCCGGCCCCGCGCGATCAGGTGCCCGACGGCGCTGCGCGCCCCCTGATAGTTGTCCGAGTCGACCGAGGGAAGCGTCTCCCGGAAGGAACGCCGGCCGCTCACCACGGCCGGGATCTCCAGCTGCTGGAGGAGGTCGGGCAGCGGGTCGTCGGCGTGCACGGAGACGAGCAGCACGCCGTCCACCCGGTGCGCGGCCAGATACTGGGCGAGCCGGTCGCGCTCGCGGTCACTGCCGACGAGTGTGAGCAGCAGCTGCATCTCGGTGTCGGCGAGCGCGGCGCCCACGCCACGGACGATGTCCGAGAAGTACGGCTCGGCGAAGAAGCGAGTCTCGGGCTCGGGCACGACGAGCGCGATGGCGTCCGTGCGGTTCCCGGCGAGCGCGCGGGCCGCCCGGTTGGGCACGTACCCCAGCTCCGCCACCGCGGCCTCGACAGCCTCCCGCGTACGGTCGCTGACCCGGGGCGAGCCGTTGATGACGCGGGAGGCCGTGCCGCGGCCGACCCCGGCCCGCGCCGCGACCTCTTCGAGCGTGGGCCGCCCGCCGCTCCGTACTCGCGCTGCCGCCATGGCTGCCTCCCGTTCGCGGTCAATTTCTCACAAGGCGGATAACCGGACCAAGTCCGGTCGCCGGCTCCTCGACACGCTCGGGGGCTGGGTCCGTCCCGTACCGCGCGCCGCCGATGGGAGCGCTCCCACTCTACGGGGCGGTGCGGCCCGCCGGGAAACGGACCGCGGGCCGGACGGGACCTGGCACAGTGCCGGGTCCCGCCCGCCCGCCGGGGCCGGGCGCGGTCAGTCCACCGGGGGCAGCGCGTGGCGGCTGATCACGTCGGCATACCAGTGGGCGCTCGACTTCGGGATCCTGCGCTGGGACGCGTAGTCGACGTAGACCGCGCCGAACCGCTTGGAGTACCCGTACCCCCACTCGAAGTTGTCCATCAGGGACCAGAGGAAGTAGCCGCGCACATCGGCGCCGTCGGCCACCGCCCGCCGTACGGCGTCGAGATGGCCGTGCAGATAGTCGATCCGCTCGGGGTCGGCGACCCGGCCCTCGGGCGAGACGTAGTCGTCGAAGGCGGCGCCGTTCTCGGTGACCATCAGCGGCAGGCCCGGGTGGGCCCGGCTGACGTCCGTCAGCAGGGTGTACAGCCCGTCGGGGTCGATCGACCAGTTCATCGCGGTGCGCTTCTTGCCCTCGGCGAGGTGGAAGGCGACATGCTCGGAGCCGGTCCAGGGCGAGTGGTCGCTGCTGCCGTGGCCGTCGTCGCGGGTGTCTCCGGTGCCGGTCTCCGGTGTCGAAACCAGCGTCGGTGTGTAGTAGTTGACGCCCAGTACGTCGATGGGGGCCGCGATGGTGGCCAGGTCGCCGTCCTTGATCAGCTCCGGCCAGTCCACCAGATGCGCCGTGTCGGCGAGCAGGTCCTCGGGGTAGCCGCCGTCCAGGATCGGGCCGGTGAAGATCCGGTTGCCGACCGCGTCGATCCGGCGTGCGGCGTCCGCGTCGGCCGCGCTGCCGGTCAGCGGGCGGACCTGGTGGAGATTGAGGGTGACCGAGATCTGCGCGGTGGCGGGGAGTTGACCGCGCAGAACCTCGGTCGCCCGGCCATGGGCGAGGTTGAGATGGTGGGCCGCCCGCAGGGTCGCGGCCGGCTCGGTGCGGCCCGGGGCGTGCACCCCGGAGCCGTAGCCGAGGAAGGCGGAGCACCACGGCTCGTTGAGCGTGGTCCACATGCCGACGCGGTCGCCGAGCGCGTCGGCCATGATCGCCGCGTAGTCGGTGAAGCGGTCGGCGGTCGTCCGGTGCGGCCAGCCGCCCGCGTCCTCCAACTCCTGTGGCAGGTCCCAGTGGTAGAGCGTGGCGACCGGGGTGATGCCCGCTTCGAGCAGTTCGTCGGCGAGTCTGCGGTAGAAGTCCAGACCGCGCTCCACGGCCGGGCCGCGGCCGGTGGGCTGCACGCGCGACCAGGAGACGGAGAAGCGGTACGCCTTGAGGCCCAGCTGCTTCATCAGCGCCACGTCGTCGCGGTAGCGGTGGTAGTGGTCGGCGGCGATGTCACCGGTGTCACCGTTGCGGACCTTGCCCGGTGTGTGGCTGAAGGTGTCCCAGATGGACGGGGTGCGGCCGTCGCTGGCGGCGGCGCCCTCCACCTGGTAGGCGGCGGTGGCCGCGCCCCAGACGAAGCCCAGGGGGAAGTCCGTCGTCTCGGGCGCCTGCTCACGGGTGGTGGTCTCGGGTCGTACGGCAGTCATGCGGGAGCGCTCCCAGGGGTGGGCGGACAGGGGCAGATGGGCTCAAGCGGGGCTTGGGTCCTGAGTGGAGTGCGGCGGGACGTTCGGGTCCGTACGGCCCGTGGTCAGGCACCGGCCGTACGGACGTACCGGAAGGGGGTGCTGTGGTTCACCCCTTGACGGCGCCCGACATGATGCCTCCGACAATCCGCTTGCCGAAGACCACGAACACCACGAGCAGCGGCAGCGTGCTGATCAGCGCGCCCGCCATCACGATGCTCTGGTCGGGCGTGTAGGAGGCGCTCAGCTGGCCGAGGGCCACCTGTAGCGTCGGGTTCTGCTGGTTCAGGGCCAGGTAGGGCCAGAAGAAGTCGTTCCACGCCTGGACGAAGGTGAGCATCCCCAGCACCATCATCGCGGGGCGGGCCGCGGGAAGGACCACGCTGCGCACGATGCGGAGGTTGTTGGCGCCGTCGAGCTTGGCCGCCTCGATGAGTTCGTACGGCAGCGCTTCCGTCAGGTACTGCCGCATGAAGAAGACACCGAACGCGCTCACCAGGGTCGGGAAGATCACCGACTCCAGGTTCCCGCCCCAGCCGATCTTGGACATCATCATGAAGAGCGGGACGACGCTGAGCTGCGGGGGGATGGTCAGGGTCGCGATGACCGCGGTCATCAGCCAGCCGCGCCCCTTGAAGCGCATCTTGGCGAAGGCGTAACCGGCGAGGGTGCAGAAGAAGAGCGTAGCCGCGGTGATGCAGGAGGAGACGATGATGCTGTTGACGATCGCCTTGCCGAGGTGGGCCTGGTTCCAGGCGGCGTCGAGGTTGTGGAGGAGCCGCCCGCCGGGCACGAACGGCGGTGTGGTGTTGAGTACTTCGTCCTGGGTGTGGGAGGCCGCCACCAGTGTCCAGTACAGCGGCAGGATCGAGCCGATGCCGACGAGGATCAGTGCGACGTAGGCGAAGGGGCCGCCCTTCAGCTGCTGGCCCGCGCCGGGCCTGAAGCGGCGGCGGGGCGCGGGAGGGGCGGCGGCCGGCGGGGTGGTGAGACCGGGCGCGTGGGCGGGGCTGGTCATAGTCATGGATATCGCTCCCGGTCAGGCCGCTGATTTGCGTACGAAGCGGCTGATGAGCCAGTTGATCGCGGCGATGAGCAGCAGGAGAACGAGCATCGCCCAGGCCACCGCGGCGGCCGGACCGAGATGCCCCAGGTTCCAGCCGTAGTTGTAGAGATAAATACTGAGCGTCTCGTACTGGTTCTCGTTGCCCCCGATCGCTCCGAGCCTGCCGCCCTCCAGCAGGAGCGGCTCACCGAACAGCTGCATCGAGCCGATGGTGGAGATGACGATCGTGAAGAGGATCGTCGGCCGCAGCGACGGGATGGTCACCTTGCGGAACTGCTGCCAGCGCGAAGCGCCGTCGATCGAGGCTGCCTCGTACAGATCGGTGGGCACCGCTTGCATCGCGGCCAGGTAGATCAGGGTGTTGTACCCGGTCCAGCGCCAGATCACGATGACCGAGATGGCGATCTTCGATGTCCACTGGCCGTTGGCCCAGTTGGTGTGGCCGAGGCCGATGAAGTGCAGCGCCCAGTTCAGCAGTCCGCCGTCGGCCCGGAAGACCAGGGCGAAGACCAGGGCGGCGGAGGCCACCGATGTGGCGTACGGGGTGAGGATGATCGTGCGCCAGAAGGTGCTGGCCCGCAACTTGTAGTTCAGCAGATGGGCGAGGCCCAGCGCCACCAGCAGCTGCGGGACCGTCGACATCACGCCGATCAGGAAGGTGTTGCCGACCGCCGTCCAGAACTCGGAGTCATGGAGGATCTTGGAGAAGTTCTCCCAGCCGACCCACTGCATCTGGTCGAGGCCGGTCATCTCCACGCGGTGCAGGGCGATCCAGCCGGTGTAGATCAGCGGATAGAGACCGAAGGCGCCGAAGACCAGGAAGAACGGGGCGATGTATGCGTAAGGGGATGCTTTGTCGTCGAACCGCCACAGCCGACTCCGCCACTTCTGCCGGCGGGCCGGCGTCTGCTTGGAACCGCGGGGAGGCGGGGCGTAAGTATCCCGGGTGGGGGTCGAGGTTGCCACAGGCGGGAGTCCTTTCCCTGGGATGCGCCGACCCGGCGCGATGAGCGGACCTGTCCGGCCCGGTGTGGCGGTGTCCGGACCTGTCCGGCCCGGTGTGGCGGTGTCGGATCGCCGGTCCATGTGCGTACCGCCCGGGCGGCGTCCGGCCTCATCGGCAGGGCGCCGCCCGCATCGGTGACCGGCGCCGACGGCCCGGTGGCCGCCCGCACCGGTGCCGATCAGCCGACCGTCTTGTCGATGTTGTTGATCGCGTCGTTCCACGCCTTCGACGAACTGGTGTGGCGCTGCTCCATGTTGGTGATCTGTGTGGAGAACGCGTCCTTGATGTCGGCGTCCTTCGGGCCGAGCACGGCAGCCGGGATGGTGGCGGCCTCCTGGGCGTAGATCTTGCCTACGGGCGCGTTGTTGAAGTAGGGAAGCTTGGCGTTCTTCACTTCGGGAAGGGTGTACGCGTTCTTGTTGGACGGGAAGGCGCCGATCGCCTTGAAGACGGCGGCCTGCTGGGCCGGCGCGGTCAGCCACTTGACCAGTGCGCTGGCCTCGGCCACGTGCTGACCGCTCTTGGGAATGCCCAGGAACGAGCCGCCCCAGTTGGCCGAGGACGAGCCGGGGGCCGTGGTGATGTCCCAGTGACCCTTGTTGGACGGGCCCGCGTTCGTCGAGATCTGACCGGCCATCCATGCGGGACAGACGACGGTGGCGACGCTGTTCTTGCGCAGCGCCGGCGGCCAGGTGGGCGGGTCGAACTGTGCGAGACCGTGCGAGAGCCCCTCGGAGGCGGCCTGGGAGGCCAGCTTCCAGCCGTCCTTGACGCTGGAGCTGGTCTTGTAGATCGGCTGACCGCTGGAGTCGTAGTACTGCTGCGTGTTGGAGCTCACCACAGCGTTGAACATGGCGCTCGCCGAGTCCATGAAGAAGGTGCCCGCGGGAGCGTTCTTCTTGTACTCCTCACCCAGCGCGAGGTAGTCACTCCATCCGCCGGCGATCTTCTGGGCCACCTTGTCCCGGTCGGTCGGCAGGCCGGCCTTCTTGAAGAGGTCCGTGTTGTAGCAGAGCGACATAGGACCGATGTCGGTGCCCGCGCCGATCACCTGTCCGCCCGACGTGGTGGCCTGCTTCTCCTTCCAGGACACCCAGTCGTCGACGTTGATCACCTTGCTGAGGTCGGCGAACTTGTCCGCCTTGGTGTCGACCATTTCCTTGATCCGGCCGACCTCGATGCCCTGAACGTCCGCCAGGCCACTGCCGGAGTTCAGCTCCTGGAGCAGCTTGGGGTAGTAGACCTTCTCATCGGCGGTGGTGTCTTCCTTGACCGTGATGTTCGGGTGCAGCTTGTGGTACTGGGCGAAGAGCCCGGCCTCCTTGTAGCCGAACTGCCCGTAGTCCGCGACGGTCAGGGTGATGTTCCCGTTCGCGTCGGTGCTCTTGCCCGAGTCCGACGAGTCGCTGCTGCAGCCGGCCAGCAACAGGGCGGTGGCCGTCAGGCCCGTGGTGGCGATGACCGCGGCTCTGCGGCGGCGACCGCCGACGGTGCGGGTGATGCGCATTCCACTACTCCTTGTTCCAGGGTGGGACCGGGTTCTTACTGCGCGGCATACGCGCTGGTGAGCACGGGTGCCGGGAAGTGCAAGGGGGGAGACACGGGCTGTTCTGTCCGTACGGGAAGGACCCGTGCGATGTGGGAGCGCTCCCATGCGCCGATGCCGGAAGGTTGCTGCCTCGGAGGGGTGGGTGTCAAGAGTTGAAGACGCTTCCGTTGCCCGAGCGTGTCCCGCACGTCACGAGAACGTGTCCGGCACAGCCCTTGCCGACATCTGCCCCGGCCCGCCCCGATGCCGGGCCGGGGCGCGTTCCCGCAGTTCAGCGGGGTGACGCACGCGAAAGGCCCGGCTACGGGGCCTGGCAGGGGCACACCGGAACCGGGATCACGGCCGTACACCGGAAGGTGAACGGGGCTTGGAGGGGAAGGCCGTTCCGGACGCCAGCCGCCTTTTTTCTTCGAACTTCGCCCTGGAGCGGGCGGGTTACGCGGCCCGGTGTGCCGGGCGGGGCCGGGCGGGGGTACGGGCAGGCGGGCGGGCGTACGGGATGTCCGGGCGGGTCCGGGCACGGCGAAACGCCCCGGCCGGGTGGGGGGTGAGCCGGCCGGGGCGTCTGTTCGGGGAGCGGCGTCAGCTGTTCGCCGCGAACGCCTTGCTGAAGGCCAGCTCGTCCTGGACCACCGACGAGCACGTCGGGTCGGCCGAGTCCTTCGCACCGCCCGGGCACTCCTTGTCCCGCGCGCCCGACCACATCGAGAGCCGGGCCAGGCCCTTCGCCTTGGCGAACTCGGCCAGCTGCTTCGCGTCGTCCACCGTGAACTTCTCGGTGTTGACGTCATTGACGCCGATCATCGGCGTGACCGCGACGGCCTTCCAGGCAGCGGCGTCCGAAAGCCCGAGTACCCCCTTGATCTGAGCCTGCGTGGCGGTCGCCGCCTGGGTCGCGTAGTCACCCATGTCACCGCTGTACGAGGCGCCGTAGTCCATGGCCATGATGTTGACCGCTGAGATGTCGACGCCGTTCTTCTTCGCGTTGGCAACGAGGTCCACGCCGGGCTGGGTCAGTCCCTCGGGCATCACCGGCAGCGTGAACGAGACGTCGAGCCCGGGGTGGGACTTCTGGAGCTGCGCGATGGCCTGGGCGCGGCGGGTGTTGGCCGCGGTGTCCGGCAGCGCACCGCCCTCGATGTCGAAGTCGACCTTGGTGAGCTTGTAGGTGTCGATGACCTTGCCGTAAGCGGCGGCCAGCGCGTCGGCGGATGTGCAGGCCGCGCCCAGTTCGGTGCCGGAGGCCCCGCCGAAGGACACCCGGACGTCACCGCCCTTGGCCCGCAGGCCGCTGATCTGCGAGGCCACCTTGTCGTCGCCGAGTCCCGTGGCACCGCCCCAGAGCGGGGCGCAGCTGCCGCCTGAGGTGATGAAGGCCAGGTTGAACTCCTTCACCCCGGCCTTGGTCACCGTGTCGAGCAGGTTGTACGCCGGGTACAGCGAGGTGTCGATGTACGGGGCGAAGCCCGCGCCCGACGAGGTGCCTGTGCCGGTGGCCTTGGGGGGCGTGGATGCGGGCTTCGACGCGGCGCTCCCGGTCGCTCCCGCGGCCGCCGTGGGGTCGGCCGACGGCTGCGAGGACTTCGAAGCGGACGGCTGGGACGGCTCGGTGGGCCGGCCGCTCGGCGCGGGCGCACCGCCGTCGTCGACCGAACACTTGGCGCCGTCGATGACACAGCCGGTGGGGTCACCGGCGGTGGCACCCGCCGAGGTGACGAAGCCGATGGTGAGGGACTTGCCGGCGGCGATACCCGCCTTGTCCCACTTCGACGGCCGCACGGTGACGTGCTGTCCGTCGACCGTGGAGTCGGCGTTCCAGAGCGAGCTGAGCCTGGTGCCCTTGGGCAGGTCGAACTCCAGCTTCCAGTCGGTCAGCGCCTTCCCGGCGTCGTTGCTGACGACGTACTGGCCGGTGTAACCGCCCTGCCAGTCACTGGTCTTGCTGTAGGCGGCGCCCACATCGGCGGCGTGCGCGGTACCGGTCAGTGCGAACGCGCCGCCCCCTGCGACGGCCGCGGCCACGACCGCGCCCATCGCCTTGGTCGTGCCGCTCACCTTGCGCCGGTGGGTCGTCGTACTCATGGCGTGCCTGCCTCTGCGTTACGGAAGTGGGGGGTGTGGCAGCACGCTAGCGAGTCCGAACCGGACAATTGGGCGGTTCAGGAGGGAAGACGAGGATCTTAGGGCGGGCTTAAGGAAGACAAAGGGAGCGGTTAATGCGGGGCTTGCCGACGGGTGCCGCTGTCCTTCCCGTGAGGGCTTCCCGGGCGTGTGCCACTGCCCCGGATCAGCCCGGTACCGACCCCCGGAGCGCCCCGCGTCTGCGGCCCCGCACCCGGTGGCCGCGGGCCGCTCCCGTACGGCCGCCGTCCAGGGCGATCCACAGCCGGACCTCGGTGCCGCCGAGGACCGAGCGCCCGATCCGTACGTCACCGCCGGTCGACTCGGCGACCCGGCGCACGATGTCCAGGCCGAGCCCCGTGGAGCCGGTCCGCCGGCCGCTGTTGCCGCGGGCCAGTGCCGCCGCCGGGTCGGCGATGCCCGCTCCGGCGTCCGACACGAGGACGATGACGGCGTCGTCCGCGTGGTGCACATCCACCGCGAAGGGGGTGCCCTCGGGGGTGTGGCGGAAGACGTTGCCGAGCAACGCGTCGAGTGCGGCGGCCAGTTCGGAGCGTACGACCGGGATGCGTACCGTCCGGCCCACGCCCGCCAGCCGTACCGTGCGGCCCTCGTCCTCCGCCAGCGCCGACCAGAAGGCCATCCGCTCCCGGATCACCTCGGAGACGTCGCAGCCGCCGGATGCGCTCTGCTGCCCCTGGGTCCGCGGCCGCTGTTCGCGGGCCGTGCGGATGATCGTGTCGACCTCCCGCTCCAGCTTCTCGACGGCCGCGCGGGTCTGCTCGGCGGCCGGACCTTCGCCCAGCGAGGCCGCGTTGAGCCGCAGGACGGTGAGCGGGGTGCGCAGCCGGTGGGAGAGATCGGCGGCCAGTTCGCGTTCGTTGTCCAGGAGTTGGACGACCTGGTCGGCCATCGAGTTGAACGCCACGGCGGCCGAGCGCAGTTCGGTGGGCCCCTCCTCGGCGACCCGTACGGAGAGCCTGCCCTCGCCCAGTTCGTGCGCCGCCCGCGCGAGCCGCTGCGCTGGGCGCACCATCCGTACGCCCAGCCGGTCGGCGACCGCGACCGATCCGACGACCAGCGCGACGGCGACGCCCGCGAGGACCAGCCAGGCGGTGCCGACGCCGTGGGAGACCTCGTCGTCCGGTACGTACACCTCGACGACCGCGATCTTCCCGGTCGGCAGCGCGGTCGGCTGGAGGAGCGCGGAGCCGCCGGGCACCTTGGTGATGACGGCCTGGCGGCGGGCGGCCTCGATGTCCTTGGCCGCGGCGCGCCGGTGGCCCGTCTCGGTCGGCCCGCTGCCCGGCTCACCCGAGGCGGGCACATGGAGGGCGACGCGGCCCGCGGCGCCCGCCGGGGTGGAGGCGGCCGCCTTCTCCAGCGCGAGACGGTCGGTGGTGATGGAGAGGGTGGGGGCGAGGGCCGACGCGTTCCGCTCGGCGGCGGCGAACGCCCGGTCGCCGGCCATCTCCTTGATGACGAGACCGAGCGGCAGGGCGAAGGCCACCACGACCATGGCGGTGGCGGCCAGCGCCACCTTGACCAGCGCCCACCTCATCGGGGCGGCTCCGGCCGGGGCGGCTCCAGCTTCACCCCGACACCGCGGAGTGTGTGCAGATAGCGCGGGTTCGCGGCGGTCTCGCCGAGTTTCCGGCGCAGCCAGGAGAGATGGACGTCGATGGTCTGGTCGTCGCCGTACGACTGCTGCCACACCTCGGCGAGCAGTTCCTTGCGCGGTACGACCACTCCCGGCCGTCCGGCGAGGAAGGTCAGCAGGTCGAACTCCCGCCGGGTGAGATCGAGCCGTACCCCGTCCAGCTCCGCCTGTCTGCGCAGCGGGTCGACGCAGAGCCCGCCGACGCGGATGAGCTGCGGGGGCGGCTCGGCGCCCGGCCGGCTGCGGGAGCGGCGCAGTACGGCCGCCATCCGGGCCGACAGGTGCTCCACGGAGAAGGGCTTGGTGAGGTAGTCGTCGGCGCCGTCGTTGAGCAGCCGTACGATCTCCGTCTCGTCGTCCCGCGCAGTGGCGATGATCACCGGTACGTCGGTGATGCTGCGCAGCATCTTCAGCGCTTCCGCCCCGTCGAGATCGGGCAGGCCCAGATCGAGAATGACCAGGTCAAAGCCGAAATGGGCCACCTCACGCAGGGCCTCGAGGGCCGTGCCGACGCTCCGCACGGTGTGCGCGGCCTCGGTGAGGTGCCGGATGAGGGCGGAGCGTACGAACTGGTCGTCCTCGACCACGAGCACACTTGCCATGGGCGGCACCGTACGCCATCCGGGGGCGTGCGGGACGTGTCTCACCGTGTTGCGCCACCTCTGGGGCGGGTGGTGGAGTATGGCGCGATGATCCGGCGACTGACACAGGCCCTGGCATGGTCGCTCGCCACCGGCGCGGCGACGACGCTGACCTGGTGGGGGGTGCATTCGGTGATGGCGGGCACGGCCTACGACCTGCCCCGGGCACTTCCGGTGGCCGGAAGCCCCGAGCTGCTCTCGTCGGCCACACAGCGGCCGGAGGCACCTGATTCCGCGTCGCCCGGGGCGGGCAGCTCACCGTCGGGCGGGTCGTCATCGCCCTCCTCCGCCCACCCGTCACGCGAGGCTTCCCCGCCGCCCGCACCGTCCGCTTCGGCCCCGGCCTCGCAGCGTTCTTCGGCCTCGTCGACGGCGAACGACCGGACCGGTTCATCGAATTCACCCGGCACATCCGGTTCATCCGGCGATGTCCGGAGTTATACGTCCTCGGGCGGCCGGGCCGTCTTCGACCTGGGGGCTGCCTCGGCGGAGCTGGTGTCGGCGACCCCGGCGGACGGCTGGCAGATGCGGGTCTGGAAGCAGCCGGAGTGGATCCGGGTGACCTTCACACAGGGGCAGCGGTCGGTGTCGGTGTTCTGCACCTGGAACGGCCACAGCCCGACGGTCGAGGTCGACGACCACTGAGGGCCCGGCGGCCGGACGCCCCCGCACGGCCGGGTGGCGCCGCTACCTGAAGACCGCTGACGGCGGTGCAGGCGACGCCTCGGCGTCCGCGTCCCGTACCGGCCTCGCCCCGCCCGTGAAGTCCGTCAGTCCGCGGCCGTGCTCCACCCGCCCCGCGTGCCCGTCCCCCGCCACCCGGCGGGTCAGCTCGGCGACCGGCAGCGGGAGCGCCGAAGCCAGCAGGACCGCGTTCCCGAACCTGCGGCCGCGCAGTACCGACGGCTCGGCCGCCAGGGCCAGTTCGGGGAAGGTCTCCGCCGCCGTGGCGATCTGGCCGCGCAGATACGTGAGCGGCGGGCCGTCCGTGAGGTTCGCCGCGTACCAGCCGGCCGGCTTCAGCGCTCTGCGGACCTCGGAGAGGAATTCCGTACTGGTCAGATGCGCGGGGGTGCGCGCACCGCTGAAGACGTCGGCGACGATCAGGTCCGCCCAGCCGTCCGGGATCTTGGCGAGCGCGGCGCGGGCGTCGGTGGAGCGGACGCGGATCCGGGCGCCCGGGTCCAGCGGCAGCACCCGGCGCACCAGTTGGACCAGCGGGCCGTCCACTTCGGCGATCTGCTGGGTGGAGCGGGGGCGGGTCGCCGCGGCATAGCGGGCCAGGGTGAACGCCCCGCCGCCCAGATGCACGGCGTGCAGCGGCTGCCTGGGCGGTCCGGCGAGATCGATGACATGGCCGAGCCTGCGCTGGTACTCGAAGTCGAGGTACGTGGGGTCGTCGAGGTCCACATGGGACTGCGGGGCACCGTCGATCAGCAGCGTCCAGGCACGCGGGCGGTCGCGGTCGGGCCTGAGTTCGGCGATCCCGCCGTCCACCTGCTCGACGACGGACTCCGGTGCGGAACGGCCCTGCCGCTTGTTCTTCGCCACTCCCCCAGTATCGCGCCCGGCGGCGGACGCGCTCAGCGGCCGCCCGGCAGGCGCTCGGCAGGCGCCCGGCAGGCGCCCGGCAGGCACTCGGCAGGCGCTCGGCAGGCGCTCGGCGGCCCCTGCCGTCACCTGCGGTTGTCGGCCGCCTCGATCAGACGGGCCGCCTCGCCGAGCGCCGCCCTCAGCACCGAAGGGTCGGTGACCGGTGCCGTCTCGGGCGGCAGCAGCCAGCCGGTGCCCCGGACCGGCGGCTCCTCGGGGATCCGCAGCCCGCGGCCGTTGGTCTGCGTACACGCGCTGCCCGGCAGGTCCCAGCCGTCGGCCGTGCCGGGCGGCACGAGGAAGCCGAGCGTGTCGCAGGCTCCGTCGTGCAGGACGGGCCCCACATCGGCCGAATCCGCCCCCCGGCGCAGGATGTCCACCGCCTCCAGCCCCTGCCGTGCGGGGACCGTGACCAGATCGCACGGTTCGGCCGCGCCCTCGGGCGGTGCGCTGCACTCCTGGCTGGGTGTGTGCCGGGCGGTTGTTCTCGAACCGCTCATCTCGATACCGGTCTCCAACAAGGCAACCCCTCCTCGTTCTCCACAAGGTTCAACGCCTGCGGGCGTCAAGGGCTACGGCGCAGCGCCGCCGTAAAGGATGGCAGTTCATGGCAAATCGCGGGTGAGATATCCGTTTTGTAGCTATACCGGGTGTGTGTGTCTCATCACAGACGGTACGTTTTGCGCGCCGGAGCGGTCCGGGCCGGCAGCACTGTCCGCCAGAGAGGGCTCGGCCATGGCGATGTCACGGGAGGTACGCAACCCGGCTTTCCGGCAGTTGCGCGGACAGCGCTCGCCCGGTGAGTTCGCGGCGGCCATCCGCAGGGCCGCCCGCGAGATCGGCGAGCAGGTCTCGTGCGACGCGCGGTACATCGGGCGCGTCGAGGCCGGCGAGATCCGCTGCCCCAACTACGCGTACGAGCGGGTGTTCCTGCATATGTTCCCCGGTTCGACCCTGAAGGACCTGGGGTTCTCCGACCGGGGGGTGGTGCGGGGCCGGGGCGTCTGTCCCGGTGCCGAGCCACCGTCCCGGCCCCCGACCGGCCTGCCCCCTTCCAGCCGGCCCTGCACCAGCCACTCCTGCACCAGCCACCCCTGCACCAGCCAGAACAACGAGGAGAGCGACGTGCTGCGTCGCGCATTCATGGCCGGCGGTTCCGCCGCGATGGCCGCCGTCTCACTGGGCCTCGGCCCGGCCCCCGTACCGTCGCAGCGCCACGTGGGCGAGGCGGAGGTCAGCGCCGTCGAAGCGGCCGTACGGCAGATCCGGCTGCTCGACGACCGGCATGGCGCCGCCGGTCTCTACCAGCGGGCCGCACGTCCGCTGGAGGCCGCGTACGCGCTGCTCGACGCGGGCACCGCCCGCCGGTCGGCGGTCGGCCGGCT
>NZ_JAAGLN010000126.1 GCF_010548145.1 Streptomyces sp. SID10853
CGGCCTGGGCCGCTCGACCCTGACCCGCTCGGGGACGGGCACGGACAGGGCACCCTCGTCGACCGCGCGGCGCACGGCGCGCGCGACGGTACGGGAGAGCTCTGCGGGAGTCACAGGACCAGCGTATGGGAGAAGGGGGGCCACTTCGCGAACCGGTTTCGCCATCCGGTCAGCCGAGGGTGCTCCCGGCCCACCCGGCGGGCCTGCTGCCACCGCCGGGGGCGCTCCGGCCCGGCCCGCCGGAGGGCGACTGCTCGCGGCGCATCAGCCGGGCGACGAGCCGGATCAGCTCGGCCGGCTCGAAGGGCTTGGCCAGAAAGGCGTCGACGCCGGAGGCGAGCCCGCTCTCCACCTCCTGGTGCGAGCAGGCGCTGATGATCGCCAGCGGCAGCCGGCAGGTCAGCGGGTCGGCACGGAGCCGGGCGGCGGTGCGCAGTCCGTCGAGCCGCGGCATGACGACGTCGAGGGTGATCACATCGGGGGCGACTCGGTGGACGACTTCCAGACATTCGGCACCGTCGGCCGCGGTCACGACCTCGAAGCCCTCCAGTTCGAGATTGACCCTGATCAACTGCCGGATGACCTTGTTGTCGTCGACAACGAGCACCCTGCCGTACGTGCCTGACACACCCACGAGCGTAGAACCGCGGCCGCCGTCGCGTCCGGGTTTTGCCCACTTCCACCCCGTGCGGACTCCGGACGCCGCTCACCGCGGAATCCTGTTCATGGTCACCCCCGCTGAGCTGGTAGGGTTCTACCCGTCGCCGCTCACCGCAGCGATACGCCCCCGTAGCTCAGGGGATAGAGCATCGGCCTCCGGAGCCGGGTGCGCAGGTTCGAATCCTGCCGGGGGCACCGTGGTTCAGGTGCCGAACAGGCCCTCTGATCAGGCAACACGTCTGATCGGGGGGCCTGCTGCATGTGCGGCCGGCTGCCGCAGACAACAGCCGACTGCCGACTGCCGACTGCCGACTGCCGCAGATAACGACTGCCCCGGGCGTGCAGCATGATCATGCTTGCCGGATCGCCCGGCTCGGGCCGGCCGGAGGGCGATCCAGCCGGTCCGTCCCGGCCACCCCGACCGCCGGACGCGCCCCTCCGGGATCCGGACCCTCGCATTTCACCGCAGGTCTCATGACGCCGCCCTCCCGGCCCTGCGTGATCTTCAACGATTCGCCCTCGGGCCGCGTACACCTCAAGAACATTCGCGCCCAGCGCGCACGCGCGCTCGTCTGCGCTCGCGCTTGCGCTCGCACCAGACAGATGGAGGAGAGATCTCTTGCGTCAAGAGGACCCGGAACCGTCCGCGCTGCCCAGTGGCCCGCCGAGCCGTAGGACCGCACTCGCCGGCCTTGCGGCCGTCGCCGGTGTCGGGGCGGTCGATGTCGGGGCGCTGATGTATGTCGGGGGGCGATTGACCCCCCACAGGCTGACCCCCGCCCGGGTGGTCGACGGCCTGGAGGCCGACTTCGGCAAGCACGCGGGTTTCCGGCGGAACCACGCGAAGGGGGTCAGTGTTTCCGGGTCCTTCTCCAGCAATGGGGCGGGCGTTGCGCTGTCGAAGGCCGCGGTCTTCGAGAGAGACAGGCAGACACCGGTCATCGGAAGGTTCTCACTCTCCGGAGGGGTTCCTGATGTTTCCGACGCCCCGATGGCCACCCGAGGTCTCGGGCTTCGGTTCGACCTTCCCGGTGATGAACAGTGGCGCACAGCGATGATCAACCTGCCGGCGTTCCCGGACCGGACACCGCGCGGGTTTCACGAGCGCAACCGAGCCTTCAGGACTGACCCGGGAACGGGCAAGCCGGATCCGGCCAAGACGGCCGCGTTCTTGAAGAGGCACCCGGAGACAGCGCTGGCGATGAGGATCGCACAGGCCCATCCGCCGACTTCGGGGTTCGCGGACAGCACCTTCAATGGGCTCAACACCTTTCATTTCACCAACGATTCAGGCCGCACCGTGCCGGTCCGCTGGTCGCTGGCCCCCCTCCAGCCCGTTCGTCTCGCGGCCGAGGGAGCGGCCAACGGCAGGGATGCCCTCTTCGAGGGGCTGATCAACGCCCTCGAAGCCGGCCCGCTGCGGTGGCGGCTGGTACTCGTCATCGGCCGCCCCGCGGATCCGGTCAACGACGCAACTGTCCCCTGGCCGGAATCGCGCCGGAAGATCGACGCAGGAACGCTCACCATCGGGTCGGCACGGACCGAAGCGTCCGGCAACGCACGGGACATCAACTTCGACCCCACGGTCGTGCCCCCCGGGATCACGCCTTCCGACGACCCCCTGCTCAGTGCCCGCTCGGCGGTGTACGCACAGTCCTTCGCACGGCGTACCAGCGAGTCCAAGAGCAAGAGCGCCGTGGACGTAACGAGGCTGCGAAATGACTGACGCCAGAACAGACGGCCTCGCTCCCCCCGCCGATCCCGGCGCCGGACCGGGGCAGTTCACGCTGTTCACCCGCTGGCTGCACTGGGTCATGGCCCTTCTGATCGTGGCCATGATCTTCATTGGGGCTGGGATGACGGCCTCGCTGGCCGACTACAGTCTCCTGGTCTCTGTGCATGAGCCGCTGGGCGCCGCAGTCCTGTTCCTGGCCGTGGTCCGCCTCGTGAACAGGCTCATGCACCGGGGTCCCGCGCTTCCCAAGTCGATGAGCGCGTCCGAACGGCTGGCGGCGAAAGCCTCCGAGGGGCTGCTCTACGCCCTGATGCTGGCGCAGCCACTGATCGGCTGGGGCATGGTGTCCGCATCCGGCAAACCGCTCGCACTGTTCGGCACCGTGGACGTGCCCGCGGTCGTTCCCACCGATCCAGAACTGTACGCAGTGCTGCACCGGACGCATCTGGTGTTCGGCTACGCGCTGTTCCTCCTTTTCACACTGCACATGCTGGCCATATTGGTGCACGTACTGGTCAAGCGGGACGGTCTCTTCAGCCGCATGGCCCTGTGGAAGGGCCCACGGCGGAAGCGCTGATCCCGGCGTCGAGGCCCGGCAGGGCAGGGAGCTGTCGCCGGGCCTCGGAACGAAAGCCGTGCCACCCGCCAGGGCCAGGCACCCGCGCGCTGTCCCCGGTCCTGACGCCGACCGGTCAGCGCGGCGGCACCATCGCGCGCAGCGCCGCCTTGTCCGGCTTGCCGCTGAGGGCCACAGGAACCTCCGTGAGGAAGCCGACGCCGGCCGGGACGCTCGCCGTGCCGAGTTCACGGGCGACCAGCTCGCGCAGCGTTTCCTCCGCGGGGGCGGCGGCTCCCGGCAGCGGTACGACGAAGGCGTGGATGGCCTCGCCGCTGTGCTCGTCGGGGACGCTCACGACATAGGCCTGGTCGATGTCGGGATGTGAGGCGAGGGCGCGTTCGATGGGCCCCGCGTAGTGGACGATGGCATTGACGATGACGATGTCGCGGATGCGTCCGGCCAATCGCAGATACCCGTCGGCGTCGAGACTGCCGAGGTCGCGGGTGCGCACCCAGCCGTCCCGCAGCACGTCCGCCGTCTCCTGCGCGTCGCCCCAGTAGCCGCAGAAGAAGTCCGGCCTGCGCACCCACACCTCGCCCGCGTCCCCGGTCGGAACGTCCCGGCCCTCGCTGTCGCGCACCACCGTCTCGACGGTCTCCAGCGGGCGGCCCACACTGTCGGCCAGGCCCGGGTCGCCGGCCAGCTCCTCGGGTTCGAGGACGGAGAGCATGCCCGTCTCGGTCTGGCCGTAGCCGTGGTGGACGACGGGGCCGAGCAGCGCTGCGGCGTCGGTGAGCCGGTGCGGTGGGAGCGGGGAACCCGCCACGAGGAGGCTGCGCAGCGAGGAGAGGTCCGCGCCACCCTCACGGGCGGCGTCGAGGATGGCGTACAGCCGTGGCACCGTCACCAGGCACGCGGTGACGCGGTGCTGGGCGAACACCTCGGGGAAGCGCAACGGCTGCCCGGGGATCACGGCGGTGCCACCGCCCATCAGGCACAGGCCCAGGTGCTCGAAGACCACGGCGCTGTTCAGGGTGCCGAACAGCAGGAAGCGTTCGTAGCGCGCGGCGAGCCGGCGGACGCGGTCGTTCCAGCAGGCCGGTCCGAAGGCCCAGTTGAGCGACAGTGCGGCATAGGTCACCGTCGTGCCCTTGGGGCGCCCGGTGCTACCGCTGGTGAGGTGGATGATGCCGATGTCGTCGGGGCTGCCCTGCGCGGTGAGGTCGCCGAAGTCGGAAAGGGGCGCCTCTCTCGGCCGCAGGGCGGCGGCGTCCAGCAGCGGGACGCCCAGTGCGTCGGCCGCGGAGGAGAGTCCGGCGTTGTTGGTGTCGTCGGTGATCACGGCGGCGACGTCGCGGGCCAGGATGGACCGCAGGTGCTCTCGGGGCAGCCCGGGGCGCAGGCCGATCACCGTGCAGCCGACGGCGTGGGCCGCGATCCGGACAGCGAACGCCTCGGGCGAGACCCCGGTGTCCAGAGCGACGTGCGAACCAGCGGTCAGGCCCGCCCCCCGCAGGCCCCGGACGAATGCGGCGACCGCGCCGAGCACCTCTCCCCTGGTGACCGTGCGCCCCTCGTACTCGAAGGCGGGCAGGTCGGGAGCGGCGCGGAAAGCGTCGATGAGTGTCTGCGGAAAGGTGCCTCCGGACTGTTCGTCCACTTCATCTCCACTCTGGGACGGAAACCGCCGACGTAAAGGCTGCGTGAATGACCGAAAACCGATCGCAAAGACCGGCGCGAGGGTCTGGTTAGCCCGCCAATCGACCACACACGTTAACCGACGCTCGGAATTACCCCATTCCTCGGGCATGTGATCTAGATCACACTCAGGCAGGGTGGTCGCATGCTTTAACCATCAAGTACCGTCTTCGGCACTCCACGGAAGGCGGGACCATAATGTCCGATTCAGTCCATGTCGACTATCTCGTCATCGGCGGTGGACCTGCTGGCCTGCAAGCCGGATATTTCCTCAAGAGGTCCGGAATGGACTATCTGATCGTGGAAGGAAGCGGCGCGCCTGGCGCTTTCTTCACACGTTTCCCCAGGCACCGGACTCTTATTTCAAGCAACAAGGTGCACACCGGCTGGAGCGACCCGGAACTGCGGCTGCGCGTTGACTGGAACTCGCTGCTCTCGGACGAGGGCCCCCTGTTCACCAGTTACACCCCCCGTTACTTCCCACCGGCCGACGAGCTCGTCCACTACCTGGACGACTTCGCCCGCGAGCACGGCCTGAACATCCGCTACAACACCCGCATCGGCCGCGTAACGCGCCCGGGCGGCGGCGAGTTCGTGGCGACGGACGAGAGTGGCAACGTTGTCCGAGCGCGGCGAGTCATCGTCGCCACCGGCGTCTCCCAGCCCTACGTGCCGCCCATCGAAGGTGCGGCCGAGGCCGAGCGCTACGACGAGGTGACGGTCGATCCGCAGGACTTCGTCGACCAGCGGGTTCTCATCATCGGCCGTGGCAATTCCGCGTTCGAGACCGCGGACAACCTCATCGAGACCGCCGCGGTGATCCACGTGGCCGGACCCAGTTCACTGAAGCTTGCCTGGCGCACTCATTTTGTGGGCCACCTAAGGGCCGTCAACAACAACTTCCTCGACACGTACCAGCTTAAGTCACAGAATGCGATACTCGACGGAAATATTCTCCGCATCACACGCAATACCGACGGCGGATATGTGGTGAGCGTCAGCTTCTCGCGCGTCGACGAGGTCGTCAAAGACATCCCGTACGACCGGGTCATTCTGGCCACCGGATTCCGATTCGATGCGTCGATATTCGCCGATGAATGCCGCCCTGATCTGGTCATCAAGGATCGTTTCCCGCACCTCACGGACGCCTGGGAATCGGTCAGCGTCCCCGATCTCTACTTCGCCGGAACCATTACCCAGTCGCTGGACTTCAAGAAGTCCACCAGCGGCTTCATTCACGGTTTCCGGTACGGCGTGAAGGCGCTGACCCGCATACTGGAGCGCCGCTACCACGACGTGCAGTGGCCGCACACCGGCCTGCCCGCCACCGGCGCCGCTGTGGCCGACGCAGTCACCGAGCGCATCAACCGCACCTCGGCCCTGTGGCAGATGTTCGGATTCCTCGGCGACGCCGTCCTGGTCGACGCAGGCGGCGAGGTGCGCTACTGCGAGGAGGTGCCCGTGGGGCACCTGCACGCGGCAGCCGGACGGGGCGACTTCGGGGCACTGTCCACCTACTTCACCGTCACCCTGGAGTACGGCGCCGACCACGACCAGGTCGACCCCTTCGACGTCACCGTCAACCGGATGAACCAGCAGGACACCAGCGGTCTCGACGCACGCTACCTGCACCCGGTGGTACGGCAGTTCCTTCCCGACGGCAGCGGCGAACCGGTCGCCGAGCACCACGTCACGGAGAACCTGGAGAACGAGTGGGACAGCCCTGACGTGCACATCGGCCCGCTGCGCTCCTTCCTCACCGCCCGCCTCGCGGCCGACGACGGCTCCCCCGCCGGTGACGCGCCCACCGCGCCCCGGACATGACCGGCCGGGAATCCGGCCCGGCGCACCACCCGGCCCGACCGGTGCACGGCCGACTCCGGCAGGAGCACTACGACTTCTTCGCCGGCGGCGCAGGTGAGGAGACCGCGCTGCAGGAGAACGAGGACGCCTTCGGCCGGCTGGCCCTGCTCCCCCGGGTGCTGCGCGGCGGCGGCGACCGCAGCACCGGGGTCAGCGTCCTGGGCAGGGAGTGGCCGGCACCGCTGTTCGTCTCGCCCACCGCCTTCCACCGGCTGGCCCACCCCGACGGCGAAGCGGCCACCGCGCGCGCCGCCGCCGCGGCAGGGGTCCCGCTGGTGACAGGCGTGGCGGCGACCACCGCCGTGGCGGACGTCGTCGCGGCCGCCCGCGAGCAGGACGACGACGCCGTGGTCTGGTTCCAGCTCTACCTCCAGCCGGAGCCCGAGGTCACCACCGAGCTGGTCCGCCGGGCGGAGCGGGCGGGCTGCTCCGCCCTCGTCGTCACCGTCGACTCTCCCGTCTTCGGCCGTCGCACCCGTGATCTGCGCAACGGCTTCCACGATCTGCCACCCGGCCTCGTCACCGAGAACATGCGGAACCTGCCCGGCGGCGAGCCCGGCCGCCCTCGCCCCATCGCCATGTGGCCGGCCGGCTGGGACGACCTGCGCCGGCTACGTGAACAGACCGGCCTGCCGCTCGTCCTCAAGGGGGTACTGCACCCCGAGGACGCACGCACCGCCGTCGAGCAGGGCATCGACGCGCTGCTCGTGTCCAACCACGGAGGACGGCAACTCGATGCCGCCCCCGCAGCGGTGGAGGCGCTGCCCGCGGTGGCCGAAGCCGTCGCCGGACGGGTGCCGGTCCTCATGGACGGCGGGGTGCGCCGGGGCAGCGACATCGCGACGGCCCTCGCCCTCGGCGCCCGGGCCGTCGGCGTCGGCAGGCCCGTGCTGTGGGCGCTCGCCGACCTCGGCGAGGACGGCGTACGGGAGTGCCTCACCGCGCTGCGCGCGGACTTCGACCACGTGCTCGCCCTGTGCGGTGGTCACCGGCCCCAGGACCTCACGGCCGATCAGGTCGTCGAGCGCGGCACGGCACGGCGGGCGACGAGAGGAGAACGGACATGCTGAAAAGGACCACGGGGGCGGCCCTGGCCGCGGGCTGCGCGCTGCTGCTCTCCTCCCCGGCCTGGCTGCCCGGCCGGGTCGTGTCCCTGCGGATGAGGCTCTTCGCCCGCGTCAACGGCGACGAGGGCCTGCCCTTCCCGCAGGAGGAGTACGGCGGCGCCGAGCGCTTCGAGGAGATCTACGGCCAGCCCGCGGCGAACGGCCGCAGCCAGGGCGCGGCGCTGTCCGACCTGTTCTGGTACTGGCTCGCACCCGGCGCCGACATCCACCAGGAGCACCTGGAGGCCGGCCCACGCTACGACGAGGTGTCCCGGCGCACCCTCGCCATCCTGTCCGGCCCGTCGGCCGAGCTGTGCGACGCGGCCGCGCGCAGCACCCGGCACGTCCTGGACGGCCTGCGCGCCGACGGCGTGCGGTCCGTGCGGCTGCGCGATCTGATGATGCCGGTGTGGGCCGAGTTCTTCTACACGCTGGTGTTCCGGGAGGACTGCCCGCCCGAGGCGCGGAAGCTGATCGTCGACAACGCCGAGGACGTGGTCAACGCCCTGAAGTGCACCAGGCTGCGGCACCTGCGCCGCCGCGACCGGCTGACCCGCTACCTGCTGCGCAGACTGGACGCAGGTGAGGTGCCGCATGTGCTGCCGGCCGGGCTGACCCGCCGCCAGCACGCGTACTACCTCCAGGGCACCTTCTTCAACACCGCCGTCGTACAGATGTCGGAGGCGATGGCCCACCTCCTGCTGGTGCTGGCCCAGCATCCGGAGGTGCAGGAGCGGGTGGCGGCGGGCGGCGACGACGACCGCTATCTGTCGCACGTCATGAATGAGACGTTCCGGCTCTTCCCGCTGTTCGGCGTCGCCCACCGCATCACCACCGCGGACATCGACCTCGATGACATGCCGCTCATCCCGTCGGGGTCCGTACTGACCTTCAGTTACCCCGACTACCACGCCACCGGCTACACCGACCCCGAGGACTTCGTACCCGGGCGCTGGGAGACGCTGACCGCCAAGGAGGCACACCACATCCCCTTCGGTGTCGCCGCGAACCGGCCCTGTCCGGCCTGGCGCCTCTCCCCCCTCGCGATGTGCGCCGCCACCCGCGAGGTACTGGCCCGCTTCGAGCTGGACTCACCCGTCAGCCACACCCGCTCCATCCCCCACCGCGCCCCCTGTCTCCTCATCCCCCGGAACCGCCCGGCAGACACGTCGCGGCGCCGCGTCCTGCGCACCGCGCTGGCGGTACGGGACCGGGCCGAGGACGTCGGACGCAGTCTGACGCAGCTCGTCCTCGGCACCTACATGGTCCTGGACGCGCGCCGCACCAGGCCCGCCGCACGCTTCTTCGCCGAGCACGACACCGAAGGCCGCCCGTTGCAACCGGAGCACACCGCTTCCGGCGCCGACGGGTCCAGCGAACCGGCCGCCACGACCTGCCCGTACACAGGCCGGAGCACCTGACGGCATCCCCCTCTCTTCGCCTCCTCACCATGGAGTCCCCGTTGTCGACCACCGAGCTGGGTCCGGCGTTCTTCCTCGCTGCGGCCGTCATCCTCGTCACCTGCCGCCTCGTCGGCCTGTTGCTGCGCTATCTGGGACAACCGCCCGTGGTGGGCGAGATGGTCGCCGGGGTGGCCCTCGGCCCGTCGGTGCTCGGTCTCATCTCCCCCGGTGCCGAGGGCGCCCTCTTCCCCCAGGAACTGCGACCGGTCCTGTATGTGGCCGGGCAGATCGGCCTCGTCGCGTTCATGTTCCTGGCGGGCTACGAGTTCCGCACGGACCGGCTGTCGTCGGTGGGCCGCACGGCGGTGTCCGTGTCGGCGGCCGGTATCGCCGTACCGCTGGTGCTGGGGGCGGGCCTCGCCGCCATGGCCCACAACTGGGTGGACATCTACCCGGACGGCATCTCGCCACTGGTGGGCGCGCTGTTCATCGGGGTCACCCTGGCCATCACCGCCTTCCCGATGCTGGCGCGCATCATCACCGAACGCGGCCTGACCGACTCGCGGTTCGGCTCGGTCTCGCTGGCCTCCGGCGCGCTGGACGACGCCGTGGCCTGGATCCTGCTGGCAGCGGTGCTGAGCCTGGCCGGCGGCGGGGCGTCGACCTTCGTCCTGGCCGCGATCGGCACGGTCGGGCTCGGTTTGTTCCTCGCTGTGTTCGTGCGCCTGCGACCGCAAACGCTGAGCTGGGCGCGGCGGCTGACCGAGGAACACACGCTGCTGGTCATCGTCCTCATCCTGTTCGTCGCCGCCTGGTACACCGACCGCATCGGCCTGTACGCCGTGTTCGGCGCTTTCAGTCTCGGTGTTGCCTTCCCCCGGGACCCTGTGGTGACCCGCGCGGTGCGGGCCATCGAGCCGGTCAGCCGCATCGTGTTCCTGCCGCTGTTCTTCACCTACTCCGGTCTGAACACCGACTTCACGCTGCTGTCCGGCGGCAGGATGCTGCTGTTCACCGCGGCCTGTGTCCTGGTGGCGGTCGTCAGCAAGTTCGGTGCCTGCTGGGCCACCGCACGGCTGCTGGGCGAGCCGCAGGACGTCGCCGTCCGGGTGGGCACACTGATGAACGCCCGCGGCCTGATGCAGCTCATCGCCATCAACGTCGGCCTGGCCGCGGGCATCACCTCGCCGGCGCTCTTCGGCGTACTCGTGATTGTCGCCCTGGTGACGACGGTGATGACGTCCCCTCTGCTGACTCTCTGGGACCGGCTGGACCGCCGCCGGACCCGAGCGGACACCTCGATGGCCGAAACCGCCGCCTGAGCCGGCAGGCCTACGCCCCGTGTGCGGGGGTTCGGATCGTGCCGGGGCGCTTCGGGAAGAAGGCTCTGGCCGGCCGAAATGCCGGCCAGAGCCTTGTCCGCACGCTCGGTTGAGCCGGTGCCGGCGCTAGTAGTTGATGTTGACCCAGTACCAGTCGTTCGAGTCGGCCGGGTCGGGCAGTGTCGGGTCCCAGGACAGGATCCGCTCGTGCAGGTAGTAGAGCTTCAGGCGGCTTCCCGCGCTGGCGTTGTCGGACCGCGGGACGGCTCGTACGGAGAAGTCCCAGTCAGGACTGGACGCGCCTTCGAGCGTGGCCCGGAACGGGTACTCGTCGCACTGCTCCTGCTTGCTCTTGTCCGGCTGCTTGTCCGGGGGCAGCCCCAGGCCCTTGTAGTCGCCGGTGTCCTTGCAGGCCATGTCCTTGTGCCGCTGGTTCTCCTTCCAGGCGGCGTCGGTGTTCTTGATGCGGTGCAGCGGCGCGTTCAGCACCGCGCCCGGTATCTGCTTCGAGCGTGGGTTCGGTGTGCCGGGCGGAGCCGTGAGCGGGTAGGTGGTGTCGGGGTGGTACTGGGCGTCCGCTATGTGCTTGGCGACCATCTCGGTCGGGGAGCCGGACGTCGCGTAGTAGTTCAGCACCGGCAGCGAGTCGGAGAAGAGGCAGGACTTCTGCTGGCCCGCCGAGATGTACTTCGCCGAGTCGCAGCGCATCCGGGTGGCCGCCCCGCGGCCGGGTACCAGCGTGCTGTACCCCTCACCCTGTGAGGTGAACTGAAGGAACCAGCGGTGGTACGCGATCTGGTCGCGCCCCTGTGCCGAGCCGTAGCTGTCGGACGAGTCGGCGATGTCGAAGTGGTTCCACCTCGGGTCGTGGTCCCAGGAGTTGAAGGGCAGCGTCACGGTCCCCGAAGTGCCGCTGCACTCCAGCTCGGCCCCGTCGCACTCCCCCGACATGGAGAGCTGCACGATCTTCGGGGTCTGCCAGAGATCGTCCCACCAGGGCCAGTCGTAGTCGGCTGAGCCCTGCTTCATCCGGCCCCAGACCCGGATGTGCCGGTAGTGGTTGTCGCCCTGGGCGAAGAGCTGGTACGTGAATCGGGTGGTCGCGTGGTACTCCGGCGGCGCGTCCGAGTGGATGACGTAGTACCGCACGGTCACCTTCTGGCTCAGGCAGAAGGCGTACCGGTTGATGTAGTGGCCGTACGGGCCGCTCTCGCTGCCGTCGAGGCACTGGCGCAGCAGCTCCGGGTTCGGGTCCTCCTTGATCGGCGCCGGAGGTGTGGACGACGGCGGCACATCGGCGAGCCGGGTGGCGGCCTGGCTCTTGATCCGCGCGCGGGCGGCGTCGGCCGCCTGCTGGAACGTCTCCTTCGGGAGGGTGCTCTTCGCCGAGGGCAGGGGCACGGCCTTGAGGCCCCCCTTCGGCTTCTCGCCCTTGTGGAGGCGGTCCAGGTCGGCGGCGGAGATGCCGGCGTTGACGGTGACGGCCTGGTCGGCCGATGGCGTCCTCGCTGCCGACAAAGTTGCTGATGCTGGTGCTGATACCGGTGTTGATGTGTCCGTACGGGACTGTCCGGCTGCCGGAGCCGGTGCGGCCGAACTCGTCGTGGACGCCACGCCGATCAGCACACCGGCGGCGAGCGCCGCCCCTGCGGACCGGAGTAAGCGACGGCGGTTCCGGTGTCTCATGTCTTCCCCCTGAAGATGGTGCTGAGTCGTGGGGCACGTTAGGACGGGGAGGAGACCGGCGCAGGGGGCTAGCACTCGGCTCGTGGCAGGGCAACAGCCGGTTCAGTCAGTTAGATAATGGGCATGTCAAGTGAAGGCTCCATGAAGGCACACTTGGGCCGGTATGCCCCCGGGAGGGGCAAAGGGCTTCCGCGCGGCGGAAGTTGACCGAAAGTCATCAGAGGGCCGATACGCCACCCCGCCACGGCCCGTCGAATGCCTCGGCCGTGAGCCGGAGCCCGGTGACGGCCTCCACGGCGATCACCAGGAGCTGCGACCCGGGGAGCGGTTCCAGGGCCGCGCCGAGGCGCCCGTCGGGGTCCGGCCGGAATCCGGCCCGCTCCAGCGGCCCCCGGAACCGGTCCGCGCCCTCACCCTCCAGACTCGCGGTGACCGGCTCGAACCAGATGAGCATCCGGCCGTCCTCCGCGTACAGCACCTCGTCCTGCCCCAGGCCGGCCGTGAGCGAACAGGCCGCGCCGCCACCGGCCGAGAGCGCGGCCAGCACCTCGCTCCCGGTGCCGACCCACCCCGTCATACCGGAGGTCTCCACCACCAGTGACCACCCGCCGGGCAGCGCTCGGCCGGTCAGCCGCGCGGGCGGTTCGGCCTCGGCGCCCTCGCCGTCGAGTGCGTCCACGGCGCCCTGGCGGCCGGGCTCCACCCCCATGACCGCGAGGGTTTCCGTCAGCGGGCGCCGGGCCAGCGTGACGCACCAGCCCTCGCCGTACCGCTCATCGAGATCCAGCATGCCGACAGACGGTACTGCGGGAGGCCCCGCCGTGCGACCCCCGTCCCTGACATGCGGCCACCACGCGGCCAACGGGGCCCGGAGCGTGCGCGGTTGTACGGTGCGCCGGCGCCGCCCGGCATCCAGCGGGGGGGGGGCGGGCGCCGGCTGTCGGTGCCCCCGGCCGGGCGGGCCGGGGACACTCTCACCGCTGCTCGGTCAGGTGCGCGGTGAACCGCCCTGCCCCGCCGATGTCGTCCCGCGCCCCGGCGCGGCCGGGTGGGCGCCCTCGCCGTCCGGTACCACCGGCTCGCTCAGCCCCAGGCCCGCGCCTCCGGAGACCCCGGCCAGCTCGGAACCCAGCGACTCCGACGGCCGCACCCGGTGCTTGCGCCCCACCCTGCCGGTCAGCAGCGAGGAGAGCGCGGCCACCACACAGGCGGCCACGGCGAACCAGAAGGCGATGACCAGGCCCTGGTGGAAGGGGCCGGAGATCAAGTGCGGGAAGAACTCCTTGCTGGTGAGGTGCTTGCCGCCGTCCGGCAGCTTGCTCAGGTGGTCCCCGAGCAGCTGCTGGAGGGGGTTGTAGCCGAGGAACGCCGCGAAGAGCACGGCGATCGGCGGGAGTTGGGACACCTGTGTCGCTTCGGCGCCCGGCACGCCCTGCGCCACCAGACCGTCGTGCATCGCACTCGGCAGGGTGTGCGAGAGGCCCGCGATCATCAGGCTGAAGAAGATGCCGATCGACAGGACCATCGCGGAGTTCTGGAACGTCGCGGTCATTCCGGCCCCGGCGCCGCGCGACTGGGCGGGGACCGCGTTCATGATCTCGGCCCGGTTGGGCGAGGCGAAGAGACCGGAGCCGACACCGTTGACCAGCAGCAGCGGCGCGAAGATCCAGTAGTTGAAGTCGGTGGGCAGCATCATCAGCGCCAGGAAGCTCACCGCGGTGAGCAGCGCGCCGCCGACCGTGAACGGCCGCGCCCCGAGGCGGTCCGAGAGCCAGCCGGAGAGCGGGGCCGACAGGAGGAAGCCGACGGTCAGCGGGATCATGTAGATGCCCGCCCAGAGCGGGGTCTTCTCGAAGCTGTATCCGTGCAGGGGCAGCCAGATGCCCTGGAGCCAGATGATCAGCATGAACTGGAGCCCGCCGCGCCCGAGCGCGGTCAGCAGACTGGCGATGTTGCCCGCGGTGAAGGCCCGCAGCCGGAAGAGCGAGAGCCGGAAGAGCGGCTCGGCCACCTTCATCTCGATCCAGACGAAGGCCCCCAGCACGACCAGCCCGCCGATGAGCGCGGTGAGCACCCACGGGTTGAGCCAGCCCATGGTGCTGCCGCCGTAGGGCTGGATGCCGTACGTGATGCCGACCAGCACCGAGATCAGTCCGACGGCGAAGGTGACATTGCCCCACCAGTCCATGCGCGCCTTGGCCCGCACGCCGGTGTCATGCAGCTTCAGATAGGCCCAGATGGTGCCGAACACCCCGAACGGCACCGATACCAGGAAGATCATCTTCCAGTTCACCGGAGCCAGCACGCCACCGAGGATCAGCCCGAGGAACGAACCGGCGATGGCGGCGATGGAGTTGATGCCCAGCGCCGTGCCGCGCTGGTTGGCCGGGAACGCGTCGGTCAGGATCGCCGTCGAGTTGGCGAAGAGCAGCGCTCCGCCGATCCCCTGCGCGATACGCCAGCCGATCAGCCAGAGCGCACCCGCGCTGCCGTCCATCCAGGTGACCGAGAGCATGATCGAGCAGAGCGTGAAGGCGGCGAAGCCGAGGTTGTACATACGGACCCGGCCGAACATGTCGCCGAGCCTGCCGAAGGTGACCACCAGCACCGCGGTGACCACCATGAAGCCCATCAGCATCCAGAGCAGATAGCTGGTGTTCGCGGAGTCCAGCGGGTCGAGATGAATGCCACGGAAGATGTCCGGAAGCGCGATCAGCACGATGGACTGGTTGATCATCACCATCAGCACGCCGAGCGTGGTGTTCGACAGTGCGATCCATTTGTAGTGCTCCCCCGGTCCGGCCGGGGGCGACGACTCCACGGGTATTCGACCGGTCATGCCCACAATGCACGTTCCCCTCTGCGCGCACCCCTGCCCGCCGACACACACCCGGTGGACACGGGTCGTTAGTTGACGCAAGCAATCTAACTCTTGTACGTGGCATCCACATTTCGTGGCGGCCGGAAGATCGACTCACGGACCGGACCGCTCACCACCCTCACCCCTCGTGTCCCAGGGGTCACGGACAGCGGTGCGCGGGCGCGAAAGGCGGAGCTCCCGGGAAAGCAGCACGTCAGGCCGTGCGCGCCCCGGCGCTCCGGGGAATCGGGCGGGGCGCGGACACGGGGCGTACAGCTCACCCCCGAACAGAACGCACGTGTTATTTGTGACTCAGATCATAACGGGCGGCCATCGCATGGAAGACCTCCTTGGGCTCCCAGCCCAGCCCCGTGCGGGCAGCATCCGAAGCCCCGGCCGGTGCGTGCGTGTCCGGTCGCGGTGGTCCCGGCGCCGGCCCGTCCAGCATCTTCACCACTCCGTACGCGGCCAGGTCCAGATCGTGGCGGGGGTCGCCGGGGCGGTGCGGTGCTCCGTAACCGGCGAAGGTGAACCAGAAGGCCGCGTCGAAGCCCTCCTCCTCGAACACCGTGAGCAGTTCGTCGAAGTAGCGGACCTGCTCCCCCTCGTCGCGGACGTACTCCCCGTCGAGCGCGGGCGGCTGCGCCTGCTCGTCGACGACCGTCCAGCCGGTGCCGCCCCGCAGGCCGGCGCCCCGGTAGGTGCAGCAGCCGAACTCCGTTGCCGCCACCGGCTTTCCGTGCACCAGATGCCCGCGGACCTCGTCCCGGAAGCGCTCCTGGTTGTGCTCGGCGCGGTAGGCGTCCACGCCGACGATGTCGAAGGGCGCCCAGTCGATCCGCTCCCACGGGCCCGACGCATAGCTCAGCCGGCCGCCGAAGCGCGGGCGTACGGCTCCGGCCGTCTCCCGGAGGAACCCGTCGAGCCTCTCCATCGCCTCCTTGTACAGCGCCCACCCGTCTCCGTCACCCCCGGCGGCGCCCCTGAGCGTCGCCATCCGCTCGAACAGGGTCTCCCCGGCGAAGAACCCGTGGTTGAAAAGGGTGATCTCGCAGCCGGTGACATAGACGGTTTCGGCGCCGGTCCGCCGTACCGCTTCAGCCCGGTCGGCGCAGTCGAGCAGGACGTCACGCAGCGCGTCGGGCCGCAGACCGCAGGGGAACGGGGCGAACCAGACCTCAAGCCCCGCGGCGGCCCCGGCCTCGGCGGCGACCGAGAGGCGGTCCGGGTCGCCGCCCGAGACCCGGACCGCGTCGCAGTGCAGTTCGTCGGCGATGACCCGCATCTCGCGGCGGACGACCGCGGGGTCGAAGTCCTGGCGCGAGATCTTCTCGCCGATCGGGGTGAATCCGGTGTCGTAGTTGATGCCGTGGCGTCGCATGGTGCTGCTCTCCCCGTCCCATGGTCACGTGGTCCTGTCGGCCCGAAGGCCCGTCGGCTGCTGAGTGGCTGCTGAGTGGCTCAGGCCGCTCGGGCGGTGTCGGTGGTCGTGGCGGGAACGGAGCGGGCCGGACGACCGGACGCATCCGGTGCGCCGGCGGCCGCTTCGGCCCGGACCAGCCGCTCCATCGGCGCGGCCGCGAGCGCGCCGCCCACCAGCATCGCCAGGACCACACAGCACCCCATGATCACGTTGCCGAACCAGACCATCGTGTCGACCGGCAGCGAGTACACGGCGATCACCCGGATCACGCACTCGCCGAGCAGGGCGATCCCCCACACCAGCGAGAACAGCGACTCCAGACGGCGAAAGCGCGCGGATCCCGCCGAAAGCCGGTCCCACGCCTCGGTCCTGTCCCGGCTGCTCTTGACGACCCAGGGCTTCAGTCCGGCGGTCATCAGCGGCTTTCCGAGCAGTACGGAGATCAGCACCCCGATGCCGACCGCACTGCCGGCAGCACTCTCCTTGACGAGCATCAGCCGGGGGTCACCGGAGAGCGCGGTGAGCGCCAGCCCGACGACGTTGACGAAGAGGATCAGGAGGGCGAGACCGTTGACCCGGCGCTCCCTGACGATGCCCCACACCGCGCGGACGGCGGGCAGTGCGCTGCTCCAGGCGAGGGCTGCGACCGTGCCCATGCCCTCGTTCTTGAGGAGGTAGTAGGCGCCCATCGGGATGATGACATCCACGACCAGCGGGCTCACGTTCTTCTTCTTCCGGTTCTCCGTCGCGTTCTCCATGCGTCCAGCTTCGCGAAACGGGAGGGGTCCCCGGCAGAGGCAGCTGTCCTGTACCGGGCAGGACATTTGTCAGTGCCGGGAGCATGACGCGGTACGGCCAACCGGGCCCGTTCCAGACCGGGATGACGGGGCGGGGGTGGTGGGGAGCGGGGCCGGAGGGCGGGGCGGGGGTGGTGGAAAGCGGGGCCGGAGGGCAGGGCGAGGGTGGTGGAGAGCGGGGCCGGAGGGCGGGACGAGAGTGGTGAAGAGCGGGGCCGGACGGCGGGACGAGAGTGGTGAAGAGCGGGGCCGGACGGCGGGACGAGGTCGGTGAAGAGCAGGGCCGGACGGCGGGACGGGGCCGGGTGGCGGGGCAGGGCCGGACGGCGGGGCGGGGCCGGGTGGCGGGGCAGGGCCGGGGGGCGTCACGCCGATGCGCGCTTCTTTCCTCCGGACCCCTGCCCGCCGGCCGCTGCCTTCTTCTTGGACGTACTGCTCCTGGCCGACGTCCCGCCCGCCGAACTCTTCTTCGCCGAGGCCCTCTTCGCCGTTGCGCCCTTGGCCGACGAGGTCCCACCGCCGCCTCCGCCCGAAGCCGTCCTGCGCGTGGTGCTCTTCTTGGCAGCTGTCTTCTTCGGCGCCGCACGTCCCGAAGCCGCCTTCTTCGGCCCGGACTTGGCGGCCCCGGACCCGGACCCGGAACCCGACCCCGACCCCGACCCCGAACCGGAACCCGAACCGGAACGCCCGCCCCCGCCGCCGCTCTTCGCCGCCGCCTTCCGCTTTCCGCCCGGATGCAGCTCCCTGACCTCGGCGTCCTCCCCCTCGCCTTCGTCCGCCGCCTCTCCATCGGCCCCCTCATCGCCACGCGAAGTCTTCGCCGCCTGCACGCTCTTCTCCAGCGCCGACATCAGGTCGATGATCTTGCCTGCACCCGCCTCGGCCGCCGGCTGTGCGGGCGTCTCGGCGCCGGACGTCTTCGCGGCGATCAGTTCCTCGACCGCCTCCCGGTAGTCGTCGTGCAGCGAGTCCATCTCGACCTCGCCGAGGGTGTCCATCAGGGTGTCGGCCAGGTCGAGTTCGGCGTCCCGCACCGTCACGGAGGTTTCCGGCGCGACCCCTTCGTACGACCTGATCTCGTCCGGCCAGAGCAGCCCGTGCATCGCGATGGCGTCGCCGACGACCCGCAGCATCCCCAGCCGCTCCCGCCCGCGCAGCGCGAACTTGGCGATCGCGACCCGGCGGCTGCGCTTGAGTGCCTCGCGCAGCAGGGTGTACGGCTTGTCGGCCGTCGGCCCGCCCGCCGCGAGGTAGTAGGCCGAGCCCATCTGCAAGGGGTCGATCGAGTCGAGCGGCACGAACGCCACGATGTCGATCGTCTTCGCGGTCGGCAGCGGCAGCTCGGCCAGGTCCTCGTCGGTGATCGGGATCATGGAACCGTCGTCGGCCTCGTACGCCTTGCCGATCTCGTCGGCGGTCAGCTCCTCGCCGTCCAGCTCGCAGACCTTCCGGTAGCGGATACGGCCGCCGTCGGCGGTGTGGATCTGGCGGAAGGAGACCGAGTGGTTCTCGGTGGCGTTCACCAGCTTGATCGGGATGCTGACCAGGCCGAAGGAGATGGCCCCGTTCCAGATGGATCGCACGATGGCTCCCGTCCGTCAGTACGGCTCGGTACGAATCTGTCGCCCCTGTAGCTCCATGCTGCTGGATATCGCATTCTTCGCATTTCGTGGGATTCTCATCGTATGTCGCCGATCACCGAGGTGGAGGGGCGGCGGCTGCCGCTCACCCACCTCGACAAGGTCCTCTATCCGGCCACGGGCACCACGAAGGGCGAGGTCCTGCACTACTACGCGGGCACGGCGGGGGCCCTGCTCACGCATCTGTACGGCCGCCCCGTCTCCTTCCTGCGGTACCCGGACGGCCCCGCCGGCCAGCGGTTCTTCACCAAGAACGTGCCGCCGGGCACCCCTTCCTGGGTGCATACGGCCGAGGTGCCGCGCTCCAGGACCAGGGACGCGCGCCAGGTACTGGTGCAGGACCTGTCGAGCCTGATGTGGGCGGCCAATCTGGTGGTCGAGTTCCATACCCCGCAGTGGCAGGCCGACGCACCGGCCCTCGCCGACCGCCTCATCCTCGATCTGGACCCCGGGGACCCCGCCACCGTGGTCGAGTGCTGCACCGTGGCGCGGTGGCTGCGTCAGCGGCTGTCGGCGGACGGGCTGACCGCGTACGCGAAGACCTCGGGCTCCAAGGGGCTCCATCTGCTGGCACCGCTGGAGCCGACGCCTTCGGACGAGGTGTCGGCATACGCCAGAACGCTCGCGATCGAGGCCGAGGCGGCGCTGCCCGAGCTGGCCCTGCACCGGATGAAACGGGCGCTGCGGCCGGGCAAGGTCTTCGTGGACCACAGCCAGAACGCGGCGGCGAAGACCACGGCGACGCCCTACACGGTGCGCGCACAGGCCGAACCGACCGTCTCCACGCCGGTGACCTGGGAGGAGGTCGAGGGGTGCACGGACCCGGCCGGCCTGGTCTTCAGAATCGACGACATCGGCCCCAGGCTCGGGCAGTACGGCGATCTGCTGGGCCCCCTGATCAACCGCAACCGGGCCCGGCCGCTGCCCCGCACCTGACCCCGGCTGCGGCCCGGTGGCCTTCCGGCACCGGCCCGCCTCACACCCGCAGCCAGTTCCTCCGGTCGCGGGCCGTCGCGTACAGCGCCTCGATGTCCGCCGGCTTCAGCACGCCGCCGAGCCCGGCGAGCGCCCCCGCCTCGCCGTCGCGCAGCAGCCGTACGCCCACCTGCC
>NZ_JAAGLN010000127.1 GCF_010548145.1 Streptomyces sp. SID10853
CCGAGTCGCGGTGGTTGAGCAGCAGCACGAGCGCCTCGAAGGCCCGGCGGTCCCCGGCGCGGCCGAGCCGGAACGCCGCCAGCTCCCTGGCCCACAAAGGCTGTCCCGGCTCGGTCAGGACCCCGGCCAGCTCCTCCGGATCCGCGGAGGCGGCCAGCCGTTCGTACGCCGTCGAGCCCCCGGCCTCGCGGCGCAGCCGGTCCGTGAACGCCCGCGAATCCTCGTCCGTGCCGGAAGCCTCGTCCATGCCGGAAGCGTAGTGCGGCGGCCGCGGCCCTGGGCGGCATACAGCGTCAGCGGCCCGACGGCCGGGGCTGCGGCCCGTGAACGCCCGTACGCCGGAAGCCTGTTCACCGCACGGCGGACCCCGTGCGCGCCGCCGCCACCAGTGCGGCCATCACCCGTGTGTCGTCCCCGGCCTCCGGATGCCACTGCACGGCCAGGGTGAACCCGCGCGCGCCGGGCAGTTCCAGCGCCTCGACCGTGCCGTCCTGCGCATGGGCCGAAGCGAGCAGCCCGCGCCCGAGCCGGTCCGCCGCCTGATGGTGGTAGGTCGGCACGGACACCGGCTCGGGCAGCGTCCGGCCCAGCAGCGTCCCCGGAACCGGCTCGACGACATGCCGGTCGAAGACGCCGGGCGGGCCCGCGTGTCCGTCGAGGTGCTGGACGAGGGTGCCGCCCAGCGCCACGTTCAGCAGCTGCAGCCCCCGGCAGATGCCGAGCAGCGGTACGCCGCTCTCCAGCGCGGCCTGGATCAGGGCCACTTCCCAGGCGTCCCGGTCCTGGGCCGGCGGCCCTGTCATCGGATGCGCGGCCGCACCGTAGCGGACGGGCTCGACGTCCGCCCCGCCGGCGATCACCAGCCCGTCCAGGCGGGCGACGGCCGCCGTCGCGGCCGACGGGTCGTCCGGCGGCAGCAGCACCGCGAGCCCGCCCGCGCGCTGCACCATCCGGTGGTAGCCGGCGGGCAGCAGCGCGGCGGGCAGCGACCACACCCCCCACCTGGCGTCCTCCAGATAGGTGCTGATGCCGATCAGCGGCTGGGACATCGGGCTCCTCCGTGCGTGGGTGGGGCGGGGGGCGACGGGCCGACGTACGGTCCGCCGGGTGTCAGTCGCGTTCGAGTTCTGCCTCGGCCGCCGCCAGCGCCGCGAATTCCTCCTCGGGCGCCGCTGCCACCAGACGGTGGCGGGAGTACAAGGCGAAGTAGGCCAGCGCCACGCCGTAGACGCCCAGCGCGATGAAGGCCGCCTCCTTGTCGACCAGGAAGGTCGCCACCAGCGCCGAGCAGGCGAGCACAAAGGCGACGGACGAGGTCAGCGCGCCGCCCGGGGTGCGGTACGGGCGGTGCAGTGCGGGCTCGCGGCGGCGCAGCACGATGTGCGAGAGGGACATCAGCGCGTACGAGATGGTGGCGCCGAAGACCGCGACGTTCAGCATCCGGGCGCCGTCACCGGTGGCCGCCGCGAGCGCGAAGCCGAGTGCGCCGGGGATCAGCAGGCCGAGATAGGGCGCCTTGCGGCGGCTGGTGAGAGAGAGGAAACGGGGCAGATAGCCGGCCCTGGAGAGCGCGAAGAGCTGCCGTGAGCCCGCGAAGATCAGGGAGAAGAACGAGGCGACCAGGCCCGCGAGACCGGCGTAGTTGACGATCCGGCTGACCACGGTCGGATCGCCGTGCGGCTGCAGCGCGTGAACCAGTGGATCGCCCACGGACTGGATCGCGGCGGAGCCGCGGGCGCCGGTCGCCGCCGTGAAGGTGACCAGGGCGAGCAGCAGCAGCACGCCCATCGCGGCGGCCATCGCCTTCGGCAGGACACGGGCCGGGTCCTTGGTCTCCTCGGCGGCCAGCGGTACGCCCTCGACACCGAGGAAGAACCACATGCCGAACGGGAAGGCCGCCCAGATGCCCAGTACGCCGAACGGCAGCCAGGAGCTGGCCCCGACGGCGCCGCCCCGTACGGGGATGTCATTGAGCGTGTCCACCTGGAAGCCGGTGAAGGCGGCCACCGCGAAGACGACGATCGCGGCGACGGCTATCGCGGTGACGACGAGGCTGAACCGCAGCGCCTCGCCGACGCCCCACAGATGGATGCCGATGAAGATCACAAAGCAGGCGAGGTAGACCGGCCAGCCCGAGTGCAGTCCGAACAGGCCGAGCGCTTCGACGTAGTCGCCGAGGAAGATGGCGATCGCGGCGGGCGCCAGCACGTATTCGATCAGGATCGCGGTCCCGGTCAGAAAGCCGCCCCAGGTGCCCAGCGCGCGCCGGGCGAAGCCGTAACCGCCGCCCGCGGTCGGCAGGATCGAGGACAGCTCCGCCAGGGCGAAGACCAGGCAGGTGTACATCAGGCCCATCAGGACTGCGGCGATCGCCAGACCGCCGAATCCGCCCTGCGCCAGGCCGTTGTTCCAGCCGGAGAAGTCTCCCGACACGACATAGGCGACGCCGAGGCCGGTCAGCAGCAGGGGCCCGGCGCTGCCGCGGCGCAGTGCGCGGCGCTCCAGATAGGTGTCCTCGGGCGATGCCCGGCCGCCCGGGGACGGAAGGGGCGGTGCGGTGCGTGCGGTTTCCTCGCTGTCGGCCATGAGCCGCTCCTGCCTCGCCGCTGGGGATCGGAGTAAAGGTTCAGCGGCATACCTTTGCTGCCCGATCGCTCCGGCGCAAGACCCCGTGCGGCAACGGGTCGTCAGGGCGCGGGCGTGGTCAGGAATCCGCGCAGGAGGGCGGCGGTGCCACAGCAGTGCTCGCGCATCACCTCGCGCGCCCCGTCCGCGTCGCCCTCGAGAACCGCGTCGACCACGGCACTGTGCTGGGTCTGCGAATGCTCCAGATTCCGCACCAGGAGCGGAATGCAGTCCAGGAGATCGTTCACGCCCGACCGCACCGCCGCGTACTGGGCCGCCAGCGACGCCGAGCCGGACAGCTCCGCCAGGGTCAGATGCAGCATCGTGTCGCGCCTGCGGTACTCGGCCAGCGGCGCGTCCCGGGTCGCCGCCAGCGCGGAGCGCAGCCGGTCGCCCTCCGCGCCGGTCAGTCCGTGCGTCGCGCACAGCCCGGCCGCGCCGACCTCCAGCACCTCACGGAACCGCAGCACGTCCTCGACGTCGGTCTGCCCGATCCGGCGCCGCAGTTCGGCCTCGCCGGGATTCTCCGTACGCACTCGTACGAATGTGCCGCCGTACCGCCCGCGCCTGGCCTCCACCAGGCCCTGGTCCTGCAGGACCTTGAGCACCTCACGCAGCGTCACCCGGCTGATCCGCAGCCGCTCGGCCAACTCCCTTTCGGACGGCAGCCGTTCGCCCTGGGGGACCAGACCGAGCCGGACCGTCTGGAGTATCTGCTCCAGCGCCTCCTCGAAGCCGTTGCCCGCCCGCACCGGCCGCAGCACGGGCGCGAGCCGGTCCAACGCACCGTCCATCACCAACACCTTCCCAATCAATGGTTCACACGCATACCTTATGACCTCCGGATGCAGTGACAGGAGGCAGTACCGTGGCTGACCGCACGCCCCCACTCTCGGCCGATGCGCTCAGAGCGCTCGTGGACACCGGAGAGATCGACACTGTCGTCCTCGCCTTCACCGATATGCAAGGCAGGCTCCAGGGCAAGCGGTTCGCCGCCCGCTACTTCCTCGACACCGTCCTCGAACACGGCACGGAGGGCTGCAACTACCTTCTCGCCGTGGACGTGGACCTGAACACCGTCGACGGTTACGAGATGTCCTCCTGGGAGCGCGGTTACGGCGATTTCGCCATGCACGGCGACCCCGCCACCCTGCGCCGCACCCCCTGGAACCCCGGCACGGCGCTGATCACCGCCGATCTGGCCTGGCACGACCGCTCGCCGGTCACCGCGTCGCCCCGGCAGATCCTGCGCCGCCAGCTCGACCGGCTCGCCGAACGGGGCTGGAGCGCCTACGCGGGCACCGAGCTGGAGTTCCTGGTCTTCAAGGACACCTACGAGGACGGCTGGTCACGCGGCTACCGCCGGATGACCCCGGCCAACCAGTACAACGCCGACTACTCGGTGCTCGGGACCGGCCGAGTCGAGCCGCTGCTGCGCCGCATCCGCAACGAGATGGGCGCGGCCGGTCTGGCCGTCGAGTCGGCCAAGGGCGAGTGCAACCTCGGCCAGCACGAGATCGTGTTCGTCTACGACGAGGCGCTCACCACCTGCGACCAGCACAGCGTCTACAAGACCGGCGCCAAGGAGATCGCGGCCCAGGAGGGCATGTCGCTCACCTTCATGGCCAAGTACGACGAGCGGGAGGGCAACTCCTGCCACATCCACCTGTCGCTGCAGGACGCGGACGGCCGGCCCGTACTGGCCGACGACACCGGCCCGTACGGCATGTCGGACGTGATGCGGCACTTCCTGGCGGGCCAGGTCGCCGCCATGCGGGACTTCACGCTCTTCTACGCCCCGAACATCAACTCCTACAAGCGCTTCCGCGCCGGTTCCTTCGCGCCCACCGCCGTCGCCTGGGGCCCGGACAACCGGACCTGCGCCCTGCGGGTGATCGGCCACGGCCGCTCGCACCGCCTGGAGAACCGGCTGCCGGGCGGCGATGTGAACCCCTATCTGGCGGTCGCGGCGATGGTCGCGGCCGGTCTGTACGGGGTGGAGAACGAGCTGGAACTCCCCGACCCTTGCACCGGCAACGCCTACAGCAGCGACGCCGCCCACGTCCCCACCACGCTCCGCGAGGCCGCCGAGCGCTGGGAGAACAGCCCGATCGCCCGGGCAGCCTTCGGGGACGAGGTCGTCGACCACTACCGCCACATGGCCCGCGTCGAACAGGACGCCTACGACGCGGCCGTCACCGACTGGGAACGCTTCCGCTCCTTCGAGCGCATGTGAGGAACCGCCACATGGTCACAGTGCACGAGCTGGACATCATCAATCCGGCGAACGAGGACCTGGTGGCCACCGTGCCCACCACATCCCCCGCCGAGGTCGACACCGCGGTACGGCGGGCCGCCGCGGCCCAGGCGGGATGGGCCGCCCTGGCACCCGCCGACCGGGCCCGGCTGCTGCGCCGGTTCGCCGACGTCGTGGACGCCCACCGCGGGCCGCTGGCCCGCATCGAAGTGCAGGAGGCCGGCCACCCGCTGGGCAACGCCGAGTGGGAAGCGGGCAACGTCCGCGATCTGCTGGAGTACGCCGCCGGCGGAGTGGAGCGCCTCAACGGCGCCCAGATCCCGGTCGCGGGCGGCCTGAACGTCACCTTCCAGGAACCGCTCGGCGTCGTCGCCGTGATCGCCCCCTGGAACTTCCCGATGCCGATCGCCGCCTGGGGCGCGGCCCCCGCGCTCGCGGCCGGCAACGCGGTGCTCCTCAAACCCGCCGAGACCACCCCGCTCACCGCGCTGCGGCTCGCGCAGTACGCACTGGACGCCGGGCTGCCCGACGGCCTCTTCCAGGTCCTGCCGGGCGAGGGCCCGGTCACCGGCGCCGCCCTCGTCGACCACCCGGGCGTCGCCAAGGTCGTCTTCACCGGCTCCACCGCGACCGGCCGGCGGATCGCCGCCCGCTGCGCGGAGCAGACCAAGCGGCTGACCCTGGAGCTGGGCGGCAAGAGCCCCAACATCGTCTTCGCCGACGCCGACATCGAGGCCGCCGCGGCCGCCACCCCCGGCTCCTTCCTCGACAACACCGGCCAGGACTGCTGCGCCCGCAGCCGCATCCTCGTCCAACGCCAGGTCTACGACCGGTACATGGAGCTGCTCGAACCCGCGGTCAGGGCGTTCACGGTCGGCGATCCCACCGATCCCGCCACCCTGATGGGGCCGCTGATCTCCGCCGCCCAGCGCGAACGGGTACGGTCCTACGTCCCCGAGGAGGCCCCGGCCGCCATCCGTGGCGAGGCCCCCACGGGCAAGGGGTTCTGGTACCCGGCCACCGTCCTGGAGGGACGGCCCGACGACCGTACGGCCGTCGAGGAGATCTTCGGCCCGGTCGCCGTCGTCCTCCCCTTCGACGACGAGGCCGACGCGGTCCGCCTCGCCAACGCCACCGACTACGGGCTCTCCGGCTCCCTGTGGACCCGCGACGTCGGCCGGGCACTGCGGGTCTCGCGCGCCGTCGCGGCAGGCAATCTGTCCGTCAACTCCCACAGCAGTGTGCGCTATTCGACCCCCTTCGGCGGTTTCAAACAGTCCGGACTCGGCCGTGAGCTGGGCCCGGACGCGCTGTCCGCCTTCACCGAGACCAAGAACGTCTTCATCGCATCCGAGGAGTACTGAAGTGACCGACCGGACCCCCGTGTGCCGCCGGCTGGTGGGCCGCACCGCAGTGATCACCGGAGCCGGCAGCGGTATCGGCCTCGCCACCGCCCGCAGGCTGTCCTCCGAAGGCGCCCATGTCGTCTGCGCCGACATCGACGACAAGGCGGGCAGGGCCGCCGCCCAGGAGGTCGGCGGGCTCTTCGTCCAGGTGGACGTGGTCGACCCCGGCCAGGTCGAGGCGCTGTACAGGACCGCCTTCGACACCTACGGCTCGGTCGACATCGCCTTCAACAACGCCGGTATCTCCCCGCCCGACGACAACTCGATCCTCACCACGGAACTGGACGCCTGGAAGCGGGTCCAGGAGGTCAACCTCACCTCGGTCTACCTGTGCTGCAAGCACGCCCTGCCGTACATGCGGGACCAGCGCCGCGGTTCCATCATCAACACCGCGTCCTTCGTGGCCGTGATGGGCGCGGCCACCTCGCAGATCAGCTACTCCGCGTCCAAGGGCGGTGTGCTGTCGATGTCCCGCGAACTGGGCGTCCAGTTCGCCCGCGAGGGCATCCGGGTCAACGCGCTCTGCCCGGGGCCGGTCAACACCCCGCTCCTGAAGAAGCTGTTCGCCGACGACCCGGCGCTGGCCGAGCGCCGCCTGGTGCACGTCCCCGTCGGCCGGTTCGCCGAGCCCGAGGAGATCGCGGCGGCCGTCGCCTTCCTCGCCAGTGACGACTCCTCCTTCGTCAACGCCGCCGAGTTCCTGGTGGACGGCGGGATCGCGGGAGCGTACGTCACGCCCGTCGGCTGACCCCCTGCCCCGCTCCCCCGACACCTCCGGGGCCGGCGTGCGGTCGCGGGCCGGCCACGGAGGCATCGCGGGCCGGCCCCGGAGGTATTCCGTCCGGGAGCCGGTCCGGCGTACGGCGGCGAGTCCGGTCCTCGGCAGCGATCCAGATCACAGCGCCCCAGGTATGGCGCGCTCGTTACCGGCCGGTTAGTCTCAAGTGAGCGGGACATCATCCCGTCCGTTCGACCTCAGCTCCATCTCAGCGCGGCCTGGTGACGCAGCCGCGACGAGTGTCTGTCGGTTCAGCAGTTCTGTACGACGTGGCCCCGGGACCGGGCCCGTCGGCCCTCTCTTACGACACCTCCGCACGCCCCCGGCGCGTACCTCCCGTACGACCGGCACCGCGTGCGCCCCTCAGTCGTCACTCATCCCTGGAGTCCCCTGATGGACATCCCTCTGCACACCATCGCCGTGGTCGGCCTCGGCACCATGGGCACCGGCATCGCCGAGGTCCTGGCCCGCGGCGGCCGCGAGGTCATCGGTATCGACGTCAGCCCCGAAGCCGCGGGCCGCGCCGTGGCCGCGCTGGAAGCCTCCACCGCACGTGCCGTACAGCGCGATCGCCTCACCGGCCAGGAGCGCCTGGACGTCCTCGCGCGTTTCCGCACCTTCTCCGACCTCCAGGCCGCGGCCGACGCCGACCTGGTCATCGAGGTCGTGCCGGAGTCGTACGAGACGAAGCAGCAGGTGTTCCGCGCGCTGGACACGATCGTCCGTCCCACGGCGGTCCTGGCGACCGGTACCAACGCGCTGTCCGTGACCCGGCTCGCCGCCGACACCTCACACCCCGAACGCGTCCTCGGCCTGCACTTCTTCAATCCGGCCCCGGCGATGAAACTGGTCGAGGTGGTCTCGTCGGTGCTGACCGCGCCCACGGCCGTCGACGCGGTGACCGTACTGGCCCGCGAGCTCGGCAAGGAGCCCGTCGCGGTCGGCGACCGCCCCGGTTTCGTGGCCGACGGGCTGCTCTTCGGCTATCTCAACCAGGCCGCGGCCATGTACGAGGCCAAGTACGCGTCCCGCGAGGACATCGACGCGGCGATGCGGCTCGGCTGCGGGCTGCCGATGGGGCCGCTCGCGCTGCTCGACCTGATCGGCATCGACACCGCGCGCACCGTCCTGGAGGCCATGTACACGGCGTCCAGGGACCGGCTGCACGCCCCCGCGCCGATCCTCAAGCAGCTCGGCAACGCCGGCCTCACCGGGCGCAAGTCGGGCCGCGGTTTCTACACGTACGACGCGCCGGGCAGCTCCGATGTGGTGCGGGACGCCCTCACCCCGCTCGACGGTGTGCAGGCCGCCACGGCACGCCCGGTCGCTTCGGTGGGCGTCGCGGGCTCGGGGACGATGGCGTCGGGCATCGCAGAGGTGTTCGCCAAGGCCGGTTACGACGTGGTGCTCGCCGCCCGCAGCCCGGAGAAGGCCGACACCGCCAAGGCCCGTATCGCCAAGTCGCTCGCCCGCTCCGTCGACAAGGGCCGGATGACCGCCGCGGCCCGTGACGAGACGCTCGCCAGGATCACCCCGGCCGGTTCGCTCGACGCGTTCGCCGATGTGGATCTGGCCGTCGAGGCGGTGGCCGAGGACCTGGAGGTCAAGCAGCAGCTCTTCGGCACGCTCGACAAGGTCTGCAAGCAGGGCGCGGTGCTCGCCACCACGACCTCATCGCTGCCGGTGATCGCGTGTGCCCGCGCCACATCGCGCCCGCAGGACGTCATCGGGATGCACTTCTTCAACCCGGCCCCGGCGATGAAGCTGGTCGAGGTGGTCCGTACCGTCCTCACCGCCGACGACGTCCACGCCACGGTCCGCGAGGTCTGCACCGCGGTCCGCAAGCATCCGGTGGACTGCGGCGACCGGGCCGGATTCATCGTGAACGCACTGCTGTTCCCGTACCTCAACAACGCGGTCAAGATGGTCCAGGAGCACTACGCGACGCTCGACGACATCGACGCGGCCATGAAGCTGGGCGGCGGCTATCCGATGGGCCCGTTCGAGCTGCTCGACGTGGTCGGTCTCGATGTGTCGCTCGCCATCGAGCGGGTGCTGCACCGCGAGTTCCGCGACCCGGGCCTGGCTCCCGCGCCGCTCCTCGAACATCTGGTGGCGGCCGGCTGCCTGGGCCGCAAGACCGGGCGCGGCTTCCGCGAGTATGCCCGTCGCTGATCCGGCGGGCGGCTGGGGCGGGCTGCTGGGACCGGGTGGCCCGCCCGGTCCCAGCAGCCCGGCGCCACGTTCCGACGGTCCCATGCAGTACGTTCGGACCATGCCCGAGCTCACCGGCCCCGTCCGACGGCCTGTCCGCAAGAAGGCGTCGTCCGACGCCCCTGAGAGTGCCGCAGGCAGCCGCGCGGCGGCTCAGCGGCTCAAGATGCGCCGTGAACTGGCCGCGGCCGCGATGGAGCTCTTCGCGGCCAAGGGGTACGAGGCGACGACCGTCGACGAGATCGCGGCGCAGGCCGGGGTCGCCCGCCGGACCTTCTTCCGGCACTTCCGCTCCAAGGAAGAGGCGATCTTCCCGGACCACGACGACACGCTGGTACGGGCCGAGGCGGTGCTGAACGCGGCGCCGCCGCACGAGCACCCGCTGGACACCGTGTGCCGGGGCATCAAGGAAGTCATGCGGATGTACGCGGCGTCGCCCGCGGTGTCCGTCGCGCGGTACAAGCTGACCCGTGAGGTGCCGACGCTGCGGGAGGCGGAGATCGCCTCGGTGGCCCGCTACGAGCGGCTGTTCACCCGCTATCTGCTGGGCCACTTCGACGAGCACGAGCAGCACGACGGCAACGACGACCCGCTGCTGGCCGAGGTCGCGGCGTCCGCCGTGGTCACCGCGCACAACCACGTACTGCGCCGCTGGCTGCGGTCCGGCGGCCAGGGCGATGTGGAGGCCAGGCTCGACCACGCCTTCGCCATCGTCCGGGACACCTTCGGCACCGGGATAGGCGCCGGCCGCACCGCTGAGCGCAGCCCGGCCGCGGCCGTGCGGAGCAGTGGTGAGGTCCTGGTGACGGTGGCGCGTACCGACGCCCCGCTCGATGAGGTCATGCGCACCATCGAGCAGGCGCTGAGGAAGCGCTGACCGCACCCGTACCCACCCGTACCGCGACGGCCGCCCCTCCGGGGGCGGCCGTTTCTGGCGTTTTCGCTCATTCGTGACCCGCCGGTGACAACTGAGGGAATTTGTTGGCACTCAGTGTCTTGCGGCTTGGCACCCGGTGCCATACGTTGAAGGTGTCCGAGCGGCCGGTGTGCAGCGACCTTCGCGTGCCGGCTGTCCCCGTGGACCACGTGTTCACGCGCCCGGACGCCTGCGTCACAGGCACCTTCAGCGCCCCACCACGGCGCAGCCGCTCCAGTCCCACGCCGAACCGACGGCACACCTCCACAGCAGCGGCCCCGCCTCCCGCGGGGCCACCCCGACCGACTCCCCCAACACGCTTCGCCGGAGGCAGCACCGTGAAGGACATCCTGGACGCGATCCAGTCGCGGACCGACACAGCAAGCGGATCCAGCGCTGCCACGGCGGCCGACTTCGCCGCCCTGGCCCTCCCCGACTCGTACCGCGCGGTGACCGTGCACAAGGACGAGGCCGAGATGTTCGCCGGACTCGAAAGCCGCGACAAGGACCCCCGCAAGTCCCTCCATGTCGAGGACGTGCCGGTGCCCGAACTCGGCCCCGGTGAGGCCCTGGTGGCCGTCATGGCCAGCTCGGTGAATTACAACTCCGTCTGGACCTCGATCTTCGAGCCCGTCTCGACCTTCTCGTTCCTGGAGCGTTACGGAAGGCTCAGCGAGCTCACCAAGCGCCACGACCTGCCGTACCACGCCATCGGCTCCGACCTCGCGGGCGTCGTGCTGCGGACCGGCCCCGGCGTCAACGCCTGGCAGCCGGGCGACGAAGTCGTCGCGCACTGCCTCTCGGTGGAGCTGGAGAGCTCCGACGGCCACAACGACACGATGCTCGACCCCGAGCAGCGCATCTGGGGCTTCGAGACCAACTTCGGCGGCCTGGCGGAGATCGCCCTCGTCAAGTCCAACCAGCTGATGCCCAAGCCCGGCCACCTCAGCTGGGAGGAGGCCGCCGCCCCCGGCCTCGTCAACTCCACCGCGTACCGCCAGCTGGTGTCGCGCAACGGCGCCGGCATGAAGCAGGGCGACAACGTGCTGATCTGGGGCGCGAGCGGCGGACTCGGCAGCTATGCCACCCAGTTCGCGCTGGCCGGCGGCGCCAACCCGATCTGTGTCGTCTCCAGCGAGCAGAAGGCGGACATCTGCCGGCGGATGGGCGCCGAGGCGATCATCGACCGCAGCGCCGATGGTTACCGGTTCTGGAAGGACGAGCACCACCAGGACCCGCGCGAGTGGAAGCGGTTCGGCAAGCGCATCCGTGAACTGACCGGCGGCGAGGACGTGGACATCGTCTTCGAGCACCCGGGCCGCGAGACCTTCGGCGCCTCCGTGTACGTGACCCGCAAGGGCGGCACGATCGTCACCTGCGCCTCGACCTCCGGGTACACCCACGAGTACGACAACCGCTATCTGTGGATGTCACTGAAGCGGATCATCGGCTCCCACTTCGCCAACTACCGCGAGGCGTGGGAGGCCAACCGGCTGATCGCCAAGGGCAAGATCCACCCCACCCTGTCGAAGGTGTACTCGCTGGACGACACCGGCCAGGCCGCGTACGACGTCCACCGCAACCTGCACCAGGGCAAGGTCGGGGTCCTGGCGCTGGCCCCCGCCGAGGGGCTCGGGGTGCGCGACCCGGAGCTGCGCGAGAAGCACATCGGCTCCATCAACCTGTTCCGCGACACCCCGGCGGCGCAGACCGCACCCGCCGGCCGGAACGTCTGAGGTCTCCCGATGACTGAACGTCACAAGGACCGCCCCTGGCTCATGCGGACCTACGCGGGCCACTCGACGGCCGAAGCGTCCAACGAGCTCTACCGGCGCAACCTCGCCAAGGGCCAGACAGGTCTGTCCGTCGCCTTCGACCTGCCCACGCAGACCGGCTACGACCCGGACCACATCCTGGCCAGGGGCGAGGTCGGCCGGGTCGGGGTGCCCGTCTCCCATCTCGGCGACATGCGGCGGCTGTTCCAGGACATCCCGCTGGAGCAGATGAACACGTCGATGACCATCAACGCCACGGCCATGTGGCTGCTGGCGCTCTACCAGGTGGTCGCGGAGGAGCAGGGCGCGGACCCGGACCGGCTCCAGGGCACCACACAGAACGACATCGTCAAGGAGTACCTGTCGCGCGGGACGCATGTGTTCCCGCCCGGGCCGAGTCTGCGGCTCACCACCGACATGATCACGTACACGGTGGCCCACATCCCCAAGTGGAACCCGATCAACATCTGCAGCTACCACCTGCAGGAGGCGGGTGCCACCCCGGTCCAGGAGATCGCGTACGCCATGTCCACCGCGATCGCGGTCCTGGACGCGGTACGCGACTCGGGGCAGGTGCCGCCCGAGCGGTTCGACGCGGTCGTCGCCCGGATCTCGTTCTTCGTGAACGCGGGCGTCCGCTTCATCGAGGAGATGTGCAAGATGCGCGCCTTCGGCCGCATCTGGGACCGCCTGACGCAGGAGCGGTACGGCATCACGGACCCCCGCAAGCGCCGCTTCCGCTACGGCGTGCAGGTCAACTCCCTGGGGCTCACCGAGGCGCAGCCGGAGAACAACGTCCAGCGCATCGTCCTGGAGATGCTGGCCGTCACCCTGTCCAAGGACGCACGGGCCCGCGCCGTGCAGCTGCCCGCCTGGAACGAGGCGCTCGGGCTGCCCAGGCCCTGGGACCAGCAGTGGTCGCTCCGGATCCAGCAGGTGCTCGCCCAGGAGAGCGATCTGCTGGAGTACGAGGACATCTTCGACGGCTCCCATGTCATCGAGGCCAAGGTCGACGAGCTGGTCGAGGAGTCGCTCGCGGAGATCGAGCGCATCCAGCAGATGGGCGGCGCGATGGCGGCCGTCGAGTCCGGCTACCTCAAGTCGGAGCTGGTCTCCTCGCACGCCGGGCGCCGGGCCAGGATCGAGGGCGGCGAGGAGAAGATCGTCGGCGTCAACTGCTACGAGTCGACCGAGCCCAACCCGCTCACCGCCGACCTGGACACGGCGATCATGACGGTCGACCCGGAGAACGAGGCGAGGGTCGTCGCCGCGCTGCACACCTGGCGCGACAACCGCGACGAGGGCGCGGCGCAGGAGTCCCTCGCGGTCCTCAAGGCGACCGCGGCCGGTGACGGCAACCTCTTCGAGGCGACCGTGGCCTGCGCCCGTGCGGGTGTCACCACGGGCGAGTGGTCGTGGGCCCTGCGCGATGTGTTCGGCGAGTTCCGGGCGCCGACCGGGGTGGGCGGCGCGCCGGTCGCGGTGACCGCCGACGAGGGCACCCCCCTCGCCGGCGTACGCGCCGCCGTGACCCGTACGGCCCAGGATCTCGGCAGCGGGCGGCTGCGCCTGCTGGTGGGCAAACCGGGCCTGGACGGTCACTCCAACGGCGCCGAGCAGATCGCCGTACGCGCCCGTGACGCCGGGTTCGAAGTGGTCTACCAGGGCATCCGGCTGACCCCCGAGCAGATCGTCGCCGCGGCGCTGGCCGAGGACGTGCACTGTGTGGGCCTGTCGATCCTGTCAGGCTCGCACGCCGAACTGGTCCCGGACGTGCTCGAACGGCTGCGCGATGCCGGTGCGTCGGACATCCCCGTGATCGTCGGCGGGATCATCCCGAACGCCGACGGCACGGCACTCAAGGAGGCCGGTGTGGCCGCCGTCTTCACCCCGAAGGACTTCGGGATCACGGAGATCATCGGACGTATCGTCGAAGTGATCCGGAAAGCGAACAAGCTCGACCCTCTGGAGGTCCCCGCATGACCGAGTCAACCAGCCCCGTGAACCGGCTGCGTCCGAGGCGTTCGTGTCTCGCCGTGCCCGGATCGAACCCGCGCTTCCTGGAGAAGGCCCAAGGGCTCCCGGCCGACCAGGTCTTCCTCGACCTGGAGGACGCCTGCGCGCCGCTCGCTAAGGAGGGCGCCAGGCACACCATCGTCGAGGCGCTGAACAAGGGCGACTGGACGGGCAAGACCCGCGTCGTGCGCGTCAACGACTGGACCACCCACTGGACGTACCGCGACGTCATCACCGTCGTCGAGGGCGCCGGACAGAACCTCGACTGCATCATGCTCCCTAAGGTGCAGGACGCCCAGCAGATCGTCGCCCTGGACCTGCTGCTCACCCAGATCGAGAAGACCGTGGGCCTCGAAGTCGGCAAGATCGGCATCGAGGCGCAGATCGAGAACGCCAAGGGCCTGGTCAACGTCAACGAGATCGCGGCGGCCTCGCCCCGCAACGAGGCCATCATCTTCGGCCCCGCCGACTTCATGGCATCGATCAACATGAAGACCCTGGTGGTCGGCGAGCAGCCGCCCGGCTACGGCGCGGACGCCTACCACTACATCCTGATGAAGATCCTCATGGCGGCCCGCACCTACGACCTCCAGGCGATCGACGGCCCCTACCTGCAGATCCGCAACGTCGACGGCTACCGCGAGGTCGCCAAGCGGGCGGCGGCCCTCGGTTTCGACGGCAAGTGGGTCCTGCACCCCGGCCAGGTCGAGGCGTCCAACGAGATCTTCTCGCCGTCCCAGGAGGACTACGACCACGCCGAGATGATCCTCGACGCCTACGAGTGGTGCACATCGGAGGCGGGCGGCAAGAAGGGCTCGGCGATGCTCGGCGACGAGATGATCGACGAAGCCAGCCGCAAGATGGCCCTGGTCATCTCGGGCAAGGGCCGGGCCGCCGGGATGCGGCGCACCACCTCCTTCGAAGCCCCGGAGGCCTGAGCCATGCAGTTCGGACGCACCTACGAGGAGTTCGAGGTCGGCGCGGTCTACAAGCACTGGCCAGGCAAGACGGTCACCGAGTACGACGACCACCTCTTCTGTCTGCTCACCATGAACCACCACCCGCTGCACCTGGACAGCAACTACGCCGAGGAGACGACCGACTTCGGCAAGAACGTCGTCGTCGGGAACTACATCTACTCGCTGCTCCTCGGGATGTCCGTCCCCGACGTCTCCGGCAAGGCCATCGCCAACCTGGAGGTCGAGTCGCTCAAGCACATCGCGCCGACCTTCCACGGCGACACGCTGTACGGCGAGACCACGGTCCTGGACAAGACCCCGTCGAAGTCCAAGACCGACCGCGGCATCGTCCACGTCGAAACCAAGGGCTACAAGCAGGACGGCACCGTCGTCTGCGTCTTCCGCCGCAAGGTCATGGTCCCCACCGTGACCTACATCAAGGAACGCGGCGGCGAGCAGCCCGGCCGCCCCGTGCCTTCCCACTAGGCGCACCCCCACCAACTGCGTGACGTCACAGGAGAAGCAGTCATGAGCCGACTCGCCCAGACCACGGGTCTGACCGATGTGCAGCAGGAAATCCTGGCCACCGTCAGGGACTTCGTCGACAAGGAGATCCTGCCGGTCGCGACCGAACTCGAGCACCGCGACGAGTACCCGTCCCAGATCGTCGAGGGCCTCAAGGAACTCGGCCTGTTCGGGCTGATGATCCCCGAGGAGTACGGGGGGCTCGGCGAGTCGCTGCTCACCTACGCGCTGTGTGTCGAAGAAATAGCGCGTGGCTGGATGAGCGTGTCGGGCATCATCAACACGCATTTCATCGTGGCGTACATGCTCAAGCAGCACGGCACCCAGGAGCAGAAGGACACCTTCCTGCCGCGGATGGCCGCGGGCGAGGTCCGCGGGGCGTTCTCGATGTCCGAGCCGGCGCTGGGCTCGGATGTGTCGGCGATCACGTCGAAGGGGACGAAGGACGGCGACGAGTACGTCCTGAACGGCCAGAAGATGTGGCTGACCAACGGCGGCACGTCCTCGCTCGTCGCGGTCCTGTGCCGCAGTGACGAGGGTCACCCCGAGGGGACCGCCCGGCACAAGTCGATGACGACCTTCCTGGTCGAGAAAGAGCCGGGCTTCGGCGAGGTCCGTCCGGGCCTGACCATCCCCGGCAAGATCGACAAGATGGGCTACAAGGGGGTCGACACCACCGAGCTGATTATGGACGGGCTGCGAATTCCGGCCAATCGCGTACTTGGCGGCGTTACGGGCCGAGGATTTTACCAAATGATGGACGGAGTGGAAGTCGGCCGGGTGAATGTCGCAGCGCGTGGCTGCGGCGTAGCACAGCGCGCCTTCGAACTGGGCATCGGCTACGCACAGCAACGTCATACGTTCGGCAAACAGATCGCCCAGCATCAGGCGATTCAGTTCAAGCTGGCCGAAATGGCTACCAAGGTGGAAGCCGCCCATGCGATGATGGTGAATGCGGCACGCAAAAAGGACTCCGGGGAACGAAACGACCTTGAGGCAGGGATGGCCAAGTACCTGGCATCCGAGTACTGCAAGGAGGTCGTGGAGGACGCCTTCCGTATTCACGGTGGATACGGGTTCTCCAAGGAGTACGAGATCGAGCGGCTCTACCGCGAGGCCCCGATGCTGCTGATCGGCGAAGGTACCGCCGAGATCCAGAAAATGATCATCGGCCGCCGACTCCTCGAAGAGTACCGATTCCAGGGCTGATTGTCCCTTTCGTGGCGATATATCAGCGAAGAAGATCACAGCCAGTCATCGTCTTCCAGCCGCCGACTCGGCTTCCTGGCTTGCCCAGTTGTGGTCCACAACCGATAGCATCGCCCGAAAGCCGCCGTCCCCCGTTCCCGCGCGGCATCATCCGCTACGAAGGTCATTCATGCCCCACAGCCAAACCTCTGCACCACGCGGTCGCGTCCGTCTTGCGCGCGGAGCATCGCCGTGGCTCCTGCCGACTGTCGCGACCGCGGCGCTCAGCCTGACCCGGGCCCGCAGGTCCGGGCGCTGGGCCGCCGTCGCCGTGCCCACCACCGCCCTCGCGGCGGGCATGCTGTGGTTCTTCCGCGACCCCGAGCGGGAGATCACACAGGGCCGGGTCATCTCCCCGGCCGACGGTGTAGTGCAGAGCATCATGCCGTGGAAGGACGGGCGCACCCGCGTCGCGATCTTCATGAGCCCGCTGAACGTCCATGTGAACCGCGCACCGCTGGCGGGCACCGTGACGTCGGTCGAGCACATCCCCGGCGGTTTCGTTCCGGCGTTCAACAAGGAGAGCGAGAACAACGAGCGCGTTGTCTGGCACTTCGACACCGAGCTCGGTGACATCGAGATGGTGCAGATCGCCGGCGCCGTCGCCCGCCGTATCGTGCCGTATCTCCCCCAGGGCACGAAGGTGGAGCAGGGCGAGCGGATCGGCCTGATCCGTTTCGGTTCGCGCGTCGACATCTACCTTCCGGAAGGTATCGATGTCGCGGTCGAGGTCGGCCAGACCACCACCGCGGGGGTGACTCGAATTGACCGTGATTGATCCGGAGACACAGACCGGCTGGGTTCCCGAGGCGGACGCCGAGGACGACACCGAGGACATGCCGCTCTCCATGCGGCTGTCGATAGCGGACACGCTGACACTCGGCAACGCGACATGCGGGTTCATGGCGGTGTACTTCACCACCACCGGGATCCTCATCCCGCACCTCCAGGGCAGCCAGGAGACCGGCATGGGGCGGCACTCCGCCGCGACCGCCGTGATCCTGATGCTGCTCGCAGCGATCTTCGACCTCTGCGACGGGCTCGTGGCGCGCAAGCTGCGCAGCTCGCCGATGGGCGCGGAGCTGGACAACCTCTCCGACCTGATCAGCTTCGGGCTCGCCCCGGCCTACTTCGTGCTCGTGTACGGGATGGTCGCGGACGACGCCCACCAGCGGGTCGCGGCGGTGGCGGCGATCGTGGTGCTGCTGGCGGTGGTGCTGCGGCTTGCGCGGTTCTCCTGCGTGGCCCTGAAGGACGGCACCTTCCAGGGCATGCCGTCCCCCTTCGGGGCGCTGACCGTGGTCTCCATCGTGCTGCTCGAGCTGCCCTTCGTACCGACGCTGCTCGCGGTCATCGGGGTCGCCTGGCTGATGGTGAGCCGGGTCGAGTACCCGAAGCCGCGCGGTGTCCTCGCGGTGGGGATGCTCAGCTGGATCGTGGGCGCCATGGGGCTGCTCGCCGCGTGGGCGTTCGACGCCCCCGGCGGCCAGCTGCTCCTGCAGACCGGCTGCGCGCTCCAGGTGGTGCTGGGCGCGGTCATCCCGCTCTTCGCCACGGCGCGCCGGGTCAACACCTTCCGCGACAACCGCCGCGAGGCGCGTACGGCTCAGCTGCCGTAGCTCGCGGACAACGGCGGAGGCCCCGGGTGCATCGCACTCGGGGCCTCCGCCGTTTCCCGTGCCCGGGTCAGCCGGTGCGGGCGGCGAAGACACGCTCCAGCAGGTCGGCGAGGGCGGCGCGGCCGTCTTCGGGCAGGGCTCCGATACCGGCGAGCGTCGCGTGCATCCCCGCCCTGATCGCGTCGACGGCACGCTCGCCTTCCGCGGTGAGCAGGACGTTCTTGACGCGGCGGTCGGTGGGGCCGGGTTCCCGGCGTACCAGGCCGCGCTTCTCCAGCCGGTCGACGATCCCGGTCATGTTGGAGGCGTCGCAGGCCAGGGTGGTCGCCAGGGCACGCATCGCGGACGGCCCCCGGCGCAGCACACTGAGCGTCTTGCCCTGGCTGGCGGTGAGGCCCTCGGCGGCGGCCGCGGCCGTGAAGTCACCGTAGTAGGCGCCGAGCGACACCGAGAGCAGCTCCATGAGCCGGTCGGTGCCGGCTCCGGGGGTTTCTGGCATGGGCCGATGCTACGCCAGGAAAGTTGAGCATCTCAAACACTTGGCGGGCGCGACGGGTCCGCGGCCGACAGCACGGGCCGGGCCGGGCGGTGTGCCCCGCCCGGCCCGGTTCACGCCCCGGAAGGACCGGCTGTCACCCGCGGACGGGTCACCTGCGGCCGGTCACCCGCGGACCAGGAAGTCGCGGGCGATGTTCTCGGCGGCCTGTTCGAGCAGCGGGCCCGCGTTGGCGATGCAGCGCTCCACGTCCGGCTCCAGGTCGGTGAGGGCGTACGCACGGCGGATACCCGCCCTGCCGAGGACCTCAGCCGGGAGCGTGAGGCGGCCGCAGACCGCGACGACCTCCTTGCCCGCCGCCCGTGCCGCCGCGGCCACACCGGCCGGAGCCTTGCCGTGCAGGGTCTGCTCGTCGAGCGACCCCTCACCGGTGACGACCAGGGTCGCCCGGGCCAGGGCCGGGGCGAAGCCGAGGACGTCGAGCATCACGTCGATGCCCGCGCGGAAGCTCGCCCCGAGGCCGACCAGCGCCCCGAAGCCGATACCGCCCGCTGCGCCCGCCCCGGGTGCGAGAGCGGCCTCAGCGGCCCCCGCCCCGATGGACTTCTCCAGCACGGCGGCGAAGTGCGCCAGCGCCGCGTCCAGGATCTCGACCTGCTCGGGCGACGCGCCCTTCTGCGGGCCGTAGACCGCTGGTGCGCCCTTGGGCCCGGTCAGCGGGTTGTCCACGTCGCTGGCGAGCACGATCTCCGTACCGGCGAGCCGGGCGTCCAGACCGGACAGATCGGCCGTCGCCAGCTCGCTCAGTGCCCCGCCGCCCGGCCCCACGGGCTGTCCGTCCGCGTCCAGGAAGCGGGCACCGAGCGCGGCGAGCATGCCCGCGCCGCCGTCGGTCGTGGCACTGCCGCCGACGCCGAAGACGAGGGACGTGGCCCCCGCGTCGAGCGCCGCGCGCAGCAGCTCGCCGGAGCCGTACGTCGTGGCGGTGA
>NZ_JAAGLN010000128.1 GCF_010548145.1 Streptomyces sp. SID10853
CAGGTTCTCCCAGGTCGAGTTCTTCAGATCGGGCCGGAGGCCGAACACCGAGGCGACCAGCCGGCCGAGATCGGGCTCGGATCCGGTGCGGGTCTTCTGGTCGTCTCCGACATACCCGAGCGGCGCGGAGCCGGCCGGGAGCCTACCGAGCCCGATGGTCAGTTTCCCGTCCGCGGTGACGGACTTGGGCAACTGGGCCCGGATGGAGTCCACTTCGGGGACGTGCAGCGTGGTCTGTCTGGCGGCGCCGTTCGAGACCGCGCTTCCGGGCGGAGCGTCCGGCGAGCACGGTGCCGGCGCCGGCCGTCCAGGATCCGCCGCAGGACTGGTACGGCCGGGAGGCGGTCTACGAGCCCATAACCCCGCCCGCCGTGCCGGTCACGCCCCCTGAGCCGGCGATGCGGCCCGAGCCGTTCCCGCAGCAGGGCCACCCGGCCGCGGATCCGGAAGGGAGTACGGCTGTCTTCCCTGCTGTACGGGACGACGGCGTACGGGGCGAAGCCATGCGGGACACCGCCGTACGGGACAACGCCGTACGGGACAACGCCGTACGGGGGCGGGCTGTCTTACCTGCGTGCGCGGACGACGGGTGCGGGGCGGAAGCCATGCGGGACACCGCCGTACGGGACAACGCCGTACGGGACAACGCCGAACGGGGCGAAGCCGCGGCTGCGGAGGCCGCTGCCGTGCGGGAAAACCGCGTACAGGACAGCCCGGTACAGGACGGCCCCGTACAGGACGACGAGACCGTGGGGCTGCGGGTCCCCACCGCGGGCCGCCCCGCCGCACCGACCGGTGGCCGTGCCGAGCGCCGCAAGGCCGCCAAGGGCCGGGGCCGCAGGGGCGCCGCGCCCGCCGAACCGGTCATCCCCGCCATCCCCCGCACCCGGATGGAGGCGCGGCTCGCGGCGCGCGCGCTCAAGGACAGCCCCGCGGTCATCGCCAGCCGGGCGATCGGTGAGATCTTCATCAGCCTCGGGGTGCTGATGCTCCTGTTCGTCACGTACCAGCTCTGGTGGACGAACGTACGCGCCCACCAGGAGGCCAACGGCACGGCCCACAGCCTCCAGGACAACTGGGCGAAGGGCGGCGACAACAAGCCCGGCGCCTTCGAGCCCGGTCAGGGGTTCGCGATCATCCACATCCCCAAGCTGGACGTGGTCGTGCCGATCGCCGAGGGCGTCAGCAAGACCAAGGTGCTCGACCGCGGAATGGTCGGCCACTACAGCGAGGGCAAGCTCAAGACGGCGATGCCGTCGGCGAAGACGGGCAACTTCGCACTGGCGGGCCACCGCAACACCCATGGTGAGCCGTTCCGTTACATCAACAAGCTCAAGGACGGCGACAAGGTCGTCGTCGAGACGCAGGACGACTACTACACCTACGAGGTGACGAGCCGGCTGGCGCAGACGTCCCCGTCGAACGTATCGGTGATCCAGCCGGTGCCGGTGGGCTCCGGCTTCACCCGGCCGGGCCGCTACATCACGCTGACGACGTGCACGCCCGAGTTCACCAGTACGTACCGAATGGTCGTGTGGGGCAAGATGGTTGATGAACGGCCACGGAGCAAGGGGATGCCCGAAGCCCTGACCGGAGGCTGAACGGTTACGGATACAGGGGACAGGTGCGGTGGCGTCGACGACCGAGCAGGACGAGCAGACAACCACGCCCCGCGCACGCGGCGGCGGCCGCGGCCCGGTCGCGACCGCCATCAGCGTCTTCGGTGAACTGCTCATCACCGCGGGGCTGGTGCTCGGGCTCTTCGTCGTCTACTCGCTGTGGTGGACGAATGTCGTGGCCGACCGGCACGCCGCCGCGCAGGGACACAAGATCCGCGACACCTGGTCGCACGGCAGCTCAGGCCCCGGCGCCCTGGACACCAAGGACGGCATCGGCTTCCTCCATGTGCCGTCGATGAAGAACGGCGAGGTACTGGTCAGGCGGGGCACCAGCACCAGCATCCTGAACGAGGGCGTCGCCGGTTACTACGTGAAGCCGGTGAAGGCAGGACTCCCGTCCGCAAGCACGGGCAACTTCGCGCTGGCCGCGCACCGCGACGGGCACGGCGCGAAGTTCCACAACATCGACAAGGTGAAGACAGGTGATCCGGTCGTCTTCGAGACCAAGGACACCTGGTACGTCTACAAGGTGTTCAAGGAGCTGCGGCAGACGTCGAAGTACAACGTCGACGTGCTCCAGCCGGTGCCCAAGGAGTCGGGCAAGAAGAAGCCGGGCCGCTACATCACACTGACGACCTGCACCCCGGTCTACACGTCGCGGTACCGGTACATCGTCTGGGGCGAGCTGGAGCGCACCGAGAAGGTCGACGCGAAGCGCACCCCGCCGCCGGAGCTGCGCTGACATCCGGATCCGTATCACGGGTGAAGCCCCGGTCCCCAGCCGGACTCATGGAGTCCGGCTGGGGACCGGGGCTTCGGGCCGTACGCGGTACCGCTGTGGCCGGCTAGTTCCACCCGTCGAGGATGCCGCCGTCGCCGTTGTTGTTACCGCCGCCGTGGTTACCGCCGTTCCCGCCGCCACCGAGCGTGGTGAGCGTGACGGTGGTGCTGCCCGGGTCGTCCTCCGGGGTGCCCACCCCGGGGTCGGCGCCGGTGACGATCGCGTTGTCGTCGCCGTTGCTGCCGCCCGCGACCTGGACGTTGGTGAAGCCGGCCTGGTTGAGGATCTGCTTCGCCTCGGACAGCTTCTTGCCCCTGACCTCGGGGACCGCCGTCGGCGTGGGCGTCGCCTTGGCCTTGGCGACCGTCAGCGTGATCGTGGCGCCCTTCTTGGCCTCGCCGCCGGACGGGTCCTGACTGAGCACCGAACCGGCCGGCTGGTCCCCCGACTCCTGGTCGGCGGCCCGGGAGACCTGGAAGCCCGCGTCGGTCAGCTGCTTGGACGCGTCCTCGAAGGTGCGGCCCGTGACGTCAGGGACCGGGATCTTGGTCGACTTCGCGATCTTGATCGTGACCTCGGAGCCCTTCTGGGCCGAGGTGTTGCCCTTCGGGGACTGGTCGAAGACCTTGCCCTCGTCGGCATCGGACTCGACCTGCTGCGGGTTCACCTTGAAACCCTTACCCTCCAGGTCCTGGGTGGCCTGGTCCTCGGTCTCACCGTTGACGTTGGGCACCTCGACCTTGGGGGCGCCGGTGGACACGACGACCGAGACGGTCTCGCCCTGCTTGAGCTTGGCGCCGCCGAACTTCGGGTCCTGGCTGCAGACGTTGCCCTTCGGCGCGTTGTCGCACGGCTTCCGGTCCGAGACGGTCAGCTTCAGCTTGGAGTTGGCGATCAGGCCCTTCGCGCTGTCCAGGGACTCACCGACGAGCTGCGGCACCGTGACCTCGCTGGAGTCGCTGCTGTTGTTGCTGAACAGCGACTTCCCGATGAGGATCGCACCGACCAGCACCAGGACGCCCGCGATGATGAGCAGGATCGTCGACGTGTTGGACTTCTTCTGTGGCCGTCCCCGTCTGCGGTCCGGGCGGTCGTCATAGCCGTAACCACCGTCGTCCGGGTTGACCGGGGGCAGCATGGACGTCTGGCCGTCGGCCTGGTCCTGTTGCCGTATGGCGGTGGTGGGCTGCTCCGCGTCGTAACCGCCGTAGCCCGCCGCGCCCATCGCCGCGGTCGCGGCGACCGGCTGCCCGTCGAGGCACGCCTCGATGTCGGCGCGCATCTCGTCGGCCGACTGATAGCGGTAGTCGGGGTCCTTGACCAGGGCCTTGAGGACGATGGCGTCCATCTCGGGCGTGATCTCGGGGTCGAAGTTACTGGGCGACTGCGGCTCTTCGCGTACGTGCTGATAGGCCACCGCGACCGGCGAGTCCCCGATGAACGGTGGCCGGACCGTCAGCAGCTCGTACAGCAGACAGCCCGTCGAGTACAGGTCCGAGCGGGCGTCGACCTGCTCGCCCTTGGCCTGCTCGGGGGAGAGGTACTGGGCCGTGCCGATCACCGCGGACGTCTGCGTCATCGTCATCCCGGAGTCGCCCATGGCGCGGGCGATGCCGAAGTCCATGACCTTGACCTGGCCGGTGCGCGTCAGCATGACGTTGGCCGGTTTGATGTCACGGTGCACGATGCCGTTGCGGTGCGAGTACTCCAGGGCCTGGAGGATCCCGATGGTCATCTCCAGGGTGCGCTCGGGCAGCAGCTTGCGGCCGGAGTGCAGGAGCTCCCTGAGCGTGGACCCGTCGACGTACTCCATCACGATGTACGGGATGGAGATGTTGTCCACATAGTCCTCGCCGGTGTCGTAGACAGCGACGATCGCGGGGTGGTTGAGCGAGGCGGCCGACTGGGCCTCACGGCGGAACCGGGCCTGGAAGGACGGATCGCGGGCGAGGTCCGCCCGCAGCGTCTTCACGGCGACGGTGCGGCCGAGCCGGGTGTCATGCGCGAGGTAGACCTCGGCCATGCCACCACGGCCGAGCACCGAGCCCAGCTCGTACCGGCCGCCGAGGCGACGCGGCTCTTCCATAGCTAATCCAGCCCTCTCCGTATGTCCCGACCGCACCCTGGGGTGGTCCGGCGGTGTGCTGTTCGCGGATACGCTACCGGCCACGGATGGATGATCAGCCCACGACCGTCAGCTGATATCGGACCGGTATCGCGCAGGTGCCGTGTGCCTTCCGTCACGATCGTCACTTCTTGCTGTTGATGACGGCGTTCATGACGTCCTTGGCGATCGGAGCGGCGAGACCGCCACCGGAGATGTCCTGACGGGACGCGTCCGAGTCCTCGACGACGACGGCCACGGCGACCGGCGAACCCTGAGCGGTCTTCGCGTACGAGATGAACCAGGCGTAGGGGTTACCGCTGTTGTTGATACCGTTCTGCGCGGTACCGGTCTTGCCGCCGACGGTGACGCCGGGGATCTTCGCGTTCCCGCCGGTGCCGTTCTCGACCACTCCCTCCATCATCTTCTGCACCATCTGCGCGTGCTCCTTGGACAGGGGCTCGCTCTGCTTCTCCGGATCGGTCTTGGCGACGGTGTCCAGGTTCGGAGCGGTGAGACGGTCGACCATGTACGGCTTCATCAGCGTGCCGTCGTTGGCCACGGCGGAGGCGACCATCGCCATCTGCAGCGGGGTGGCCGAGGTGTTGAACTGGCCGATCGAGGAGAGCGCGGTCTGTGCCTTGTCCATGTCCTTGGAGAAGACACTGGCGTTGGAGCGGGTGGGCGTGAACTGCTCGCTGTTGAAGCCGAACTTCTCCGCCTCGGCCCGCATCTTGTCGTCACCGAGGTCGGCGCCGATCTTGCCGAACACCGTGTTGCAGGAGACTTCGAGGGCCTTCACCAGTGTGGCGTTCTTGCAGGGCAGATTGCCCTCGTTGGGCAGGTCGTGGGTGGAGAGCGGCAGCCGCCAGGGCAGCGGGGACCTGGTCGGGGTGTCGACGCTGTCGTACAGGCCGTTCTCCAGGGCTGCCGACGCGGTGACCACCTTGAAGGCGGAACCGGGCGGATACGTCTGGCGCAGCGCCCGGTTGAGCAGCGGCTCGTTCTTGTCGTCCTTGAGCTTGGTGTAGTTCTTCGAGTCCGTGGTCGTGGAGTTGCCCGCGAACGTCGACGGGTCGTACGAGGGTGTCGAGGCCATGGCGAGGATCGCGCCGGTCTTCGGGTCGAGGGCGGCCACCGCGCCCTTCTTCTTGCCGAGCCCTTCGTAGGCGGCCTTCTGGGCGTCGGCGTTCAGCGTGGTGACGACGTTGCCGCCCTGCTTCTTCTCACCCGTGAACATGGAGAGCGTCCGGTCGAAGAAGAGCCGGTCGTCGTTGCCGGTCAGGATGGAGTCGTTGAGGTTCTCCAGCTGCGTCGCGCCGAACGCCTGCGAGGCGTACCCGGTGACGGGCGCCCACATGGGGCCGTCCTTCCAGGTGCGCTTGTACTTGAAGTCGCTGCCCTGGGTCTCCGTCGAGCCGGTGACGGCCTTGCCGTCGACGATGATGTCGCCGCGCTGGTGGGCGTAGCGCTCGATCTCGATGCGGCGGTTCTCGGTACGGGCGTTGAGGCTGTCGGCCTTCACGTACTGGATCCAGTTGTCGCGCAGCAGCAGGGCGACGATGAGGAGACCACAGAAGATCGCGATCCGTCGCAGTGGCTTGTTCACGGTCGGACCACCTGGGTCATCTCGGCGTCGGGGGACGGGGCGGGGGACGGAGCCGGGCGGCGCGCGGTGTCGCTGATCCGGATCAGGATCCCGATCAGGGCCCAGTTGGCGAGAACGGATGAACCGCCGTAGGCGATGAACGGCATGGTCATACCGGTCAGCGGAATGAGACCCATGACACCGCCGGCCACGACGAAGACCTGGATGGCGAAGGCGCTGGAGAGGCCGACGGCGAGGAGCTTGCCGAACGGGTCGCGGGCGGCCAGCGCGGTCCGGACGCCGCGCTCGACGATCAGACCGTAGAGCAGCAGGACGGCCATCATTCCGGCCAGACCGAGCTCTTCGCCGACGGTGGCGAAGATGAAGTCGGAGTTCGCCGCGAAGCCGATCAGGTCCGAGTGGCCCTGACCGAGCCCGGTGCCGAGGGTCCCGCCCGATCCGAAGGCCATCAGGGACTGTGCCACCTGATCGCTCTGTGCCAGCGTCGCCTTGGAGAACGGCGCGAGCCACGCATCCACGCGCTCCTGGACATGCGGTTCGAACGTGGCCACGCCGACCGCGCCGACGGCGGACATGATCAGGCCGAACACGATCCAGCTGGTGCGCTCCGTCGCGACGTACAGCATGACGACGAAGAGGCCGAAGAACAGCAGCGAGGTCCCGAGGTCCGTCTCGAAGACCAGGATGAGGATCGACATGGCCCAGATGACCAGGATCGGCCCGAGGTCACGGCCGCGCGGCAGATACAGGCCCATGAACCGGCGGCTGGCCAGGGCCAGGGCGTCGCGTTTCACCATGAGGTAGCCGGAGAAGAAGATCGCGATGACGATCTTGGCGAACTCACCGGGCTGGATGGTGAAGGAGCCGAGGCTGATCCAGATCTTGGCGCCGTTCACCGCGGGGAAGAACATCGGCAGGATCAGCAGGACCAGCGCCACCACCATGGAGATGTAGGTGTAGCGCTGCAGAATGCGGTGGTCCTTGAGGAAGACGAGGACCGCGACGAACAGGGCGACACCCAGCGCCGAGTACAGCAGCTGCTTGGGTGCGTCGGGGCTGAAGCCGCCGAACGCCAGCTTGGCCCGCTGGATCAGCCGGGGTGACTGGTCCAGCCGCCAGATGAGAGCCAGCCCGATGCCGTTCAGCAAGGTGGCCAGCGGCAGCAGCAGCGGATCGGCGTACGGCGCGAACTTGCGCACCACGATGTGGCCGACCGCCGCGAGCAGCGTGAGGCCCGTTCCGTAGCCGAGGATGCCCGACGGCAGCGAACTGTTGATCGCGAGGCCCACATTGGCGTACGCGAACACCGAGATGGCGACGGCGAATACGAGCATCAGGAGCTCGGTGTTGCGACGGCTCGGTGCTTCGATCGCGCCGATGGTGGTCGTGTTGGTGACAACGCTCATGGTGGTGAAAGGCCCCCTACGGCTCTACTGCTTACCGCACAGCGGGACCAGCTTCTGCTCATCCTCCGAGAGGCTGGGGCCGGGCGTGGGTGTGGCGCTGGACTTGGGCTTGGTGGTGGTCCCGGTCCTGGTGGTGGTCCCACTGCTGGAGGAGGAGAGCGTGCTCGCACTGCCGGTGGTCTTGCCCGTGTCCGGCTTCTGCTTGTTCTCGTCCTCGACCTTGCGGCGCTCGGCGTCCTTCTTGCAGACACCGGCCTGCTCGGCCAGTTCACTGATCTTGCGCTTGGCCTCGGTGAGGCTGCCTTCGGTGATCGTCGCGTCGACCTGCTTGCGCTGGTACGGCGGGAGGTACTTGAGTTCGATCTCGGGGTGGTCGGTCTCGACCTTCGAGAGCGAGACCCAGGCGAGGTCCTGGCTGATGCCCTGGTACAGCGCGACGTTCTGGTTGTTGGACCCGACGTAGTACTGGGTCTGGGTCCAGCGGTACCCGCCGTAGAGCCCGCCGGCGATGACGGCGAGGGCGAGCACGACGAAGAGCGACCGCTTGATCCACCTGCGGCCGCCGGACGGCTTGATGAAGTCCTCGTCGCTGTACGCGTCGAACGCTCCGTCGGGTGCCGCGCCGTATCCGTCGCCGCTTCCGGGCGGGCCGAAGCCGCCGGGCGCGGGCGGCGGCACCTGGCGGCCCCGGCCGGAGGCCCGGCCCGCCGGGGTCTGCATGGCCCCGCCGTCGTGCTGCGCCGCCTGGTTCTCGGCGACCGCGCCCACGACCACCGGGGTGTCGTTGAGCTGTGCGGCCAGGGTGTCGTTGGAGTCGACGTCGAGGACGTCGGCCACGATGCAGGTGATGTTGTCAGGGCCACCGCCGCGCAGGGCGAGCTGGATCAGCTCCTGGATCGTCTCCTGCGGGCCCTGGTAGCTGGCGAGTGTCTCTTCCATCGTCTGGTGCGAGACGACGCCGGAGAGCCCGTCGGAACAGATCATGTAGCGGTCGCCGGCCCGCACCTCCCGGATGGAGAGGTCGGGCTCGACGTGCTCGCCACTGCCCAGCGCGCGCATCAGCAAGGAGCGCTGCGGGTGGGTGGTGGCCTCTTCCTCGGTGATACGGCCCTCGTCGACGAGGCGCTGCACCCAGGTGTGGTCCTGGGTGATCTGCGTCAGGACACCGTCCCGCAGCAGATAGGCGCGGGAGTCGCCGACATGCACGAGGCCGAGGCGCTGACCGGTCCAGAGGAGGGCGGTGAGCGTGGTGCCCATGCCTTCGAGCTGGGGGTCCTCCTCGACCATCATGCGGAGCTGGTCGTTGGCCCGCTGTACGGCCGTGCCGAGCGAGGTCAGGATGTCGGAACCGGGGACGTCGTCGTCGAGAGTGACGAGCGTGGAGATGACCTCGGAGCTGGCGACCTCGCCGGCGGCCTGGCCGCCCATTCCGTCGGCGATGGCGAGGAGCCGGGGTCCGGCGTAACCGGAGTCCTCGTTCCCCTCGCGGATCATGCCCTTGTGCGATCCGGCGGCGAAGCGCAGGGACAGACTCATGCGCACCTCGCCTGTCGGCTCCGGGTACAACCGGTCTCGAGCCACACTGCCCACCCTCCGGTCGGGAGCGCGCCCCGGCCCGTTGCCGGAACCGCTGCGGCTCGCTCGCTCCGCTCGCTCATTGTCGTGACTACTTCCGCAGCTCGATGACGGTCTTGCCGATGCGGATCGGTGCGCCCAGCGGGATCGGTGTCGGGGTGGTCAGCCGGGTCCGGTCGAGATACGTGCCGTTGGTGGACCCGAGATCCTCGACGATCCACTGGCCGTCCCGGTCGGGGTAGATCCTGGCATGCCTGCTCGACGCGTAGTCGTCGTCCAGCACGATTGTTGAGTCATGTGCCCGGCCGAGGGTGACGGTCTGGCCCTGGAGGGCGACCGTGGTGCCCGTGAGGCTCCCCTCGGACACGACGAGTTTGCTCGGTGCGCCCCGGCGCTGGCGGCCGGCCGCCGGCTGCTGACGCTGTTGCGGCGGCGCGGCGGCCTGCCGCGCGGTCTGCGGAGGACGGGAGTCCGCGTTGCGGCGTGAGCCGCGCTGCGTGACGCGCGTTCCGAACAGATCGCTGCGGATGACCTGGACGGCCACGATCACGAACAGCCACAGAACAGCTAGGAAACCTAGCCGCATGACCGTCAGGGTCAGCTCTGACATTGCCCCCGCTTCACCCTTCGGCTTGCCGGTAAACGATGGTGGAATTGCCCACGACGATCCGCGAGCCGTCGCGGAGCGTAGCGCGGGTGGTGTGCTGTCCGTCTACCACGATGCCGTTGGTGGAACCGAGATCCTGGATCGTCGAGGGGGAACCGGCGCGGATCTCACAGTGCCGGCGGGATACGCCGGGGTCGTCGATACGCACGTCGGCTTCGGTGCTGCGGCCGAGCACCAGGGTGGCGCGCGAGATCTGGTGGCGGGTGCCGTTGACCTCGATCCAGCGCCGCGTCTGGGTGCTCGGCATGGGTCCCGGGGCGGGCGCCCGGCCGGCTGCCGGGCGGCTGCCTCCGGGCGGAGGTGCGCTGGGCATGGGCGGAGCCGCGGCCGGCGGGTAGCCGTAGCCGGCGTTCCGCTGGGGGGCCGGAGGCGCGGCGGGGCCGCGGTCGGCGCCCTGCTGGCTGGTGCTCGACGCGAGGGTGCGGCTGCGGACGCGGTAGAGCCCGGTGTCCAGATCCTCCGCCTTCTCCAGATGGACCTTGATCGGGCCCATGAAGGCGTACCGCTGCTGCTTCGCGTAGTCCCGCACCAGTCCGGAGAGTTCGTCGCCGAGCTGTCCCGAGTACGGGCTGAGGCGCTCGTAGTCCGGTGTGCTCAGTTCGACGATGAAGTCGTTGGGGACGACCGTCCGCTCGCGGTTCCAGATCGTCGCGTTGTTGTCGCACTCGCGCTGGAGCGCGCCGGCGATCTCGACGGGCTGGACCTCGGACTTGAACACCTTCGCGAAGGTGCCGTTGACCAGACCTTCGAGACGCTGCTCGAACTTCTTCATGACTCCCATGAGGCACCTCCTCCGACGTTGGCGTCCTGGTACTGCTTACTGATCGTATCCACGCACGGGGAAATCGGCTGGTTCCCCTTGTTCCCCCTGTGGATAAGTGTCACCTCTCACACGGATCGTAGAGGTGGCTCCTGAACAGTGTCCCGCACTCGGCGCGCACTGAGGAGGAGTGGGGGGACGAGGTCCCGGTTCCGGACGGGCGCCGGTCGTTCCCGCCGGTCGCCCGCCGGAGAACGGATGTGAATCCACCCTGTCCAGCGTGCTAATCTTCGGATGTCGCCAGGCGCTCGCACAAACCAGTGAGAGAGCCTCGGAAACACCACTTGCGCGAGTGGCGGAACGGCAGACGCGCTGGCTTCAGGTGCCAGTGTCCTTAGGGACGTGGGGGTTCAAATCCCCCCTCGCGCACCATCATCGGACACCGGTGAAGGTGTTCAGTATCACGGAGAAGGGCCCGCATCATTTCGATGATGCGGGCCCTTCTTCCGTTTCTGGGTGCCCCGGGTGACTCATGTCCCGGGGCTCTCATGTCCCGGTCCTGAGCGGCCGCACGGTGTTGGTGCGGCCGCCCATGCCGGTTCAGTCCGAGTGCCCCAGCAGCACGTCGAAGCCGTTCCCGGCGTCCGACGGGACTGTGATCTGTGACGCAGCGGGAGGGTAGCCCGCGGCGATCAGCGTGTAGTCGAGGCCGGTGAGACCCGTGAAGGTGTAGACGCCGTCCGGGCCCGTGGTGTGCCGGGCGACGACGTTGCCCGCCGTGTCGAGCAGGGTGACCAGGGCGTCGTCCACCGGCTCGCCCTGCGGCCCCTTGACCGTGCCCCGGACCGTCGCCGCCGCCGTGAGGGCGGCGTCGTGGCGGGTGGGTGCGGAGCCCGTCACCGTGACCAGGGCGGCGTAGGGCTGGTGGCCCTCGGCTCCTGCGGTGAAGGTGTACGCGGCCGGCGGCAGCGCGGGCAGCCGGTAGCCGCCGTCCGCGGCCGACATGGCCGAGTCGACCACGCTGCCTTCCGCGTCGGTCACGACGAGCAGCGCGCCTTCGATGGGCCCGGCCGTTCCGCTGACGGTGCCGAAGAGTCCGCCGGTGCCGGCGAGCCGGACGTTGTGCTCGACGGGCTCGGTGCCCAGGACGAGTTCGCTGATCTCGGGCTTGCGGTCGGGTGCCGAAGCGACCAGGACGTACCTGCCGTACGGGGCGGACAGCGCGTACGAGCCGTCCGGGCCGGGCACCGCGCGGGCGACCTGGCGGCCGGCCTGGTCGATGAGGGTCACCGCCGATGCCACCGGGGCGTCGAAATCACCCAGCACCCGTCCGCGTACGCCGGTCTGCAGCGGTGCGGCGGCCGGTCCTGCGGCCGGGAGTTCCGCGGCCGGCTGCTCCTGCGGGGCCGCCGTGGTGAGGTCGTCGGGCGCCCCGGGGGTGTGCGCGGCGGCCGGTTCCGGCGCCGGCGCCGCTGCCAGTGGACGGCCCTTGCGGTAAAGGAAGACCGCGATCAGGAAGCCGATCGCGAACAGCCCGGCCGCCCACCAGTAGACGATGGCGTAGCTGTGCACGGCGGCCTGGGCGAGAGCCGGCTTGGAGGTGCCGTGGTCCTTCACGTAGTCGCCGGCCGCGGTGGTCGCCATGGTGGAGAACAGCGCGGTGCCGATGGAACCGCCCACCTGCTGCATGGTGTTGACCGTCGCGGACGCGACGCCCTGGTCGGCGGGTGCGACGCCGAGGGTCGCCAGCGACATGGCCGGGGGCATCACCATGCCGATGCCGGCGCCGATCAGCAGCAGCGGCGGCAGGATGTCCGCGCTGTAGCTGCTGGACAGGTCGATCCTGGTCAGCCAGGCCAGGCCGCCCGCGGCGAACAGGGTGCCGATGGGCACCATGACCTTGGGGCCGATTTTCGGCATGAGCAGGTTGATGGAGAGCTGTGCCAGCAGCATCAGCATGAGGATCATCGGCAGGAAGGCGAGCCCGGTCTTCACCGGTGTGTAGCCGAGGATCTGCTGGAGGTAGTAGGTCAGGAAGAGGAAGATCCCGAACATTCCGGCGCCGGTGGCGAACACCATCAGGTACGAGGCGCTGCGGTTGCGGTCGGCGAAGACCCGCAGCGGCAGCAAGGGGTGCGCGGCCCTGGTCTGCCAGCCGATGAAGGCCAGCAGCAGCACGACACCGCCCGCGAGGAAGCCCCAGCACATCGGGTCGCTCCAGGTGTACGTCTCCGCGTTGGAGAACCCGAAGACGATGCAGAAGAGCCCGCTGGAGACCAGCAGGGTGCCCAGCAGGTCGAGCTTGGGGCGCTGGGCGGGCGCGGGCCTGCGGATGAACAGCAGCGCCCCGGCCACCGCGAGTACGGCGATGACGAGGTTGACGTACAGCGTCCAGCGCCAGTTCAGGTGCTCGGTGAGCACCCCGCCGAGCAGCAGTCCCACCGCGCCGCCGGAACCGGCGATCGCCCCGAACACCCCGAAGGCACGGCCGCGTTCCTTCGGATCGGTGAAGGTCGTCGTCAGCAGGGAGAGCGCCGACGGCGCGAGCATCGCGCCGAACGCGCCCTGGAGTGCACGCCCCACGACCAGCAGCGTGAATCCGCCCGCGGCTCCGGCCAGTGCGGAGGAGGCGGCGAAACCGATCAGCCCGATGAGCAGGGTGGTCTTGCGGCCGAAGAGGTCGGCCAGCCTGCCGCCGAGCAGCAGCAGACTGCCGAAGGCCAGCGAGTAGGCGGTGACGACCCACTGCCGGTCGTCGTTGGAGAAGCCCAGGTCCTGCTGGGCCGATGGCAGTGCGATGTTCACGATGGTGGCGTCCAGCACGACCATCAGCTGGGCGAGGCCGATGACCACGAGGGCCCACCAGCGGTGCGCCGGGGGCGGCGATGCCGAGGGGGCCGGTGGCGCGGCGGGCGGCGATATGGTGCCGACAGCCGCGTCGGCGGGTGCGGAACTCATCATGTACTCCTCAGGTGGTATCTGTGGCGCTGCCGTCGGTCCCCCGGAGCAACACGGGGAGGGCGACGGCGTCGACGTAGCGGCGCAGGTAGTCGGCGTCGGGCTCGCGCTGTTCGAAGACCAGCCGGGCGAAGCCCGCGCCCTGGATGAGGTGGGGGAAGAAGTCGAGGGCCGGATTGGCCGGATCGACCTCTCCGCGGGCGATGGCGCGGTCCACGATGCCGCGGGCGGCCTCCAGGTCGGGCCGCACCAGCGTCTCGTGCATCGCTTCCGCGAGTGCGGAGTCCTGCCGGACGGCCAGGGCGATGCCGCGCATCAGGGCATGGTCCTTCCTGGCTCTCCCGATGCGGGAGGTCATCTCGTACAGGTCTCCCCGCAGGGAGCCGGTGTCGATGCCGGACAGGGTGAACGGCTTACCGTGCCGCAGCGCCTCGGACGCCAGCCGGGGCTTGCCCTGCCAGCGCCGGTACAGCGTGGCCTTGCTGCAATGGGAGCGCTGCGCCACGGTGTCGAGGCGGGCGGCTTCGTAACCGACCTCGCGGATCAGGTCCAGGGTGGCGGTGAAGATCTCCGCCTCCCGCTCGGGCGACAGCCGGGTTCTTCGGGACTCGGGCTGAGGCATGACACTCCAGTAAAACGAAACAGTTTCGTACCGATAAGCTAGGCGGCCCGACATCCGAACGCAAATGGGCCACGCTGCCACGAGCCCGGCCCGACCCGAACGAAGGACCCTAGAATGGTGCGGTCCGGCAGATGGCCCGGCGGATGGTCCAGCGGTGGGGGGAAGGCGAAGTGGCGGCAGGCGTCGAGAGATTCCCGGATCCCTCCGCGGAGGTGCTCGCCGAAGCGGCCGCCGCGTTCGGTCTGCTCGCCTCGTCGGCCCGGCTGCACATCGTATGGGCGCTGGCGCAGGGCGAGAGCGATGTGAGCGGCCTGGCCGAGCGGGTGGGCGGCGCGCTCCCCGCGGTGAGCCAGCATCTGACGAAACTCAAACTGGCCGGCCTGGTGCGTTCCCGGCGGGAGGGGCGGCGGCAGGTGTATTTCGTCGACGATCCCGATGTCGTGACCGTCGTACGGCTGGTGGTCGGCCAGCTGGCCGACCGTGCCGGCGGCGGGTCTTCCGCGGGCCACCTCCGTGGGACAGGCACCTGAGGCCGCCGCGGCCCCGGAGCCCGGTCCCAGGGTCTCCGTACGGGCCGTACGGGCGGCGGACGACGCTCATCCGGCAGGCGGTGCCGCACCGGACCTGGGTGAGCTGACCTCGCTCCAGGTGCTGCGCGCCCTGGACAGCGGTCCGCGCGGGCTGACGGACGCGGTGGCCGACGCACGGCTGCGGCAGTTCGGCGAGAACACGTTGCCCGCACGGCGGCCCGTCCCCTGGCTCGTACGGTTCCTGCGCAGCGTCCGGGACCCCTTCACCGCCGTGCTGCTCTGCCTCGGGGTGGTCTCGTCGCTCGTCGCGGCGTGGGGCACCGCCTCGGTGATCATCGCGCTCGTGGTGGTGAGCTGTGTGCTGCGCTCCGTGGGCGAGCACCGCGCCGACCGCTCGATGGGCGCGCTGCGCGAGCTGGTGGCCAGTACGGCGACGGTGCTGCGACGGCCGGCGGACGACGCGGTTCCGGTGACCCGGGAGGTCCCGGTCGACCAGCTGGTGCCCGGCGATGTGGTCCGGCTCGGGCCGGGCGATCTGGTGCCGGCCGACGTACGGCTGCTGCGGGCCGTCGGGCTGAGCGTCAACCAGGCGGTGCTCACCGGGGAGTCGGCCGCGGTCGCCAAGTCGGCAGCAGACGTTCCCGTACCGGCGTCAGGCGACACCGGATTCGACCGCGCGCATCTCTGTTTCCAGGGCAGCAGTGTGGCCTCCGGCAGCGGCAGCGCCGTCGTGGTGGCGACCGGGGCGCTGACGCGGTTCGCCGCCGGGCACGGGGCGGCAGGACCACGTGGGCCGAGCGCCTTCGACCGGTCGGTGCACGGTATTTCGTGGATCCTCATCCGGTTCATGCTGCTCACCCCGCCGCTGGTGCTGATGGCGAACGCCGCGCTGCGAGGGCGGGGTCTTGAGACGCTGCCGTTCGCCGTCGCGGTGGCGGTCGGCCTGACGCCCGAGATGCTCCCGGTGATCGTCACCAGCTGTCTGGCGCGCGGCGCCTCTCTGCTCGCCCGTCACCACGGGGTGATCGTCAAACGGCTGCCGGCGCTGCACGATCTGGGCGCGGTGGATGTGCTCTGCCTGGACAAGACGGGGACACTCACCCAGGACCTGCCCGTGGTCGACCGGGCGCTGGGCGCGGACGGCGCGGACGACCGCGATGTGCTGCACTGGGCCGCGGTCAACGCCTGGTGGACCCTCCAGCTGGCCGATCTGCCCGCCCCCGACCCGCTCGACGAGGCGCTGCTCGGCGCGTCGGACGGCGAGGAGTTCCTGCCGTACGAGGGGATCGCCGCGCTGCCCTTCGACCCGGTGCGGCGCATGGCGACCGCCGTCGTACGGGGCCCCGGGCGGCTGGGCGTCGACACCCTCGTGGTGAAGGGGGCCGTCGAGAACGTGCTGGAGCGCTGCGCCCTCGACGGCGCGGAGCGGGAGCGGCTGCTCGCGGCGGCCGGGGAGCACGTACGCGGCGGGACCAGGCTGCTGGCCGTCGCGACCGCCGAGCGCCCGGCGCGCAAGCGGGCGTACACCACCGCCGACGAGCGCGGCCTCAGCTTCCGCGGCTTCGTGACCCTGCGCGACGCGCTGGTGCCGAGCGCCGCGGACGCGCTGCCCGCGCTCGCCGCGATGGGGGTGACCGTGAAGGTCGTCACGGGCGACCACCCCGGTACCGCCGCCCGTGCCTGCCAGGAGCTGGGGCTCGACCCCGGCACCGTGCTCACCGCCGGCGACGTGGACGCCCTCACGGACGGCCAACTGGCCTCGGCGGCACGCGAAACGGCCGTCTTCGCCCGCTGCACCCCCGAGCACAAGGCCCGGATCGTCCGCGCGCTCCGGGCCGACGGCCGGGTCTGCGGATTCCTCGGCGACGGGGTCAACGACCTGCCCGCCCTGTACGCGGCGGACGTCGGGATCTGCCCGCGCGACGCGGTCGACGTGGCGCGGGAGGGCGCGGACGTGGTGCTCGCCGAGCACGCGAAGGACCTCTCGGCCGTCGAACACGCGCTGCGGGCCGGACGCCACAGCAGCGGCAACATCGCGACGTATCTGCGCATCACGCTCTCGTCCAACCTCGGCAATGTCATCGCGATGCTCGCCGCCGGGCTGCTGCTGCCCTTCCTGCCGATGCTTCCGGCCCAGGTGCTGGTGCAGAACCTCTGCTTCGACGGGGCGCAGCTCGCGTTCGCCTACGACCGGCCGGCCCCCGGTGTGCTGAGCCGGCCCGCAACCCTGCGGTCGCGCGACTTCCTCCGGTTCATCACCGGTTTCGGTGCGCTCAACGCGGTCGCCGACCTCGCGACGTTCGGGGTGCTGGCGCTCGCCGTGCACGGCCCGGGGGGCCCCGACAGCGAGACGGTGTTCCACTCCGGCTGGTTCGTGGAGAACCTGCTGACGCAGGCGCTGGTGATGCTTCTGCTGCGCCGGGGGGACGGGACGAGCCCGGTCCGCTGGGCGGCGGCCGCTCTCGCCGCCGTCGGACTGCTGCTCCCGCTCTCGCCGCTGGGGCCGCCGCTGGGCATGGCGCCGCTGCCCGGCCTCTACTATCCGCTGCTCCTGGTGGTGCTCGGTCTGTACGCGGTGGGGCTCGCGGCGGCCAGGCGGCGGTACGACAGGCGCCGGTGCCACGGGCGCCCGCGCGACGGGCAGCGGTGTGACGGGCAGCGGTGCGACAGCCTCCGGGCGCAGGAGAGCTGACCGCTTCCGGCGGCGGTCACTCCGTACAGCCCGGGGCGGCCTCAGCCGTAGGACGTAGCGGTACGGCTCAGTACGGCTCAGCACGGCTCAGCCGTAGGACACGTTGCTGCACGGACCTTCGTCACCGGAGCGGGCGCCCGACGCCACCGATGAGGGGAGCGAGGAGGGCGACGCGTCGGATGACGACCCCGGCGACGGGGTGCTGTCCGCTGCCGCCGATGGGTTGTCGGCGTAGACCTGGCCCAGCGTCACGGTGATGCCGGGGGCTGCGGCCTCCTGGAGGGTCGCCCCCGCGAAGAGCCGCGCCACGGTCTCGGCGCCGGTACGCCGGCCGGGTCCGTAGGTGATGACGGTGGAGGTGTGGTTCTGGGCGGGGGCCGTCGCCGTCCCGGTCACGGTGAAACCGTGGTCCCCGAGGGTCCGGGCCGCTTGGGCCGCGAGGCCCGTGACCGTGGTGCCGTTCTGGACGCCGACGGCGATCCCGGCACCGGACACGGGTCCTGTGGTGGCCGGCTCCGACGAGGAGGACGAGGGGCTGGACGAGGCGCCGGGGGACGGGGTCCTGCTGTTCTTGTGGTCCTTGCCGCTGGCGTCCTTGCCGTCGATCGTCCGGTCGGCGCGCAGATCGGACCAGAGGGCGCTCGCGGCCGGTTCGACTATGGCGACGCGCGCACCCTGGTAACGCCAGGGGATGGTGACGAACTTGGTGTTGTGCAGATCGATGTTCTTCAGTGACATCACGAAGGAGAGCAGCTTGTCGGCGGACGACAGCCCCGGATCGACGGTGAGCGAGTGGGTGGCGGCGTCGGCGAGCGGCAGCAGTCTGGTGGGGGTGAACCCGTCGTCCTTCACCTTCTTGATCAAGGAGGAGACGAACGCCTGCTGGCGTTTGATCCGTCCGATGTCGGAGCCGTCACCGATCCCGTGCCTGATGCGTACGTAGTCGAGTGCCTTCTGCCCGGACACGCTCTGCTCGCCCTTGGCGAAGAGGAGCTTGCCGCGGGTGGTGCGGTTGGGGTCGAGGTCGCGCTGGTAGATGTTCTGCGGCAGACACACCTGGACGCCGCCGACGACGCCGGTCAGTTTGGAGAAGCCCTCGAAGTCGACGACGACGGTGTGGTCGATGCGCATACCGGTGAGCTTCTCCACCGTGTTCTGGGTGCAGGCGGGGTTGCCCTTGGCGGTCTGTCCGACGGAGTAGGCCGCGTTGAACATCGTGTGGGGCTGCGGCTTGGTCCAGCTGCCGTCGGGCAGCTTGCAGGACGGGATGGTGACGAGGGTGTCGCGGGGGATGGAGACGGCGATCGCGTGTTTGTGGTCGGCGTAGATGTGCAGGACGAACGCCGTGTCGGAGCGGCCCACGTCGTTCTTGTCGCCGCCGCCCAGCGCACTGTTGCCGCCGGTACGCGCGTCCGAGCCGATCACGAGCACGTTCTGGCCCTTGGTGGCGGCCGCGGGGCGGTCCGCCGAGATTCCGTCCGAGCTGAAGGAGTTGATGTTTCCGTTCAGCCGGAGGTAGACCCATCCGGCGCCCGCGGTGGCCAGCACCAGCAGCGCCATGGCTATGGCGAGCAGGAGGCGGGCGCGGCCGCGTTTCTGGCGCTTGCGGCGTGCGGGCCCGCGGTCCGTGGCGTGGGTGCCCTGCCGGCGGCGGTGGGGTGGTGTGCCGTGTTCCGTTCCGTGGCCTGGGTGGCCCCGGGTGTTGCTCCTGTCGCTGTTCTTCCTCCCCCGGGTCGCGGGCCGGGGGATCCGCTCGTTGCCGCGTGTCGTCCGATCGCTCGTTTTCATCTGCGCGCTCTCATCCGTCCGTCCGTACAAGAGGGGACGAACGGCCCCACCCCATGGTTGTACAGTTGCGCAATGTAGCAAGCTTTTCTGGAGAGGTTTCCGGCGGTACTGACCGCCGGACCGACGAGAAGAAGGGTGGGGTGGAGATGCTCCGCAACGTTCTTGAGCCCTGGCACCTGCTCATCGTGGTGATCGTGGTCATGGTGATGTTCGGATCGAAGAAGCTGCCCGACACCGCCCGTGCGCTGGGCAAATCGATGCGCATTCTCAAGAGCGAGGCGAAGGCGATGAAGGACGACGGGGCTGTCCCGCCGGCGTCCTCGGCTTCTCCGGCGCCCTCCGCGTCCTCCGCGTCCACGGCGTCTCCGGTTTCCCCGGGAGTCCCGGCGCCTCAGGCACCCCGGGCGGGTCAGTCGTAGTCACTGGCGTGGAGCCGGCGGTGCTGGCCGGGCAGCGGTGTCCGGGCAGGGCTGTGCCGGGCAGTGCGGTACCGGCGGTGCTGGCCGGGCGGTGGTGTGGCGGCGGTGGTGTCCGCGGCTACAGCGGTGTCGCCGCTTCCAGTACGAGGAACAGCGCGCAGGCCGCATTCAGGGCCGACAGGGTCGACGCCGCGGTCCCCGCGGCCGCGATCAGAGTGGCGGCCCCGGCCGCCGTCAGGGCGGGCGGCCGGCCATTGACGGCGGGCGG
>NZ_JAAGLN010000129.1 GCF_010548145.1 Streptomyces sp. SID10853
CGTGCAGCGCCACCGCCAGCGGTTCGGCCAGTGCCGCCCTGCGCAGCCCGAGACCCGCGGGGAGCGCCCTCAGCTGGCCGGCCGGCACCGCGATCCGGGCCGCGAACCCGCCCTGCACATGCGGCGTACGGGCCGCGCTGCCCAGATAGCGGGTGTCCCGGCAGACGTTGGCCCGCCCGTCCAGGCACTCGGGGCAGGCGCCGCACGGCGTCGCCGGGTGCACGGCCACCGGGGTGCCGGGCGCGGGGCCCTCCGCCCCTTCGCCGTACGCGACGACGGTCCCGACGACCTCGTGGCCCAGCAGCATCGGCTCCTGGAGCAGGAAGTCACCGACCCCGCCGTGCCGCCAGTAGTGCAGATCCGAGCCGCACACGCCGCCGTACCGCACCGCGACGACGGCAAGACCGGGACCGGCAACCGGCTCGGGCAGCTCATCGACCCGCAGGTCGTCCACCCCGTGGATCACACATCCGCGCATCACAGCACACTCGTCATTCCGCCGTCGACGTACAGGATCTGGCCGCTCACGAAGTCCGCGGCCGGCGAAGCGAGATAGAGCACCCCGCCCACCAGGTCATCGGTGCGCCCCCAGCGTCCGGCCGGCGTACGGCCGCGCACCCAGGAGCTGAACTCCTCGTCCTCCACCAGCGGCCGGGTCAGCTCGGTCTCGATATAGCCGGGGCCCAGGCCGTTGACCTGGATACCGTACTGGCCCCAGTCGGCGCACATGCCCTTGGTGAGCATCTTCAGGGCGCCCTTGGTGGCCGCGTACGGGGCGATGCCGGGGCGCACCACCTCGCTCTGCAGCGAACAGATGTTGATGATCTTCCCGTGGCCGCGGGGGGACATCCGCCGGGCGGCCTCGCGGCCCACCAGGAAGGCGCTGGTGAGATTGGTGTCCACGATGCGGTGCCAGTCGGCGTCGGTGAAGTCGAGCAGCGGGGCGCGCAGTTGCATCCCGGCGTTGTTGACCAGGATGTCCAGCGGGCCCGCCTGCTCCTCGGCCGCGGCGATCCCGGCAACGACCGAGGGCCCGTCGGTGACGTCGAAGGCGGCGGTGAACACCGTGCCCCCGGTGTCTTCCAGCGCGGCGGCCGCGGCCTTCAGCCGGTCCTCGTCCCGGCCGTTGACGACGACCGTGCAGCCCGCCTCCAGCAGACCGCGGGCGAGGGCGTGGCCGATGCCCCTGCTGGCGCCGGTGACCAGCGCCGTACGACCGGAGATCTCGAACAGTGGATGTGCCATGGGGGGGTCCGTTCCTCTCCGTGACCGGAGCGTGGCGGTGGCTAGAGAACGAGCGAGAGCAGCAGGATGAAGATCAGCGAGACCACCGAGATGATGGTCTCCATCACCGACCAGGTCTTGATCGTCTGGCCGACGTCCATCCCGAAGTACTCCTTCACCAGCCAGAACCCCGCGTCGTTCACATGGCTGAAGAAGAGCGAGCCCGCGCCGATCGCGAGCACCAGCAGCGCCACGTGCGCCGTCGACATGTCAGCGGCGAGCGGTGCGACGAGGCCGGCGGCGGAGACGGTCGCCACGGTGGCGGAGCCGGTGGCCAGCCGCATCACCACGGCGATCAGCCAGGCCAGCAGGAGCGCCGGGATCGACCAGTCCTTGGAGATGTCCAGCACCATCTGACCCACACCGGAGTCGATCAGGGTCTGCTTGAAGCCGCCGCCGGCGCCGACGATCAGCAGCACACTCGCGATCGGGGCGAGGGACTTCTCGACGGTCGCCGACATCCGGCCCTTGCTGAAGCCGGCGGCCCGGCCCAGCGTGAACATGGCGACGAGCACCGCGGCCAGCAGAGCGATCAGCGGCGAGCCGATCACGTCGAACGTGCGCTGGACGGTGTCCGCGGGGTTGTCGATCACGATGTCGACGAGCGCCTTGGCCAGCATCAGTACGACGGGCAGCAGCACGGTGGCCACGGTGGCACCGAATCCGGGCCGCTTCTCCAGGTCCTCCGAGGGCCGCTCGGGCACCATGCGGTCGGGCGCCTGGATGTCGACCCAGCGGGCCGCGTACCGGGAGAAGACAGGACCGGCGATGACCACGGTCGGGACGGCCACCAGCACACCCAGCGCGAGCGTCACGCCGAGATTGGCGTGCACGGCGGCGATGGCCACCAGCGGCCCGGGGTGCGGCGGGATCAGACCGTGCATCACGGACAGGCCGGCCAGCGCGGGGATCCCGATCCGCATCAGCGAGAAGTTGCCGCGCTTGGCGACCAGCAGCACCACCGGGATCAGCAGCACGATGCCGATCTCGAAGAAGAGCGGCAGCCCGACGATCGCCGCGATCAGCACCATCGCCCACGGCATACTGCGCCGGCTCGCCTTCGCGAGGATCGTGTCGACGATCTGGTCGGCGCCGCCGGAGTCCGCGAGGAGCTTGCCGAGGATGGCACCGAGCGCGATCAGGACACCCACGCTCGCGGTGGTGTCACCGAGCCCCGATGTGAAGCTGGTGATGACCTTGTCGAGCGGTGCGCCCGCGACCGCTCCCAGGACGAGCGATCCGATGGTCAGCGAAAGGAACGCGTGGAGCTTGGTCTTCGTGATGAGCAGGACGATGACGGCGATGCCCGCGAGGACGGCGATCCCCAGCTGGGCATGGCCGGCCGACGATATCGGCGCTGGGTCCGCTGCCAACATCTCGACGCTGAGACTGGACACGGTGGTTTCCTTCGGTTCGTGAGGAAGTGAGTGGTGGCGGTCCTACGACCTCGCGGTCAGCCGCCGAGGCCGCGCAGCGCGGCGACGGCCCGCCCGGTGATGTCCTCGGGGGTCCCGGAGATGTCGACGGCCGCGCCCGCCTCGTCCCGGCCCAGCGGCTGGAGCGCGGCGAACTGCGAGTCGAGGAGCGCGGTCGGCATGAAGTGGCCCTTGCGCTCCGCCATCCGTTGCTCGATCAGCTCGCGGTCCCCGGTCAGGTGCAGGAAGACCACGCCGGGCGCCTCGGCCCGCAGCCGGTCGCGGTAGGAGCGCTTGAGCGCGGAGCAGCTGACCACTCCGCCCCGGTCGGCGCGCTCGTGCGCCCAGCGGCCGATCGCGTCGAGCCACGGCCACCTGTCGGCGTCCTCCAGAGGCGTGCCGGCCGACATCTTGGCGATGTTCGCGGCGGGGTGGAAGTCGTCCCCCTCGGCGTACGGAACGCCCAGTGCGGCCGAGAGCAGCGGACCGATCGTGGTCTTGCTGGTCCCTGCCACACCCATCAGGACTACGACTCGGGGGGTGGTCATCGGTGGTGCCTCGCTGTCTTCTTCGACATGACTTCGACGGAGGCCGACATGGATCCGTCGCGCTACTGAAACCCATTAGGTACGACTTATTCAAGAGGCTGTGACTTAAAAGTCATACTTAATGGGTCCGGCGTATGCCCCGTAGGGTGAGGCCATGACCACTCAGGGCCCGGGGCTCCACGCCCATGTGCTGGAAAACCTCGGTCCCTCGATCACCTCGGGGGAGTACCCGCCGGGCAGCGTGCTGCGCACCGACGAACTCGCCCAGCGCTTCGACGTGTCGCGCACCGTGATCCGTGAGGCCGTCCGGGTCCTGGAGTCGATGCGGCTGGTGGAGTCGCGGCGCCGGGTCGGCGTGACCGTACGGCCCGCCGACGAGTGGAACGTCTACGACCCCCAGGTCATCCGGTGGCGGCTGGCCGGCGCCGACCGGTCCCGCCAGCTCCGCTCGCTGACCGTCCTGCGGTACTCGGTGGAGCCGGTCGCGGCCGGGCTCGCGGCCCGCCACGCCACCGCCGAGCAGTGCGCGGCCCTCACCGAGCAGGCACTCGGCATGGTCGCCACGTCCCGCGGCCACCAGCTCGCCGGCTATCTGGTGCATGACATCGCCTTCCACCGCCTCGTGCTGCGGGGCTCGGGCAACGAGATGTTCGCCAGGCTCGGCGACGTGGTCGCCGAGGTGCTCGCAGGACGCACCGAACACCAGGTGATGTTCGACGACCCCGACCCCGCCGCGGTGACCTTGCATGTGCAGGTCGCCGAGGCCGTCCGGGAAGGCAATGCCGAGCGGGCGGAGGAGCTGACCAGAGAGATCGCGGTCGGCGCACTGAAGGAGCTGGACGTCCTGGCGCCCTGACCGGTGCCGTTTCAAACGTTTTGTGACAAAGATTTCATTCGGTTCTCCGGCCCGACACGCCCCCTTTACGCTGACGCCTTGATCAGCCGCCACCTCCCCACGTAAGGCGACGCACCCCATGAGTGACCGCACCCTCACCGCGGTAGAACCCGAACCCTCTCCGCACGTCGATGCCGGTGACGAGGGCTACAGCAAAGATCTGAAGTCCCGCCACATCAACATGATCGCGATCGGCGGGGCCATCGGCACCGGCCTCTTCCTCGGTGCCGGCGGCCGGATGGCGGGAGCGGGCCCCTCACTCGCCATCGCCTACGCGGTCTGCGGCGCCTTCGCCTTCTTCGTCGTACGGGCGCTGGGCGAACTCGTCCTCTACCGCCCGTCGTCCGGCGCCTTCGTCAGCTACGCGCGTGAGTTCATGGGGGAGAGGGGCGCCTACACGGCCGGCTGGCTGTACTTCCTCAACTGGTCGACCACCGCGGTCGCCGACATCACGGCCGCCGCCACCTACGCCCACTTCTGGTCGATGTTCAGCTCGGTCCCGCAGTGGGTCTGCGCGCTCGTCGCCCTGGCCGTCGTCCTCACCGCCAACCTGATCTCGGTCAAGTACTTCGGCGAGACGGAGTTCTGGTTCTCGATCATCAAGGTCGCCGCGCTCGTCGTCTTCATGTGCATCGGCATCTATCTGGTGGTCACCCAGCACTCGGTCGACGGGCACACCCCCGGCTTCGGCACCATCGGTGCCGACGGGGGCCTCTTCCCCAAGGGCGTGATGCCCATGCTGCTGGTCATCCAGGGCGTCGTCTTCGCGTACGCCTCGGTCGAGCTGTGCGGTGTCGCGGCGGGCGAGACCGAGAACCCCGGGAAGATCATCCCGAAGGCCATCAACTCGATCATGTGGCGGGTCGGCATCTTCTACGTCGGCTCCGTGGTGCTGCTCGCCCTGCTCCTCCCGTACACCGCGTACTCCGACGGCGAGAGCCCCTTCGTCACGGTGCTGGCGAAGATCGGCGTCCCCGGCGCGGCCGGCGTGATGAACCTGGTCGTCCTGACCGCGGCGCTCTCCAGCCTCAACTCCGGCCTGTACTCGACCGGCCGTATCCTGCGCTCGATGGCGCTCGCCGGGTCCGCGCCGCGCTTCACCGGCCGGATGAACAAGGGCCAGGTGCCCTACGGCGGCATCCTGCTCACCGCGGGCTTCGGCGTGCTGGGTGTCGTGCTCAACTACCTGGTCCCCGGCAAGGCGTTCGAGATCGTCCTCAACTTCGCCTCCATCGGCATCCTCGGCACCTGGGGCATGGTCATGCTCTGCTCGCTGCTCTTCTGGCAGCGGTCGAAGGAGGGCCGGGTCACCCGGCCCGCCTACCGGCTGCCGTGGGCGCCGTACACCCAGATCGTCACCCTCTGCTTCCTGGTCGCCGTCGCGTTCCTGATGTGGTGGGGCGGGGGAGTGGGCCGCACCACCGTGGAGTGCCTGCCGCTGATCGCCGCCGCGCTCGTCGGCGGATGGTTCCTGGTACGCGGCCGCGTCGCGTCCGTCGCCGCCGAGCGTCAGGGCCTGGAAGACTGAGGCCACCAACCGCTCGGTGATACGGAAGGCTGTCGACGGCATGACGCAGCAGGTCCAAGGGGTCGTGGCCCCCGGCAAGAACCAACCCGTCCGTGTGGAGACGATCCTGGTCCCGGACCCGGGTCCCGGCGAGGCCGTGGTGAAGATCCAGGCGTGCGGGGTCTGCCACACCGACCTCCACTACAAGCAGGGCGGGATCAACGACGACTTCCCGTTCCTGCTCGGCCACGAGGCCGCGGGCACCGTGGAGTCGGTGGGCGCGGGCGTCACCGACGTCGCCCCCGGCGACTTCGTGATCCTCAACTGGCGGGCCGTGTGCGGCCAGTGCCGGGCCTGTCTGCGCGGCAGGCCGCAGTACTGCTTCGACACGCACAACGCGAAGCAGAAGATGACCCTGGCCGGGGGCACGGAGCTGTCCCCGGCCCTGGGCATCGGCGCCTTCGCCGAGAAGACCCTGGTCGCATCCGGCCAGTGCACCAAGGTCGACCCCTCGGTCTCCCCGGCCGTCGCCGGTCTGCTCGGCTGCGGAGTGATGGCGGGCATCGGCGCCGCCATCAACACCGGACAGGTCGGCCGTGGCGACTCCGTCGCGGTCATCGGCTGCGGCGGCGTCGGTGACGCCGCCGTCGTCGGGGCCCGGCTCGCCGGGGCCGCGAAGATCATCGCCGTCGACATCGACGACAAGAAGCTCGCGACCGCGCGGCGGATGGGCGCCACCCACACGGTCAACTCGCGTACCTCGGACCCCGTCGAGGCCATCCGCGAGCTCACCGGCGGCTTCGGTGCCGACGTGGTGATCGAGGCGGTCGGCCGCCCCGAGACGTACCAGCAGGCTTTCTACGCCCGTGACCTGGCGGGAACGGTCGTCCTGGTGGGCGTCCCGACGCCCGACATGAAGCTGGAACTCCCGCTCCTGGACGTCTTCGGCCGCGGTGGCGCGCTCAAGTCCTCCTGGTACGGGGACTGTCTGCCCTCCCGCGACTTCCCGATGCTCGTCGACCTGCACCAGCAGGGCCGTATCGACCTCGCCGCCTTCGTCACCGAGACCATCGGCCTCGACGAGATCGAGAAGGCCTTCGAGCGGATGCACGACGGCGATGTGCTGCGCTCGGTGGTGGAGTTCTGATGGCGGCCCGTGTCGACCACCTCGTCACCTCCGGTACGTTCTCGCTCGACGGCGGCACCTGGGACGTCGACAACAACGTCTGGATCGTGGGCGACGACAGCGAGGCCATCGTCATCGACGCCGCCCATGACGCCGCCGCGATCGAGGCCGCACTGGACGGCCGTACGCTGCGCGCCATCGTCTGCACCCACGCGCACAACGACCACATCGACGCGGCGCCCGCCCTGGCCGCGGCCACCGGGGCGCCCGTCCTGCTGCACCCGGACGATCTGCCGCTGTGGCGGATGACCCACCCGGACCGCCTTCCCGACGGTGAGCTCGAGGACGGGCAGACCCTCCAGGTGGCGGGGACCACGCTGACGGTGCTGCACACCCCGGGCCATGCGCCGGGCGCCGTCTGCCTGCACGCCCCCGGCCTGGCCACGGTCTTCACCGGCGACACCCTGTTCCAGGGCGGACCCGGTGCGACCGGCCGGTCGTTCTCGGACCACCCGACGATCGTCGCGTCCATCCGGGACCGGCTCCTGACCCTGGACCCGGAGACCGTGGTCCGTACCGGACACGGTGACTCCACGACCATCGGCGCGGAGGCCCCAGGACTGCCGGAGTGGCTGGCCCAGGACAGCTGACGCCACGGCAGGGTGCTCCGGGAGGGAAGCCGGTCAGGCGTCCCTCCCGGAGCACCCGTGGCGTCATGACTTACGGGCCACGCCCACCCAGCCGGGGATCGGCTCGTCGCCGGCGACCGGCACCCGCTCACCCAGCTCCGGGTGCCACTCGGCGGCCAGCGAGACCCCGGGGTCGAAGAACTCGAACCCGTCGAAGAACCGCGCCGTCTCCGTGCGCGAGCGGGGCCGCAGCGTCAGCCCGCGTGCCCGGTACATCTCGACGGCCTTCGCCGACCCCTCCGGGTCGAAATCCCCCGTGACATGCGAGAGAACGAGGCAACTGCCCGGCGCCAGCGGCTCCATCAGCCGGTTCACCAGCTCGTACGCGTCCTCGTCGGCGACGAAGTGCAGCAGGGCCACCAGCGAGAGCGCGACCGGCCGGCCGAAGTCCAGCAGCTTGCCGGCCGCCTCCAGGATGGTGGCGGGCTCCCGCGCGTCCGCCTGGATGTAGTCGGTCGCGCCCTCGGGCGTCGAGCGCAGCAGCGCCGCGGCGTGCGCCAGGACGATCGGGTCGTTGTCGCAGTAGACGACGCGGGAGTCCGGTGCCGACTGCTGGGCGATCTGGTGCAGATTGGGTTCGGTCGGTATGCCCGTGCCGACGTCCAGGAACTGCCGGACGCCGTGCTCCGCTAGACAGCGGGTCGCGCGGTGCATGAAGGCACGGTTGACCCGCGCCATCTCCTTGCCCCGCGAGTCCAGGGCGAGCAGTTGCTCGGCCATCTCCTGGTCGACCGGATAGTTGTCCTTGCCGCCCAGGAACCAGTCGTACATCCGGGCCGGATGCGGCTTGCTGGTGTCGATCTGGACGGGTGCGGGGTCTAATCCGGTCATGGGACGCTCCAGTTGGTGGAAGGTCGGCACGGACAACGATATCGACAACGGCCGTGGTGCTGGTCAGGTGAGGAGAAAGTCGGCCTGGCCGGACTTGGCTCCCTGGATGAAGGCGGCGATCTCGCCGGTGGAGTAGATGAGTGCGGGGCCGTCAGGGTCTGCGGACTGGCGTACGGCGACCCTGCCGTCGGCCAGCTTCATGGCCTCGATGCAGTTGCCGCCGTTGCCGCCGCTCCACGGCTTGTGCCAGCCATCGGCGCCGAGGTCCGCGGCAGGCATGCCGTTGTATATGCGATCCATTACAGCTCCTTGCGGAAATCCTTGAGGATCTCCTTCGTGCGTTGTGCAGTTGCGGCCTGAGCCGCCATGCGGTCCATGACTTCGAGGTGGGCAGCCACCTCGGGACGCGCGTCCAGATAGACGGCGCCTGTCAGGTACTCGCTGTAGACCATGTCGGGGAGTTCGGGCATCGCGAAACGGAAGAGGACGAAGGGACCGTACGTCCCCGGGTGGTGGCCGCTGGAGAACTCGGCGATCTGCAGCGTGACATGCGGGAGTTCGGCGGCGCGAAGCAGCCGGTCGATCTGGCCGCGCATGACATCGCGGCCGCCCGCGTGCCGCCGCAGGACGGTCTCGTCCATCACGACCCAGAGCGTCGGCGCGTCGGGCCGTGTCAGCAGGGACTGCCGCTCCATCCGCAGCGCGACGTGCCGCTCGATGTCCTCGGGGCTCGTCTCGCCGACAGCGCCGCTCAGCATGATCGCGCGCGCGTACTCCTCGGTCTGCAGCACGCCGGGCACGAAGTGCGGCTCGTACTGCCTGATGAGGGAGGCGGCGCCCTCCAGGCTGACGTACATACTGAACCAGTCGGGCAGGATCCCGTGGAACCGCTGCCACCAGCCGGGCTGGTTGGCCTCCTCGGCGAGTTCGACGAAGGCGTCGTTCTCGGCCTCCGGGATCCCGTACGCCTTCAGCAGTAACTGCACATAGGGGATCTTCAGCGCCACCTCGGCGGTCTCCATCCGGCGGATGGTGGCCTGGGCGACCCTGAGTACCTTGGCAGCCTGTTCGCGACTCAGACCGGCTCGCTCGCGCAATTCCTGCAAGCGCTTTCCGAGCACAACCTGGCCAACGGTCGGGGCGGACCGCGGCTCACTCAACTGAGACCTCCACTTGGGCAGTTGTCCAGCAGTGTGCCATGTCCGCCCCATCGGTGAAACGCCACTCTGAACTTTGCAAAGTGCCTCTTGCCAAGGTGTCCGTTACGGAGGACAGTAGACGGGTGAACCAGTTCACGCGACTGGCGCATACCCATGGGGGATGGTGCGGCAGTTGCGGTACCCAACCGTGAGGATTTCGGCTGTGGCTCCAGGCACCGCGCTCATCCCCCAGCTCATCGACCAGTGCCCCGGCAGCGACGTACGGCGGTACGCGTTCGAATTACCGGCACGCACCGATTCCGTGGCCCGCGCCCGCCGCCTGACCCGGAACCGGCTCGCCTGCTGGGACTTCCCGGAGGAAGCCAGCGACACCGCGCTGCTCATCGTCTCGGAACTGGTCACCAACGCGGTCGTCCACACGGCGGGTGACCACATCGCCTGCGAACTGCGCGACGACAGGGGCCAGCTGCGCATCGCGATACAGGACCAGGGGCACGCCGCCGCGGGCCCGCAGCTCTGCCGCTCCCCGCAGGGGGAGCACGGCCGCGGACTGCTGCTCGTCGATGCCGTCAGCCGCGCCTGGGGCGTGCGTGACGCGGCACACGGGCCGGGGCGACTGGTCTGGGCGGAGCTGGAGTGCCACGCGGGGCGGCCGTGCTGAGGAATGCGCTGGCGCGCGTCCCTGCTCTTTCGACACCGCTCGGCTGCGACGCGGTGGGGGTGCCGGAACACCACGGATTCCGGCTGCTTGCCAGGCTGCCCAAGCCCGGTTGTGTCTTCGCGGACGACGACTGGTGGTGGTGGATCGTCCCTTCGGGCTCCGACCACGAACTCGCCTGGCCGGACCGGGTGCGTTACGCGCCCGGCGCCTATGTGCCGGCGGCCCGCCCCCGGCTGCTCCACTGGCCGCAGGACTCGCTGCCCTACACCCCGCCGATCCCGCTCTACCTGATGGTGTGCCAGCTCATGGGCGAAGTACCGGAGTGGGCCTGAAGACCGCAGGATCCGGCTTGAGCAGAGCCGGCTTGAGCAGAGCCGGTGTGGGCCTGCGCCCATAGGATGCCGGCCGCCGGGCCGGATGCCGACGGCCGGGCCGGATACCGGCCGCTACGGCCGGAGCGTGACCGGCCGGCCGGGCCGCAGCCGCACCGTACGGCGCCACTCCCCGGCCCGCACCTCGGTCGTCGTACTCACCGTGGAACGCAGCACCGCTGCGGTCACCTTCCCGGCGCGCCACTCCAGATCGACGGTGATCCCGCCGCGCGCCCCGACACCGGTGATCCGGCCCGCCGCGGCCCAGGCGCCCGGCAGCGCGGGCAGCAGCTCGACGACGCCCGGCCTGGAGTAGACCAGCATCTCGATCATCGCCGTCGGAGTGCCGAAGTTCGCGTCGATCTGCAGGGTGGCGCGCGACCCCAGGTCGTACATGTCGAAGAGGTTCTGCGATGTGCCGTTGCTGGTGCCCGTGGACGGCGCCATGACCGTACGGACCAGCTGGTACGCCTTGTCGGCGTCCTTGAGCCGGGCCCAGCTCGCCGCGCGCCAGGCGCAGCCCCAGCCGAAACTCGACATACCGCGCGCGGTGAGCAGATTGCGTGCCCCGGTGACCAGTTCGGCCGGGCTGTCCTCGGGGGTGATCCGGTCGCCGGGGAAGAGGCCGACCAGCGGTGACAGATGCCGGTGCGTGGTCTCGCCCAGATTCTCCGGGGTCATCCACTCCTCCAGCCAGCCGGTCTCCGGGCTGACCTGGGGGAGGTAGAGACGGGCCTGGAGCCCGGCGACCGTCTTCGCGTAACCGGCGTCCCTGTTCAGCAGCGCGGCCGCCGTCCGGTACGAGACGAAGAGGTCCCGGACGAGTTCCTGGGCGTAGGTGATGCCCTTCGCGTCCGTCGGCCCCTGCTCGGGCGACCAGTCGCTGTCGTCGACCAGGACCTGCCGGGACGCGCCGGTGACGGGGTCGGTGACGGCCGTGGTGACCAGCCGCGCCTCCCAGAACTCGCAGGCGCCCTTGAGCAGCGGGTAGATCTTCCTCAGCTCGGAGCGGTCCTGGGTGTACTCGTAGTGCTGCCAGAGCGAGTTGCAGAGCCAGGCGTTGCCGGCCGGATGCCACCACCAGCCAAGGCCGCCGTGGATGTTGGCCGAGATGGCGGTCGTCCAGCCCGCGACCTTCCCGCTGGAGTTGCGGAAGCCGTTGCGCGGGTCGTTGAACGTCCTGGCGGTGGTACGCGTCCAGGACGGCACCTGGGCGAGGCAGTAGTCGAGGAACGCCCCGAAGCAGTCCGAGAGTCCGGCCCGGTCGGCCAGCCAGTAGTTCATCTGGACGTTGATGTCCGTGTGGTAGTCGCCCATCCAGTCCGGATCCGTACGGTCGATCCACAGGCCCTGGAGGTTGAGCGGGACACTGTCGCGCGAGCCGCTGATCATCAGATAGCGGCCGAACTGGAGGTACGCGGCCTCCAGTTCCGGGTCCGGCGGTGCGCCGGCGGCGCCCAGCGCGGTGAGCCTGGACCAGGTGTCGAGCGAGCGCTGAGTGTCGGTCGAGGTGCCCAGCTCGACCGTCATCCGGTCGTACAGCGGCTGGTAGTCGGCGAGATGGGTGCTGAGCAGCGCGGGCCCGCCGGCGTTCGCCGCGGCGCGCAGCCGGCCGGCCGCGATGGCGTGCGGGTCGGCGTCGGGGTCCCGGTAGCCGGCCGCGGGGTCCTGCGCGTAGTTCGTGCCGCCCGCGATGACGATGAGCACGTCGGAGCACCCGGTGAAGGTGACGTCGGCGCCGTCGACGGCCACGGTGCCGGTGCCGCTGGTGACACCGGCGGCCGCCGCGTACGTCAGCCCGTTGGGGAAGGCGCCGGTGAACGAGGTCGTACGGGTGGCGCTGTCGGCCGTGGCCGTCTCACCGTGCCATCCGGCGAGGGAGAGCGAACCGGTGCAGGTGCCGCCGCCGCTCTGGGTGAGGCGGACGACGACGACTTCGTCCGGGTGGCTCGCGTACACCTCACGCCGGTAGGTGACCCCGCCCAGCCGGTAGGTGACCGTACTGAGCCCGTTGCTGAGGTCGAGGACGCGACGGTAGCCGGTGACGGCGGACAGCTCATGACCCGGCAGGTCGATGGACGCCTTGGCCAGGAGCGTGAAACTGCCGAAGTCGTCTGCTCCGTAGGGGAACTGACCGTCGCTCTGGAGGGTGTCGTTGAGGCCGCCGGTCCACAGGGTGGCATCGGTGAGGTAGAGCACGTCGTGCGCGGGGTCCCCGGTCAGCAGGGCGCCCATGCGCCCGTTTCCGACCGGCAGCCCCTGCTGGATGATGAGGCTCTCACTCGCGGGCTTCGGGTAGTGCAGCTCGGTGGCCGCCGGAGCGGGGACGAGCCGTGCCCCGTGCCCCGCCGGGCGCGGCCCGGCAGCGGCGGCGGTGAAGGGACGCAGCCCCCCGAGCACGAGTCCCGCGGCAAGGGTGCCGCCCGCTGCCCCCAGAACGCTTCGACGCGACGGTGCGGGGTGTTCCGGGGCATGGGTCATCTACCGGTCCCTTCGACGTGGTGTGCCAGAACGACACCTCAGGAAGCGACGGAAACGTACGATGTCTGCTGGGGGCTGTCAACGTTCTGGGCGGTTTTCACGCTCGGTTGGGGCTCGACGGTGCGGCGACATCCGATGTATCTCGAACCTCCGGACCCCTGGCTCGGCTTCTGACTCAGCTCCCGGCCGGGCTGCCGGGCAGGGCCTGGTCCAAGGTCTCGGCCGCTTTGGTCATCGGCCCTCCTGCGTCACCGGTGTTCAGCGTTCCCGCGGGTTCGAACAGCAGGATGGCGGTTTCCTCCTCGGCCAGCGGACAGTGCTCGACCCCGCGGGGAACGACGAACAACTCGCCGGGCCCCAGCACCACATCGCGATCCCTGAGCTGGATGGTGAGCCGCCCGCTGATGACCAGGAACAGTTCATCGGCGTTCGCGTGGCCGTGCCGGACGAATTCCCCTTTCGGCTTGGCCGGCTTGACCTCGTAATCGTTGAGCTCTGCCACCTTCTTCTGCGACCACAGCTCGCTGAACTGCGCGAGCCTGTCGGCGAGGTTGACGGGAACAGGCACTGCGGGCATGCGGCATTCCTCCCTCAAGACCGGCGGCTGCGGAGGCTTCTGCCTCCCGCTCTCCGGCCGGTGTCACGAGCCTGCCGCCCGGGTTCACCGCCGGTTTTGTACGTTCCTGGCATGACCGGACGGCGTCCTCGCGCAACCATCAGGGCCTGGCGGCCGTCCGTCCCGGGATCTCCGAGGTGTTCCACGCGCACTTCACCGACCACGCATATCCGGCCCACACCCACAGCACATGGGATCTGATGATCCTGGACGACGGTGCGGTCGACTTCGCACTCGACCGCCGCCGCCATGGGGTGACCGGCACCTCCTGCGTCCTCCTGCTGCCTCCGGGTGTTCCCCACGACGGCCGGACGGCCACGTCCTCGGGCTTCCGCAAGCGCGTGCTCTACCTCGATGACTCGGTGCTTCCACAGCGATTGGCCGACGGTGCGGTGGGCAAGCCGGTCCTCGATGACGGACTGTTGCGTCATCGGGTCCACCAACTGCACAATCCCCTCGGTCATGCGGGAGACGAGTTCGAAGCCGAGTCCCGGCTCTCCTTCATCGGCGAGCGGCTCCGCTTCCACCTCGACGCGCCGCAGCCCCTCAGACCAGGCCGTGAGACGAACCCGCTGGCGACCGGGCTGCGGGAGCTGCCGGACTCTCGGATACTCACCGGTATCTCCCTGCGCGAGGCAGCCGCAGCTCTGCATGCGCACCCCACTCACCTGATCCGCTGCTTCAAACAGACCTACGGCCTGCCACCGCACACGTACCTCACCGGCCAACGCATCGACCGAGCGCGCCGGCTCCTGCTCGATGGCCTCCGGCCCGCCGAGGTCGCCACGACCGTCGGATTCCACGACCAAGCCCACCTGAACCGGCACTTCACCCGCCATGTGGGCATCACGCCCGGACGGTACGCACGGAGCACCGTCAACGGTCGGGATGGCGGTTGATCGCGCCACAGCCACGGGAACGCAGAAAACCCCCACACGAAGTGGGGGTCTCAGCTGGTGTCCGAGGGGGGACTTGAACCCCCACGCCCGATAAAGGGCACTAGCACCTCAAGCTAGCGCGTCTGCCATTCCGCCACCCGGACAAGGTGTCTGTCTCGCGGCCCTGGGCCGTTCCGACGTGGAAAACCATAGCAAACATTGGGAGGTGCTCGATCACGCGCCGGCGTCTGTGAACCGTGTATGACGGCCGGTCCCCGCGCTTGGGTCGCAGGGGTGGTGCGGGCGAGTATGGGGCAGGGGACCACCAGCAGCGACAGCGGGAGGAAACAGCGTGAGCGAGTCCAGCAGGACAGGCACCGAACGGGCCGTCTCCGGTCAGGACGAGGTCGTGGACCTCTGTCGTGACCTGATCCGGATCGACACCAGCAACTACGGCGACCACTCGGGGCCCGGTGAGCGCGCCGCCGCCGAGTACGTGGCCGAGAAACTGGCCGAGGTCGGTCTCGAACCGCAGATCTTCGAGTCCCACCCGGGGCGCGCCTCCACGGTGGCCCGGATCGAGGGCGAGGACCGGTCGAGGCCCGCGCTCCTCATCCACGGCCACACCGACGTCGTCCCGGCCAACGCCGACGACTGGACGCACCACCCCTTCGCCGGGGAGATCGTGGACGACTGCGTGTGGGGCCGCGGCGCGGTCGACATGAAGGACATGGACGCGATGACCCTCGCGGTCGTACGGGACAGGCTGCGCAGCGGCCGCAAGCCCCCGCGCGACATCGTCCTCGCCTTCCTCGCCGACGAGGAGGCGGGCGGCACCTACGGCGCACGCCACCTCGTGGACAACCACCCGGACCTCTTCGAGGGCGTCACGGAAGCGATCGGCGAGGTCGGCGGCTTCTCGTTCACCGTCAACGAGAACCTGCGGCTGTATCTCGTGGAGACGGCGCAGAAGGGCATGCACTGGATGCGCCTCACCGTGGACGGCACCGCGGGCCACGGCTCCATGACCAACACCGACAACGCCATCACCGAGCTCTGCGAGGCGGTGGGGCGGCTCGGGCGGCACCAGTGGCCCGTGCGGGTCACCAAGACCGTGCGCTCCTTCCTCGACGAGCTGTCCGACGCGCTGGGCACGCCCCTGGACCCCGAGGACATGGAGGCGACCCTCGCCAAGCTCGGCGGTATCGCGAAGATGGTGGGCGCGACCCTGCGTAACTCGGCCGCGCCCACCATGCTCGGCGCCGGCTACAAGGTGAACGTCATCCCCGGGCAGGCGACGGCCCACGTCGACGGCCGCTTCCTGCCCGGTTACGAGGAGGAGTTCCTGACCGACCTCGACAAGCTCCTCGGCCCCCGGGTCAAGCGCGAGGACGTGCACGGCGACAAGGCGCTGGAGACCGGCTTCGACGGAGACCTGGTGGACGCCATGCAGGTGGCGCTGAAGGCCGAGGACCCGATCGCGCGGGCGGTGCCGTACATGCTCTCGGGCGGTACGGACGCCAAGTCCTTCGACGACCTCGGGATCCGCTGCTTCGGGTTCGCGCCGCTGAAGCTGCCGCCCGAGCTGGACTTCGCCGGGATGTTCCACGGGGTCGACGAGCGGGTGCCGGTCGACGGTCTGAAGTTCGGTGTGCGGGTCCTCGACCGCTTCCTGGACCAGTGCTGACCGGGCAAGTGACCGGACAAGTGCTGAAAGGACTTTCCAACTAATCGGCTGTACGTGCGTATGCGACCGGAAAGAGTGAATAGCGCGATTGGTTCGTAGCCCCGCCGGGTTCTCCTCGTTACAGGTGGTGCGGTCCGCAGTCTGGACCGTATTTGCCGACTAGGAGGAACTAATGATCAAGAAGGTCGTCGCTGCTGCGGCAGTCACCGGTGGTCTCGTGCTCGCGGGTGCGGGCATGGCCGTCGCCGACTCGGGCGCGCAGGGTGCCGCCGTGCACTCTCCCGGCGTGATCTCGGGCAACGTTGTTCAGGTGCCCGTTCACGTCCCGGTGAACGTGTGCGGCAACACGGTCTCCGTGATCGGGCTGCTCAACCCCGCCTTCGGCAACACCTGCGTCAACCAGTGACGTTGTACCTCCGACCCGCAAGGGTCTGAGCCTTGCCGGCCCCGGAGCGCGCGCCATGCGCTCCGGGGCCGGAGAGGCATTCGGCCCATGGGCAATGACGTCCGCGGGCTTTTCCGGAAGGTAGAAGGCAGGAAACGAACCTATGCGACAGGTCACGAAGAAAGGCCTGATCACCGTTGCGGCCGCGGGCGGCGTGCTCGCTCTGAGCGGTGGCTACGCGTACGCGGACTCATCAGCCGACGGGACCGCGGCCAATTCGCCCGGAGTGCTCTCCGGCAATTCGGTCCAGGCGCCGGTCCACGTGCCGGTGAACGTCTGCGGCAACACCGTGGATGTGGTGGGACTGCTGAACCCCGCGTTCGGCAACAAGTGCGGCAACGCCTCATCGGCCAAGGCCGGATCCGGTACGTCCCACACCGGACAGCAGGGCCAGACCGGCGGCCGCCACCGCGCTCCCGGCAACAGCGGCGGCGGAAGCCACGCCGGCACCGGCAGTCACAGCGGCGGGGGAGCGACGGCGGAGGGTGACACGACCGGCTCGCCCGGCGTCCTCTCCGGCAACAGCGTCAAGCTGCCGCTCGACGTGCCCGTGAACGCCTGCGGCAACAGCGTCGATGTCGTCGGCCTGCTCAACCCGGTCTTCGGCAACAACTGCGCCAACGACGAGAGCACCCCGCCGCCGGCTCACGTCCCGCACCACCCGGTCAAGCCCGGCCACCCGGAGAAGCCCGGAACGCCGCGCGCCCACACGCCGCCGAAGCCCGCGGCGCCGCACGCCCCGGTCACGCAGACCGTCTCGGCACCCGCGGGTGCCGAGCAGCTCGCGCACACCGGCTCCTCTGCCCCGCTCGGGCTGATCATTCCGGCGAGCGCCGGCATGGTGCTCGGGGGGATCATCCTGTACAGGCGGTCCAGGGCAGCCGCATAAGGGGCCGCTGAGCCCTGCACGAACGCATGAAAGGGAGCGGGTCCCGCGGTCGCGGGGCCCGCTCCCTCTGCACTGGACGGGTTCGCACCCTCACCAGGTGGCGCGCACCTGGCGGATGATGCGCCGGCGCAGCCGCACCCGGCGGCTGCCGTCCCGGTGCAGAGTCAGTCGGTCCAACTCCCAGTGTCCGTACTCGGCGTGGTCGGTGAGCAGGCGTGTGGTGTCCGTGCGGGAGACCCCGCGCGGGACGTACACGTCGACAAATTCGTATTCCGGCATCGCATCTATTGTGCGGGCAGAGGCCCGGTACGGATAGCGTCTGCCCTATGTCTGATGCTGCGCAGCCCACGGCTGCCGAGGTACGCGCCGCCGCCGAGGCGGTCAAAGCCGCGCTGGACCGTCACCTCGACGCGGTCGAAGCCCGTACGGGAGAGGACGACCCGGCCGTCTACAGCGCCTTCAACGCGCTCGCGGCGGCCGCCGAGGCGTACGACGAGAGGCTCTACGACCGGTACGACGAGGTCACCCCCTTCGAGATTCCCGCTGCGGACGACTCCCTGCCGCCGTACGCGGGCCCCGACGACCCGCACGCGCTCACGGTGCTCATCCGCCGTGACTACGCGGTGGCCCAGCCGCAGCGGCTGCTCGCGCAGGCACAGCGCATCGTGGATCTCGACCCGGAGGCGGACGGCGGGCCGGGCGCGGGGGCGGTCGTGGGCAACAGTGTGCACGCCGCGCTCGGGGTGCTGTTCGGTGAGTACGAACCGGACGAGGTCGCCTCGCGGCACAAGGAGTTCGGCCTCGAGGAGGGCGACTCCACGCTCTGGGTCTCGGCCGCGGACGACCTGCCCGAGCCGGGGGAGTGGCTGAGCACACCGTTCGACCAGGCGGACCCGCAGCAGATCGTGTGCCGGTTCGACGTCAGTTCCGTCTTCGACGACGAACTGCTCGACGACGGGGACGACGACGATGAGGGTGACGGCGTGGACGATGAGGACGACGTCGCCGGCGAAGCCGCCGCGGACGGGGACCCGGAGGACGAGAGGGTCTGATCCGTCCGGGCGGTGACGTCCGGTGTCCGGCACGGGTGGCGGCCGGGGCTTCGGTCCCGGCCGCCACCCGTACGGAGGGGGCTACGGCGTGTCGTCCCGGACCGCCGCCGGGCGCAGCAGCGTGCGCAGCCGGGTGGTGCGCTGCGGGCCGGGGACTTCGGCCACCGCGTGCGGCAGCGCCTGGTCGACTCCGTGCACCACCGAGAGGTGTCGCTCGCCGCGGCCGAACGCGGTGTAGATCCACGGCCTGTTCAGCCCGCCCGCCGCGTCGCCCGGCAGCACCACGACCACCGCGGGCCACCGCAGCGCGGCAGCCTGGTGCGCGGTGAGTGCCCAGCCGTGCCGCACCGATGCCTCGACCCGGTCCTTCGGTACGACGACGGGCGTGCCGGCGCAGTCCAGATGCAGCCCGTCGGCGTCCGCCGAGACCACGGTGCCCGGCACTGTCCTGCCGGGCTCCGGAGTGTAGGCGGCCCTGTCCCCCGGGTCGAAGCCGCCGAAGCGCCCTGGGCCGGGGTTGAGACGCTCCTTGAGCGCGGTGTTGAGCGCGCGGGTACCGGCAAGGCCCCCGTGCCCGGGGGTGATGACCTGGATGTCGGGCACCGGCACGCCGATGGCCCTGGGCACGGAGTCGGCGACGAGCTGCACGGTGCGGTGCACCGCCTCACCCGCGTCCCGCACGGGGACGATCACGACTTCCTTGCCCGGTGCCGCGACCTGGTTCAGCTCGCCGATCCCGATCCCCGAGACCAGCTCGCCGATGGGGCCGGGATCGGGGGTGCGGGAAGCCGGCTGCGGGCAGGCACGTGCCGCCAGGACATCGGCGAAGACCTGGCCGGCACCGGCGGAACCGAGCACTCCCGGGTCCCCGCTGAGGACCAGCCGGCTGCCGTCGGCCAGCGATTCGACCAGCACGGCCCCGCTCTCGACGTCCAGCTGCGGGGCGTCCACGACGGCCAGCAGATCGAGCGCAAGAGCGCCGTCGCCGTCCCGCCCCGGCCCCTCCGTACCGGTGAGGAGCCCGGAGACGGTGACGGCCGCCGCAGGGTCGCCCAGGGTGGCGGCCAGCCGCCGCCTCCCGTCGGGGGTGTGGGCGGCCGCGTACGCCCGCAGCCCCAGCGCGCGCGCCGCCGTG
>NZ_JAAGLN010000012.1 GCF_010548145.1 Streptomyces sp. SID10853
CCGTGGTCCGGACAGCAGCAACACCCAGTCGGCCAGGGCCGTGCGCAGTTCCCCGGGGTCCACCAGTGCGTCGATCTGCCCGGCGGCCAGTTGCCCTTCGGCGCTGTAGGCGGCCGGGTCGGCGCCCGGTGGCCGTACCCGCGATCCGGCGAAGCCCACCTGTGCGCCGGGCAGCGCGAGGACGACGTCGGCCCCGGCGCCGAGGGTGGCCCAGCCGCCGCCCGTCGACGGGTCGCGCGCGACCGCGATCTGCGGGACACCGGCGGCGCGCAGCAGGGCGGACCGGCGTGTCACACGCTGCAGTTGGGCCAGCGCGCGCATCCCCTCCTGCATCCGGCTGCCGCCGGTGGCGATCAGTGAGACGAGTGGGGCGCGCCGTTGCCCCGCCAGGGTGTAGGCGGCCTCCAGGAGGTCGCCCGTGTGCTCTCCGAGCGAGCCGCCGAGGAAGCCGAACTCGAAGGAGACGATGACCGTCTCCCGCCCCGCGACCGAAGCGGCCCCGCAGACGACGGACTCGCGCTCCCCGGTCCGCTCCGCTGCCCGCGCGGCCGACTCGTCGTACCCCGGCCAGCCGATCGGACCGTCGGGCTCCCCCGCGCGGGGCGGAAGCGTCAGCTCGGTGAAGGAGCCCGGGTCCGCCACTGCGTCGATCGCCTCGCGGGCCGTCCACGTGTCAGTCATGCAGCGCACGCTTCATGATCTTGCCCATCTCGTTGCGGGGCAGCTCGTCGAGCAGCCGCACCTCGCGTGGGCGCTTGTGCGGGGCGAGCTGCTGCGCCACATGCCGGGCCAGGTCATCGACTGTGGGCGGGTGTTGTGCGTCGGAGGGGACGATCCAGGCGACGACGCGCTCGCCCAGGTCCGGGTCGGGCGCTCCGGTGACCGCCGCCTCGCGTACCGCGGGATGGTCCAGGAGGGCGTTCTCGATCTCACCCGCACCGATCTTGTAGCCGCCGCTCTTGATGAGGTCGGTGGCCTTCCGGCCGACGATGCGCACATACCCGTCGGGGTCCCGGGTCGCCATGTCGCCGGTACGGAACCACTCGCCGTCGAACGCGGCAGCGGTCGCGTCCGGACGGTTCAGATACTCGGTGAACAGGTTCGGGCCGCACACCTGGATCTCGCCGACGGTCTCGCTGTCGTACGCCGTGATCTCCTCCCCCGTCTCCTCGACCAGCCGCACCCGCACCCCGTCCAGTGGCACACCGACCGTGCCGGGACGCGGTTCGCCGTCGGCGCGGACGCTCGTGTTCATCAGGGTCTCGGTCATGCCGTAGCGCTCGACGACCCGCCGCCCTGTCGCTGAGGCGATCCGCTCGTGGTCGTACACGGGGAGCGCGGCCGATCCGGACACCAGGAGCCGGGCTCCGGACAGGGCCTTGGCCAGCGCCGGGTCGTCGGCGAGTGCTTCGGCGACGCGGTGGTACATGGTGGGGACGCCGAAGAACATCGTGCCGTGCGCCGCCAGTTCACGGGCGACCGCGGCCGTGTCGAAGCGCCCGATGTGGTGCACGGAGCCGCCCCGGCGCAGCGGACCGAGGATGCCCAGGATCAGGCCGTGGACATGGAAGAGCGGAAGGCCGTGGACCAGTACGTCGTCCCCGGTCCACTCCCAGGCGCCGGCCAGCGCGTCCAGGGTGGAGGTGATCGCCCGGCGCGGCAGGACGACGCCCTTGGGCGGCCCGGTGGTGCCGGAGGTGTAGACGATCAGCGCGGGCGCCCCGGCGGACGGCTCGTCGGGGAGCGTCGGCGCTCCGGACGCGGGCCGTACGTCGATGTCGATCCGGTCGGTCCCGGCGAGCACGGGCGGAAGTACGTCACCGGGCGCCGCGAGGACCAGCGACGGGGCGCTGTCGGACAGGATGTGCGCCAGCTCGCGCTCTCCCGTCCGCGGGTTGAGCGGCACGGCGGGCACCCCGGCGAGCAGGGCGGCGACGACGCCCACGGCCGTCTCCAGGGTGGGGGTCGCCCAGACGGCGACCCGTCCGGCGCCGGCGAGCCGGGCCGCGTGGGCTCCCGCCGCCGCGGCCAGTCCGGCGTGACTGAGCGACCGGTCGCCGAAGGTCAGCGCGGGGCGGGCCGAGCCCGCGGTCAGGGCCGGGAAGAGAGAGGGCATGGGTCGGGACTCCTCAGTACGGGGGATTATGCGGGCTGGTCGGTATGGGGATACGGGAACTGGGCTACGGGGCCGGCCGCTTTCCGGGGCGGACGGTGACGGGTCTGCTCCTCTCAGACCACCCCGACCCTCTTACCCGGTACGCCACCGGGCTGCTCACGGGCCCCACGCGACCGCACCACCAGTTGTGCCGCGCCGGTGACGACGAGGTTGGGCAGCAGCGCCACGAGGCCCGGGTCCATTGTCCCGAGATCCACGCCGCCGAAGGTCAGCCAGGTGAGGACCGCCACTCCGGTGAGGATGCCGAGCAGGACGGGGACGGCGCCGAGGCGCACCTTTCCGGCCAGTCCCATGGTGATGGCCGGGGCCAGCTGGCTGAGTCCGCCGAAGGTGAGCAGCAGCAGATTGGCGAGGAGGTCGGGGCGGGACAGCCCGAGGCAGAGCGCGAGGGCCGCGGCGGCCACCGCGCACACATGGTTCGTACGCAGCTGGGTGCGCTCGCTGCGGGCGCTGAGGACATTGCGTGACAGCAGGCTGGAGATACCCACGATGATGGCGGCGGAGGGCACCATCGCGGCCGATGCCGCGGCCACCGCGACCACACCGACCAGCCAGCCGGGCAGAGTCTGACCGGCGAGGGTCAGCGCCACCGCGTTCCCCGGTGAGTGGGGCGACACCATGAGGATGCCCGCGAAGCCGACGATGACCGGGATGCCGAGGGCTATCTGGTACAGGGGTAGCCAGACGGCGTTGGAACGCAGCGCGCGGCCGCTTCGGGCCGCGAGGACCGGGGGCCACAGATGGGCCATGGTGCCCAGGCCGCCGCCGATACCGGAGATGATGACGGCGCTGACGAAGAAGGTCGCGTCGTAGTCTTTCTGATGCAGCGTCAGTAGGTCCGGGCGGGTGTCCCGCACGGTCTCGAAGAGTCCGCCGATGCCGCCCTTCACCGAGACCGCGACCCCGATGAACAGCACGAGGAGCCCGACGACCATCAGGGCGTCCTTGAGGTAGGCGACGCGGGCGACTCCGCGGATACCGGACCACAGCACGAAGCCGACGGTGAGGACCGTCGCCAGGATCATGCTGAGGTTGCCGCCCGTGCGGCTGCCCGTCGCCAGCTGGACGATCAGGCCGAGCCCGGTGATCTGCAACTGGAGGTAGGGCAGCAGGAACACGGCCCCGACGACGGCGACGACCTTGCCCAGGAGCGGGCTTCGGTAGCGCTCGGCGAAGAAGTCCGCCTGCGTCAGATAGCCGTGCTCGCTGCCGAGTTGACGCATCCGCGGAGCGGTGAAGTACTGCAGGACGAAGTTGATGGCGAGATAGCACAGGGCGTACGAGGCCGCGACTCCGCCGCCGAAGGCAAGGCCCGCGAGGCCCAGGAAACTGAAGGTGGTGAAGGACTCGCCCGCCTGCAGGAACCAGGTGGTGAAGGTGGAGAACTTCCGCTCCCCCACCGTCCATTCACCCAGCGGCCCCCTGGCCGGCCGGTGTCTGCCGATACCGACCACGGCGATGGCCAGCATGCCGACGGTGGCGATGACGCTGGTGCTGTTCATGCCGGGGTCTCCGTCTCGGTGTGGTGCTCGCCCGCGTCGGCGGGCCGGGCGAAGCGGTCGGTGAGCGCGAGCCCGGCTGTCGTCCCGGCTGTCCACAGCAGGCACCAGGCCAGCACCGAGGGGACACCGAGCCACAGGTACGGACCGTTCACGAAGGGCAGGAACGGTGTGCAGATGAATGCCATGACGGGCACGACGGCCCAGATCACGTGCAGTTTCCTCATGAGGGCTCCCGGGTGTGACAGCTTCAGGCAGGGGGAAGGACCGGCCGCCGGCGCCCGTGCCGGGTCACGGCCTCGTAGGCGGCGCCGATTTCGAGCACGGCCGCGTCGGCGCGCGGCGGGCCCACGATCTGCAGGCCGACGGGGAGTCCGGCGCGGGTGAAGCCGGCCGGCACCGAGAGGGCGGGTGCGCCGAGTACGGAGAGGAAGTACGCGGAGCGCATCCAGTCGAGGTAGCTCTGCTGCGGCTGCCCGTCGATCTCGGTGGGGTACTCGTCGTCGACGGGGAACGGGGAGACCTGGCTGACAGGTGCCAGCAGTACGTCGTAGCGCTCGAAGAAGCCGGTGGCGGCCAGATGGATGCGGGTGTGCTCGGCGGTGGCGCGGGCGAGGTCCGCGCCGGTGAGCCGCCGCCCCTCCTCGATGTTCCGGATGAGGCTGGGCTTGAGCGCGTCGGGCCGCTCGTCGAGGAACGCTCCGAAGCCGAGGCTGAACGCCTGGGCGCGCAGCGTCCGGAAGACGTACTCGGCGCCCGAGAGGTCCGGGCAGTCCTCTTCGACATGGCAGCCCAGCTCCTCGAAGACCGCCGCCTGCCGGTCCAGGACGTCGGACACGTCCGGGTCGACGGGCACCCGCCCGCCGAGGTCGGGCGCCCAGGCGACCCGGAGCCCCGTCAGATCCCTGTGGTTCAGGGGCGGTCGGAAGGTGCGGCCCGGTGACTCCAGGGAGAGCGGGCAGCGGGGATCAGGCCCGGCCATCGCGGACAGCAGCAGGGCGGTGTCCGCGACCGTACGGCCCATGGGGCCCGGTACGGCGAGGGTGTCCCACGCATCGCCGGACGGATGGGACGGCACCCGGCCAGGGGTGGGCCGCAGCCCGACGACGTTGCAGAAGGAGGCGGGGTTGCGCAGTGAGCCGCCCATGTCACTGCCGTCGGCCAGCGGCTGCAGCCCGGCGGCGAGCGCGGCCGCTGCGCCGCCGCTGCTGCCACCGGCCGAGCGCCCGGTGTCGTACGGGTTGCGGGTCGCGCCGAAGACGGGGTTGAAGGTGTGCGAACCCGCCGCGAACTCCGGCACGTTGGTCTTGCCGATCCGGATGGCGCCCGCCGACTCGATGCGCTGGACGAGGAGTTCGTCCTCGTCGGGCACATGATCGGCGAAGAGCGGCGAGCCGTGTGTGGTGCGCATTCCGCGGGTCAGGTGGGTGTCTTTGAACGCGATCGGCAGCCCGTGCAGGGGGCCGGTCGCCGAGCCCCTGGCCATGCGCTCGTCGGCCGCGGCCGCCGCGCGGAGCGCGCCTTCCTCGTCCAGCGTGACGATGGCGTTGACCGCGGGATTGACCCGCGCGATGCGGTCGAGGTGGGCCCGGACGACCTCACGGGCAGAGAGGTCGCGGCTGCGCAGACGCTCCGCGAGGTCCGTGGCGTCGAGCATGCAGAGGCCGTCGGCCGTGTCTTCGATCATGCCGCACACACTGAGGGTGACTGATCATATAAGTCAACACCTCTGCACGAGTGAGTGTTTCAGACGCGGATTTACCCTTCTTGAAAATTATGGTCAGGGGAGTGAGATCTGGGTGCGGCCGTCAGGTGCGGCGGCGCAGGAGGGGGGTGGCCGTCCCGCTCCGTTTCAGCGCCTCGACCACCAGATGGGACTGCACGGCCTGCACCCGCCGCACCCACGGCGCCGCGGTCAGGAACTCGTGCAGCGCGGCCTTCGAGGGCTGAGTGACGTCCACGAGCAGCTGGTACTCCCCCATGACCACGGCCGCGTACCGCACGAGCGGCGATGCCACGAGCAGCCGGCCGACGTCCTCCACCTCATCGGGGCGCGTCTTGATCCACAGCAGCGCCTCGACCGGGAGTCCGAGCAGGGCGGGCTCCACACAGGCCCTGATGCTGACGAGCCCGTCGCGGGTCAGCGACTCCACGCGCCGTCGCGCGGTCGCCAGCGAGACACCGGCCACCGCGGCCAGTTCCTCGTGTGTGCACCGGCCGTCCTCGGCCAGCGCCCGCAGGATCGCCCGCTCCTCCGGGCCCACATCGGAGTCCGGCACACCGACGCCGTCCGCGACGGGAGACCGGCCGCCGAGTGCCGCGATCTCGTCCTCGTCCAGGATTTCCGGCTGCCACTCGTGCACCGTACGGAAGTACCGCAGGACGGGTGAGACGTTCTGGGCGAGCAGTCCGGGCAGGGCGGGCACCTCGTCGAGCATCAGGTGCGCCAACTGCCCCGGCGAGCACTGCAGTTCGGCCACACAGTCGACCGCTCCGGCCAGTACGTAACTGAAGATCGCGTCGTCGCGCCCGGCCGCAGCGGCCGCCGCTTCCCGTACGGCACCGGGGCGGCAGTTCATCCGCAGGATCACGGTCTCCCCGCGTACCACCAGGCCGGTGACGGACACCCGGCCGCTCTCCAGGAGCCGCAGACCGCGCCGCGCGACCTTACGCTCCGGCTCCCCGAGCGCGGCGGCGATCCGCCGCCAGGGTGCCCGCCCGTCGATCTGGAGCGCGGCGGCGATACGGCGGTCGAGGGCGTCGAGTTGCTCGACGGGCGATGTCACAGTCGTCGGAGGCGTCACCACGCGACCCTATGCGGTCCGTGTACGTGGCTCGGGGCCCGGCGGAGGATATTCCCCTCCGCCGGGCCCCGGGTTGCACCTGACAGCCAGGCCGGCCGGCAGTGCCGGCTCAGCAGCGACGCGGACTCAGAAGCAGCGCCGGCCCAGAAGCGGCGCCGGCCCGGAAACAGGGCTCAGAAATAGTGCTTGCGTCCGCCGACCTTGCGTCCGGTCGCCCCGAGGATCCACAGGATCGCCCCGACCACGACGAGCACCCCGCCGACCGTCGTCAAGAGCGAGACACCGACCACCAGGCCGATGATGAGCAGAATTGCACCAAGAACAATCATGACAGCTCCGATCTTCACATCTCTTCGGTGCGTGCGGGTCTCGTCCCGCGAGATCCGCCGCACCCTTTCCCTGCCCGCTGCGTTCCGGGCCAGGTGAATCCCGGCCTGCCACGCGATCGGCGGCTGCTGGATCCCTTCGTGCTCAACCGTGTGCCCCGCCCCCGGCCACCCATGCACGCACGGATCACCGGCCTCCGGCGGGCGGCCCGTTCCCCACCCGCGGATCGAACCGTCAGGAGAACCAGAAAACTTCACGGCCGGAGCACAACCATGAACAAACCATGGGGATCGTCACAGTCGAGTTGGGCGCCCTGTCTGGTTCGTTGCGATTTTTCCGGTGGCATGTCATGCGCTGGTCATCATAAGAAGGTGCCGCGACATCGAACGCGTGTCGCAGTCAGCTACGAGTCGCTGCCGGTGGGCGCGGGCAGCGTGAGAGGACCAACACCCGTGTCTGGGAAGAACTTAAGAAGGACTCAGCTCCGGCCCGAGAGACCGGAGGGGCAGAACGGGAAGGGAAACCCCCTGCCCGGCAGGTCCAGAAGGATGCGCGTCCTTCGCCGGACGGCCGTCGGTGTCGCGGCGCTGCTGTTCCTGGGATCCGGGGTGGCGACGGCGACCGCAGCCGACGGCAGCGGGGGCGGGGGCTTCGTCCGCAACCCGAATCCGAATGCCGCGCCGTCGGCCAGGCCGGCCGCCGGGCCCGCGATGAAACCCATGACCGCAGCGGCGTCCCGGCCCGTGTCGGGCAAGAACCCCTCGGCGGGGCCGGGCACGAAGGACACCTCAGGCGCCTGGCAGGTCAGCACCCCCAAGGTCAAGCTGAGCAACACCGTGACCAACTCCGACGGCAGCACGGCCGACCTCACCTTCGAGGTCTGGACCGCCGACTCCGCGGGGAAGGCCAAGACCCAGGTGGCCATCAGCGACGACCAGTACGGCGTCCTGGTGTCCGGCTTCGTCAAGTCCGGTTCGACCGCATCCGTGACCGTGGGGGCCGGATATCTGAAGCCGAACGTCGACTACGTCTTCCACACGTCCGCCTACGCCAAGGACAGCGGTCTGTACGAGACGTCGTGGTCGCCCTGGGCCCGGTTCCGCGTCACGATGCCCGTCGACCTGACCCTGCCCAACCCCAATGCCTCGGCGGCGAACCCGGACCAGACCGCCCAGCCGTACACCGACACTCCGGCGCCGCCGTCTCCCTGGCAGACCGCGGCCGGCCCGAGCGGTGACCGTTCCGTCGCACCCGGGGCGTTCGGGACCCACTGCACCACCTCGTCGGACGGCGTGAAGGTGTGCGGCACGGCCGAGCCCTACGACGGCCACAACTTCACGCTCCACCGCGGCGCCGGCCCGCAGGCCAAGGCCGCCGCACCGTCGTCCCTGGTCAGCGGCTGCGACCCGGCCAACCCGCGGGCGGGGCTGTGGACGACGCGCTTCGAGGAGTGCTCGTCGTTCACCATGGAGTGGGAGGCGACACTCAACGATGCTCCCGTGGGCACCGTGAAGGCGCTGGTGGTCAACGAGCGTCAGCTCGACCCGAAGTCCGGGAACATCACCGAGCGGATCAACGTCACCGACGTGGACGTTCCGGCGACCATCCCCGCGTTCACCCTGGACCCCCCGAAGATCGACTGCGAGCCCTCAGGGAACTGCGGCGTCCAGGACGTCAGCGGCTGGACGGGTGCGGCAGCGTGGGTGCCGGGCGACCACCACAGCGTGTCCGCGGACGCCTCCTACATCTGGGGGCCGGACCTGACCGGGCCGAACAGCACCAAGCCGCAGGTGATGAAGCTCGGCGTCGCCGTCGCACTGCAGGGCAACCCGAAGATCCCGGGCCAGACGGTGCAGACGACCCCCGCGTACTTCATGGACGTCGCGGGCGGCGACCTGGAGAACGGCGGAGCCCCCGACCAGATCCGCTGCGACAACACCAAGATCATCAGCAAGGTGCCGACCACCGGCTGTGTGTTCCACAACTACGTGCCGACCTACACCTTCAACGCGGCGAAGTACCCGCAGGCGTCGTCACACGCCTGGCTGATCCAGCACAAGCTGGCCAACCACCCCGGCAGCAAGGCCGACAGCAAGCCGCTGTACTTCCTGCCCGACGGTGACATCAGCGGCAACCGGACGGTGATCTGTCCCACCGGATGGGCGGCTGCGAACGGCGACACCAGCGCCCTCAACGGCGCCACGGACAAGGAGCTGAACTGCGACGAGTTCGCCTTCAACGCCACCTACAACAGCGGCGGGATGCCCTCGCTCGCGGGCGGCCTGAACCCGGTCAGCAGCGGGGACGCCTGTGTGCAGACCCTGGCGAGCAAGCAGGGCACCACCGTGCACCTGTTCAACATCGACGGCTCCACGCCGACGTGGAAGGAGGTCTGCGGGCGGTCCGCGATCTCCGGGAACGACAACAGCGGTTCGATGGCCGGGTTCGGGGCCTTCAACGCGAACCAGCGGCTGCTGGACCGTGACCCGTACTGGCTGGACACCAACATGAGCGCGGCGTGCTCCGCCGACAGCGCGACCGTGAAGTGCACCATGACCGCGAACAACCAGTAGCCGCACCCCGGTTCACAGGGGGCAGCTCACAGAGAACGGCTCACAGGGGGCGCCGCGCCGGGAGGGCGCGGCGCCCCCGCCGCCACCGGTTCACACCGGCGACGGCAGGTGCACCGCGGGCAGCAGCCCCAGCTCGATCTCCCGACGTGGCAGCGAGAGCCCGAGAGTATCGCCCACCGCGGTGAACAGCCGCTTCGCCAACTCCTCGTCCTCGTCCTCGGGGTCGTCGCAGCCCGGGAAAGTGTCCCGCACTGCCCCGGCCGTGCGCATGGCCGCGTCCAGTGCCGCGAGCCTCCCGAGCCGGTCCCCGGGCGGGACCGCGGTCTCCAGCAGGCTGTCACCGGGCTCCCCCGAGCCCACTTCCCCCGCCGCGTCGACGTAGCACACCCACGGGTGCTCGTGCAGGAAGCGGTCCAGGCAGACCAGTTCGCCGCCCGGCTCCACCAAGGTGTCCTGGCCCAGCCGGTCGAGGAAGACGAGGTGCCAGGTGGACCGCTCGACCTCCACGACGTACGACCACTCTCCGCTGCGGCCGAACATCGCCACGCTGTCGCCCAGGTCCACGCTCAGCCTGTCGAAGTCCTTGAACAGCGGCGGCCGTTCGGCCATGCGGCGGTCGGCGCCGAGGCGGACCACGAAGTCCACCGGGTCCACCCCGCGCACCGCCGTGAGGGAGATGTCCGAGAGCATCCCGCTCTTGGCGATCGCACCGCTGTACCAGTGCTCGCCGATCCAGGCCAGGCCGTCCGTCATCGTGCCGTCCCCTCTCCTCGTTCTCCGCGCACACGTTACCGAGCCCCGGCATGTGCACACCGCCCAGGAACGCGCCCTTCGCTCCGGGACATGGCGCAAAACGTGGGGTGTGTGTCGTTGACGCCATCCGGCCCGGACCGCAGGGTGGAGGGGTGGAACAGCGCCGCACCGTCTTTGTGATCTTCGAGGGTTTCCAGTCCCTCGACCTCTCCGGCCCCTACGAGGTCTTCCACCATGCCGGCCGGCTGACCGGCGGCTACTCCTGCCTCGTCACGGCGCCGCTGCCGGGCCTGGTCAGGTCCGGCAGCGGCCTTTCCGTACACGTTCCCCAGGGGGTGGCCGACCTGGACCCTGCCGGGTTCGACACCGTGGTGGTCGTGGGCGGCGGTGGAGTCGACGAGGCCCGGCACGATCCGGCGCTGACCTCCTGGCTCTCCGCCGCGGGGGCCGGTGCCCGGCGCGTCACGTCGGTGTGCAGCGGGGTCTTCCTGCTGGCTGCGAGCGGTCTGGCCGGGGGACGGCGGGTGACCACCCACTGGGCGCGTGAGCAGCAGCTCGTACGGGAGCACCCCGACCTGGTCGTGGACTGCGACCCCATCTACCTCAGGGACGGGCCGGTGTGGACGTCGGCGGGAGTGACAGCCGGGATGGATCTCGCGCTCGCCCTGGTGGAGGACGACGTGGGCCGGGAGGTCGCGCACGCCATCGCCCAGGAGATGGTGATGTTTCTGCACCGCCCCGGCAGCCAGTCGCAGTTCAGTGTGTCGCTGTGGTCCGCGCAGCCGGCCACCGACCCCATCCGTGCCGCCGTGACGGCGATCCACGCCGATCCCCGCGCCCGGCACGCCGTCAACGACCTCGCCTCCCACGCCGGGCTGAGCCCCCGTCACTTCCAGCGCAGGTTCACGGGAGAACTGGGCGTACCGCCCACCACGTATGTCGAGGGCGTACGCGTCGAGGCTGTGAAGCGGGCGCTGGCCGAGAGCGACCATCCCGTCGAGACCCTCGCACGGCGGTACGGCTTCGGCACCGCCGAGACGCTGCGCCGTGCCTTCCACCGGCACCTCGGCGTCGCACCGTCCGACTACCGCGACCGGTTCCGGTCCACGAAGGAACACCGGTGACCGGAGATCCCGGTGCCGTAAGCATCCCGATGACCGGGAAGTACCCATTACCCATGACCCATGAGCAGGGAGCACCGATGACCACCCATGGACTGCTGATCTTCGACGGCGCTGAGGAGCTGGACTTCGCCGGGCCCTGGGAGGTGTTCACCGCCTCATCGATGCTGCGCGACCAGGCCGACACCGCGGTCCTCATCGCCGAGCAACCCGGCGCCGTGCGCTGCAACAAGGGCATGCGGGTCCTGCCGGACCACACCCTGGAGGACCACCCCGCGCTGGACGTCCTGCTGGTTCCGGGTGGCAACGGAACCCGCCGCGAGGTGTCCAACCCCGTACTCATGGAGTGGATCCGCGAGACCGCCGCCACCACATCCTGGACCACAGCGGTCTGCACCGGCGCCCTCTTGCTGCACGAAGCGGGTCCGGCGCGCGGCCGGCGGGTCGCGACCCACTGTCTGTTCGAGGACACCCTGGAGGCCAGGGGTGACATCACTGTGGTCCGCGATGCCCGCTACGTCGTCGACGGGTCGCTCGTCACCAGCCAGGGTGTCTCCGCCGGAATCGACATGGCCCTGTGGCTCGTCGGCCGTCTGCACGGCCGCGACCACGCACGCGCCGTCCGCCGCTACATCCAGTACGAGCCCGCGCCGCCCTACCTCGCCGACGAGCCGCTGGGCGCCTGAGACGGGTACGGCGGGCGGGGCCTGATCTCTCCCCACAACTCGCCGCACCCGTAGGGTCATTGAACGCCTGCGAGGGAGGGAACGGACCATGCCGAAGGTCGCTGGACTGCTGTACTACCCGGTGAAGGGGTGTGGCGTCGTATCGACGACGGCCGCCACCGTGACGTCGGCCGGGCTGACGCACGACCGGAGTTTCATGGTCGTCAGCGAAGAGGGCGTCTTCATGACCCAGCGCCGTCACCCACGGCTCGCACTGATCGCGCCCGCCGTCAGCGCGGACGAGCAGACCCTCACACTGCGCGCGGACGAACGCCACGGGGCGGTGCGTGTTCCCGTGGACACGACCGGCCCGCGCCGGGACGTGGACCTCTTCGGTCGACCGTACCGGGGCATCGACCAGGGAGCCGCGGCCGCCCGGTGGCTTTCGGATTTCCTGGGCGTGCGGAGCCGGCTGGTGCGCGTACCGCCGGAACACGGCCGCGTCACCGACGGGCGGACGCCGGGCACTTCGGGCTACGCCGACAGCTGCGCCCTGCATATCGTGTCGGCGTCCAGTCTGGACCACCTCAACGGCAGGCTCCTGGCCCGCGGTGCGCATCCGCTGGCCATGAACCGCTTCCGGCCCAACATCGTGGTGGACGGGTGGGCCGAGCCGCACACCGAGGACCGCGCCCTGCGTATCCGGGTCGGCGACGCCGAACTGGGGTACGCCAAGCTCGCCATCCGGTGCGCCGTCACCCTGGTGGACCAGGAGACAGCGGCCAAGGCCGGCCCGGAACCGATGCGCACGCTCGCCCTGTACCGCAGGGCGGCCACAGGCGGTGTCGCGTTCGGCTCCAAGTACGCGGTGCTGCGGCCGGGGAAGGTCTCGCTGGGTGACGCCGTGGAAGTCACCCGGTGGGGTGTCTCCGAGCTGCACGGCCCGACCGGCCGGTCATGACCCGCCGGTGACACTGGACCGGTGGTGTTCGTCGGCCGGGTGATGCCCGTCGGCCGGTGGTGACCGTCGGCCGGTGGTGTTCGTCGGCCGGTGGTGACCGCCGACCGGTGGTGCCCGTCGGCCGGGTGATGTTCGGCAGCCCCCGCCGCGACAGCGCCCGTCGGCGGCCCCTCACGGAACCGCCACGGCGGGCCCGGTCCGCGGTGGGCCGGTACGGACCGCGATCAGCGCCACATCGTCGGTTCCGTCGCTCGCCAGCCCGGCGAGCAGTTCGTCGCAGAACACCTCAAGCGGCTTACGGGCGAGGGCTGCCGCGTGCTGCCGCAGTCGGGCCAGACCGCGGTCCAGCCCTTCGGCCCGGCGCTCGATGAGACCGTCCGTGTACAGCAGGAGGGTGGATTCGGGCGGCAGTCGTTCCACCGCGCCCGAGCGGTGCTCATCCGGGTCCATCCCCACCAGCATCCCCCGGCCGCCGTCGAGGAAGCGGGTCTCCCCCTCGCGGGTCACCAGCAGGGGCGCGGGGTGCCCCGCCACCGAGTAGTGGAACTGCCAGGACTGGTCGGGCGCCGTCTTCTCGACCAGCCCGTAGATACAGGTCAGCGTCTGGTGCGGGGAGAGGATCTGGTGCGCGGCGTCCAGCCGCGCAAGGATCTTGCCGGGTGGTTCCTTGCGGTCGCAGGCGATACCCCGGAGCACATTGCGGGTCTGGCTCATCATGATCGCCGCACGCAGATCGTGTCCCGCGATATCGCCGATGATCAGTGCCAGGGCGCCGTCGGGCAGCACAAAGGCGTCGTACCAGTCGCCGCCGACCCGTGTGGTGGCCATCGCCGACTGGTACCGGGCAGCGAGTTCGAGCGGCCCGTGCGCGGGCAGGTCGGGAAGCAGTGAACGCTGCAGGTGCTCAGCGGTGTGCTGCACCTCCGAATGCAGGCGCGCGTTGTCGATGGCCAGCGCCACCCGGTGGGCGAGGTCCTCGACCAGCGCGAGGCTGTCCTCCGTCAGCGCCGCCTCCCTGCGGGTACGCGCCAGGGTCAGCACCCCGAACACCTGGCGCCGCGCCCGCAGCGGAGCGACCACCGCCGTGTCGGTCTCCAGACTCAGGAAGAGTTCGAGTTCACGCGCCAGCAGCGGGTCGTCGTCGGCACGCGGGGAGCGGAAGTCCGTGAGCAGCACGGGCCCCACCCCTTGCAGCGCACGGGCCCACCCCGCCTCGGATCCCTCGGCCGACGGCAGGGGCCCCTCGTACAGGCCGGGGGCCGACCTCTCGGCCTCCCGGTGTTCGACGGCGACACGGCGCAGCTGTCCCTCCCCGTCCAGCAGGTCCACGGCGCACCAGTCGGCGAGGCCGGGGACCAGGGTGCGGCAGAGCCGCCGGATTCCGGTGTCCGTGTCGAGGGTGCTGGCCAGGGCTTCGGCGGCATTGATGAGGAGCGTGAGCCGGTCGAGTGCATGCTGCACCTCTTCGTCGACCTCGTAGGGCTCCTCGTCGGCGGCGGCACGCCCCTCCCCCGCCGGGCCGCCCTTCTCCGGCGGGGGGTCCATCTCGGCCGGGCGGTCCTTCTCCGCCGGGCCGTCCTTCTCCGGCGGGCGGTCCTTCTCGGCCGGGCCGTCCTTCTCCGGCTTCCCGGCCGAGGGGTCCTGCAGCGCGCACATGCCGGCTCCTTGCCTCCGCTGCGGACGGCCGGCGAAGGGGAAAGCCGCCCGCCCTCACATTCTGCGACCCACCAGGTGCCCCGGCATGTCCGGTACGCGCGTCACCCCTGCGGAATGTCCGGGTCGGCGGCTGCCGGGCCGGCGGCGCTCCCCGCGGGTACCGTCCGCCCGGGTCCGCGCTGGGTTCCGCGCCCGCGCCGCCGGACTGTCCGTAACACCGCTTCGACGCCCGGCACTTCGCCCTCCCGGCCCTCGCGACTTCACGGCCGTCGGGGCCCTCGCGGCCCTCGGGGCCTTCGCGCCGCCGCGTTGTCGCCGCCGAGGAGGCGCGGAAAGCGGCCACTGCTCCACCGGTAGAGGAGGGCGACGGCCGCGACGAGCACGGGGACGGCGATGTATCCGGCTGCGAAGGGCGCGATCACGACCGTGAGGACCAGGGCGGTCAGGGCGTAACCCCGGGCCCGGCCGGTCAGCAGCCGGACCCCGGCCGCCGTGCCGATGAGGTAGGTCACCAGCACGAGGGAGGCCGGCAGGCCGACGATGTCCTCCGTACCCCAGCCGCCGAGCCGGGTGACCACAAGCCCGGCCGCTCCGGTCCCGCCCACGGTCAGCACCCCGGCCACCGGGACGCCGCGCGCGTTGCGGTGCGCCAGGGGGGCCGGGAGCCAGCCGTCCCGGCCGAGCCCGTAGCCCAGCCGGGAGACGGCCGCGATGAAGGCGTTGGTGGTGCCGAGGCTGATCACGGTGGCGAGGACAGCGGCGGCGACGGTGGCGCTGAACCCGAGCCCGGCCCCCAGCACCTGCCCGACCGCGATCCGGTCCAGCCGGGCGTTGCCGTAGGTCCCGGTGCCGACGACGGCGAAGGAGACCCCCAGGTACAGCACGACGACCACGGCGACCGTCGTCACCGTCGCCCGGGTCAGGTCGCGGTGTACGTCACGGAACTCACCCGCCAGATGGGCGACCGCCTCCCACCCCGCGAAGGCGAAGAACAGTACGACGGCCCCGTCGGCGATACCGGACAGGCCGTGCGGCGCGAAGGCGGAGAACGAGGAGAACCCGGACGTGTGGACACGCGCGAGGGCGGTCAGCGCGGCGGCCAGGAGCAGCAGCGCCACACCGCCCGAGAGGGCGAGCTGCACGCGGCCGCTGAGCCGCAGCCCCACCAGATTGGCCGCGACCGCGAGCGCGAGGATGACCGCGGCGAAGAGGAACGCGCGGTCCTGGTCCAGGCGGAGCGCGGCAACGATGTAGTAACCCCCGGTCAGCGGCACGATGGTCTGTCCGACCGACCCGGCGACGAAGTAGAACCACCCGGCGAGCCCGCCCGCCGTCGGCCCGAAGGCGCGGGTGGCGTAGGTGGAGATTCCACCGGGGTCGGGGAATCGGGTGGCCAGGGCCGCGAACGTCATCGCGAGCGGCAGGCCGAGCAGGCCCATGAAGAGCCACGACACCAACGAAGCGGGCCCTGCGGCCGACGCGACCTGACCGGGCAGTACCAGCACTCCGGCGCCGAGTACGGCTCCGACGTACAGAGCCACGGCCTGCCCGTAGCCGATCGTGCCCTGTGGAGGGGAGGCTTCCGCAGTGCTGCTTTCGTGCGTGTTCGGGGGGTGCCCGGTGGCGCTCATCCCGGTCCTTCTCTCTCGCGGCGGTCTCCCTCCCAGATTCGGTATTCCGCCGTCCACGGACCAGTGGCAAGCTTGCCGACATGCGAACGGATCCTGCCGCGCACCGCGTGGCCATCGCAGTGACTGACCAGGCGCCGCTCTTCGAACTGGCGGTGGCCTGCGAGGTGTTCGGCATCGACCGCCCCGACCTGGCCGACCCGTGGTACGACCTGCGGGTGTGTGCGGCCGACCCCGGTACGACGGTCGCGCACGGCTTCGTCGCGCACGGCGCCGCCGGCCTGGACGAGCTGGTCCGCGCGGACACGGTGGTGGTGCCGGCCTGCGCGAACGTGCACCGTGGGCCGCAGCCCGAGCTGGTCGACGCGGTCCGGGCGGCCCATACGGCCGGGGCACGCATCGCGGCCATCTGTTCGGGCGCCTTCGTCCTGGCCGCGGCCGGCCTCCTGGACGGGCGCCGTGCCACCACCCACTGGATGCACGCCGGTGAACTCGCCCGCCGCCACCCGGACGTGCGGCTCGATCCGAAGGTTCTCTATGTCGAGGACGGCGGGGTCTACACCTCCGCAGGCACCGCCGCCGGTATCGACCTCTGCCTGGAACTGGTGCGTACCGACCATGGAGCCGCCGTGGCCAACGCGCTCGCCCGACGCCTGGTGACGCCTCCGCACCGCACGGGCGGCCAGGCCCAGTACGTCGAACTGCCCGCGGTGGCCCGCGACGACACCGCACTCGGGCCCCTGCTGGAGTGGGCCAGGGCCCGGCTCGACCGGCCCATCACCCTCACGGACCTCGCACGCCGGGCCGGCCTCAGCCGCCGGACCCTGGCCCGCCGCTTCGACGAGGCGATGGGGGTGCCGCCCATGCGCTGGCTCCAGCAGGAACGCATCCGCCGCGCGCAGCACCTGCTGGAGACCAGCACACTGCCCGTGGAACAGGTGTCCGCCGCCAGCGGGCTCGGCAGTGCGGCGAATCTACGCCGTCATTTCGTCCGCTGCGTGGGCCTCGCACCCCAGGCGTACCGCCTCGCCTTCCTGGGCACAGCGCCTCCGTTCAGGGAGGGTCCGCCGCTCCGGCCGTAGGGCCTGTCGTCAATTGCCGCCTGCCGCGCGGCGTCCGGCACGCACGATCGCGGCGTTGCCGAAATGCCCTGGTAGCTCCGCTACGAGAACATGCCGGGCCTGGTGCGCCACCGCCGGGTCGGCCCTCCGGTACGCACTCGCGACCCGGTACATCAGGGGACCCGGGCCTCGATGTGGGCGAGCTGGGCGGCGAGGATTTCCTCGAACGCGGCGTCGCGGTCCGCTCCGAGGGGGCGGATGTCGCGGGCGAAGTGAGCCAGGGCGGGGAAGCGTTCAGGGTCGGCGCCGAGCACCGCGACGCGGAACTGCTCCATGCCCTGTTCGTACTCCTCGGGGGTAATGGTGCTGATACCGGCCTCGGAGGCGATCAGCGCGGCGAGGAGGACCGCGACGCGGTGGTACCGCGCCGGGATCTGCTCGTCGGGCAGACCGGACGCGCGCAGAGCCTCCAGCAGCTCCTCCATGACCAGCCGGGATCCGGTGCCGCCTGACGCGTGACGCCCCCACACCGAAGCGAGTTGGGGCTGCTCGCCGAACGCCGCTCGCAGGCGCAGGGCCAGGGCTGTGACGCGCTGCTTCCAGTCGCCCTCGGGACGGTAGCCATCCATGGCGGCCAGCAGGATCCGGTCGGCGACCGCGCGCAGCAGTTCGGTCTTGTTACGGAAGTGCCGGTAGAGGCTGGAGGAGTCGGTCCCGAGCGCTGCGGCGAGCTTGCGCACGCTGAACGACTCGGCGTCGCCCGTGCGCAGCAGTTCCGCCGCCGTGTCCAGGATCTCCTCGGTCGACCATCGCCTTCGGCCAGTCATCGTGCCCCTCTCGTCCGCGCTCAGCCTAACCTATGCACTTGGCAATGCACGCGGTGCGTGCATAATGAGGGCAACAGTGCAGGACGTCACGACGGACCCGGCATCCAGCCGGGAGACGAGAGGGAGTCATGAGCGAGACACCCGCCACGACACGGCCGCCGGAGCCGGACTTCTCGGCGATCACGACCGCGGAACTGATCGCCTACCGCGACGCGGAAAACCGCTTCCGGGCCTCCGGTGCGGCGCGGACGGTCCTCGGGGAGCCGGATCCCGGCGCCGCGATCGTCTGGCAGGAGATCGAACTGCCCGGCCGCGACCTGCCGGTGCGGGTTCACCGGCCGGCCACGGCAGGGGACGGCGAAGCCGCGATCCGGACCGCCCTGCCGCTCGTGATCCATGTCCACGGAGGCAGCTTCGTAGGCACGGCGGCGCAGTGCGACTGGGCAAACAGCCACATCGCCGCCGGGCTGCCCGCCCTCGTCGTCTCGGTCGAACACCGCCTCCTCGCCCCTGGCAGCCCGCTCGCGAACGCCGCGGATGACGGCTGGGACGTGCTCCAGCACGTGGTGCGGCACGCCGCGCGGTGGGGCGCCGACCCGGCGCGCGCAGCTGTGTTCGGCGAGAGCTGCGGCGCGCTGATCAGCGCGCTGACGGCCCTTCGGGCCCGGGAGGCCGGGCTGGAACTCAGGGCACAGGTGCTGGTCAACCCGGCGGTCGACGTGTCCGGGACGATGTACGACCACCCCTCGATCGCCGAGTACGCGAACAGCCCGACCGGGAACCTGCCGCAACTGCGGCTCTTCCAGCGGCTCGCCGTCCCGCCGGGTACCGACGGCCGGGCCCTCTCACCGCTGTACGCGGACGACCTGAGCGGGCTCGCCCCGGCACTCGTGGTCGTACCCACGCAGGACGCAGTCGCCGATCACGGGCGCCGCTATGCGGAGCGATTGCGCGCGGCAGGGACCCCTGTGCGGCTTTCCGAATACCCGGGAGCGAAGCACGCGTTCCTCACCCTGCCCGGCGTGGAACCACAGGCCGGGGCCGCCCGGGCGGAGATCCTCGCGTTCCTCCGAGCGGCCCTGGCGAAGTGACGGAGGCGGACTGCCGCTTCCGGACTGCCCGTCGCGGATCACGCTTCTTCGGGGTGCGGGACTTCGCACAGCGGCCGCGGCGGGACAGGCTGGTCCCATGAACAACTTTCCGGCCCGCCGTCTCCGGCACATCGCATCGGCCCTGCTCGTCGTGACCGCACTGGGCGCCTGCGGTGGACGCTCGTCCACCGCCGCCCACCACACCCCGGCCCACCACACCCCGGCCTCGTCCGCGCCGGCTCCGGCGTCATCGGCGCACTCCGCGGCACCCGCCCTCAAAAAGCTGGAACACCGCTACGGCGCACGGCTGGGTGTGTACGCGCTGGACACCGGGTCCGGCCGGACCATCGGATACCGCGCCGACGAGCGTTTCGCGTACGCCTCCACGTACAAGGCACCGGCCGCCGCCGTTCTGCTGCGTACCGCGTCGGACGCCGACCTCGACCATGTGATCACTTACCGTGCCGCCGACCTCCAGGACTACTCGCCGGTCACCCGCCCGCACCTGTCCACCGGAATGACCCTGCGCGCCCTCATCAACGCGGCCCTGCGGTACAGCGACAACACCGCGGCCAACCTGCTGCTCGACCGGATCGGCGGGCCGAAGGCGCTCCAACGGGCCCTGCGCGGCCTGGGTGACACCACCACCCATGTCGACCGTCCGGAACCGGACGTCAACACCGCCGTTCCGGGGGACGTACGCGACACCAGCACACCGCGCGCCCTCGGCACCGATCTGCGGGGGTTCGCCCTGGGCGGCCTCCTGCCCGCGAAACGGCGGGACGAGCTGAACACCATGCTGCTCCACAACACCACCGGCGGCCCCTACATCCGCGCCGGGGCCCCGGCCGGCTGGAAGGTCGGCGACAAGACCGGTAACGGGGGCTACGGAACCCGCAACGACATCGCTGTTCTCCGGCCACCGCACGGCAGTCCTGTCGTGCTCGCCGTCCTCTCGGACCGTGGCCGGCAGAACGCCACATCCGACGACGCGTTGATCGCCGACGCCACCAAGGCCACGCTCGCCGCACTGCGTTGACACCGGAGGTACGGCAGGCGATCGCACCTGTTTCGAGCCGAAAGCGTGCGCTTGAAAAAGAAACCAGATCTTTGTCTCCGCAGATCAGAAGGCGGTTTACGATGAGACCAATTCACTTTGTCCACATGTTGGACACGCGCCCCTCGCACCCCTCCCCCCGTATGAGCTGCCGGGATCTCCCCGCGCGGCGCCCTGAACGGACATCCGCGTCCGAAAATCGATCAGCGACGTGCGGCAACTCTCCGCACCGGTCAGACTCCTGTCCGCAATCAACCACCCCCTCCCGACAGGAGATTCGACATGCGGCACAGCCTCAAGACGCTCGGCGCGGTGGCACTCGCGGCGGCGGCCTGCGTGACGAGCATCGCGGGAACGGCACACGCGCAGACGGCGAGCATCTACGCCCCCTCCGCCCTGGTCCTCACCATCGGCCGCGGCGATGAGGCGGCGTCGACGGTCGCGCGCGCCGTCACCCTGAGCTGTTCGCCCCAGCCTCGGGGCACCCACCCCGCGAGCCAGGCCGCGTGTACCGAACTGGAGGCGGTCGGAGGGGACTTGACGCTTCTCTCCGGAGCCCCCACGGACGAGCGGTGCTCACTCCTCTGGGCACCCGTGACCGTGACGGCCGACGGCGTCTGGCAAGGCCGGCGGGTGGCCTGGCGGGCCACCTACGGCAACGCCTGCCAGATGAACGCGGCTCTCTCCGACAGCGCGGTCTTCAACTTCTGACCCGCCTCCCCCGACCTGCCGCGCGGCTGTGCGACCCCGTGAACGAGCGGGGTCGCACAGCCCGCCCCGGACCAACAGGCTGCGGGCACGTCAGTGCTGGAGGACCTTGGAGAGGAACTCGGCCGCACGGCCGGTCTCCGGATGGCCGAAGAACCGCTCCGGCGGCGCCGACTCCACGATGCGCCCGCCGTCCATGAACACGACCCGGTCGGCGGCGCGTCGGGCGAAGCCCATCTCATGGGTGACCACCAGCATGGTCATGCCCTCGTCGGCGAGATCCACCATCACATCGAGCACTTCGTTGATCATCTCGGGGTCCAGCGCCGAGGTGGGCTCGTCGAAGAGCAGCGCCTTGGGCTCCATGGCCAACGCCCGTGCGATGGCCACCCGTTGCTGCTGGCCGCCGGACAGCTCCGCCGGCCGGGCACCGGCCTTGTCCGCCAGACCGACCCGCTCCAGCAGAGCGCGCGCCCGGTCCTCGGCCGCGGACCGCGGCATCCGGCGCACCTTCAGCGGGCCGAGCGTGACATTGTCCAGCACCGTGCGGTGCGCGAAGAGGTTGAAGGACTGGAAGACCATTCCTACGTCAGCCCGCAGCCGCGCCAGCTCCTTCCCCTCCTCAGGCAGCGGGGAGCCGTTCACCGTGATGGTGCCGGAGTCGATGGTCTCCAGGCGGTTGACGCAACGGCAGAGGGTGGTTTTGCCGGACCCGGACGGGCCGAGCAGGACGACGGTCTCACCGCCCCGGACGTCCAGGTCGATGTCGTACAGAACCTGGTGCGCACCGAACGACTTGCCGACACCCCGCAGGTGGATGACCGGTTCGGCCGTGTCCGGCGCGGGCGGCCCGGCCGCGTCCGCCGGGGAGGGAGAGGGGGACGCCACGCCGGAGGGAGAGGAGGACGCCATGTCACTGTCCCCCGGGTCCGTCGTAGATGTTCCACGGCAGGGGCGCATAGGGCGCCTCGCAGGGCAGTCCCGCGGCCACGTGGTACTCGCCGGTCGTCAGGTCGACGATGTTGGAGGCGATGGTGCTGGTGCGCAGCAGCGGATCCGTCCCGGGCTCCGGGTGGTTGCAGACCGAGTGCGGCAGACCGAAGTGGTCGGTGAGGCTCCGCTCGATCACCGTACGGACGTCCGCCGAAGCGGTACGTTCACGGGCACCGCGCAGCGCCGATTCGATGATCGGGACGCGGTAGAGCGAGTCGACCGAGAACGGGCGGTAGGTGGAGGCGAGTTGGGGCGGGACGGCCGCCTGGTAGTGGTTGCCGTGCACCAGGAGGCCGTCCTCCGGATACAGCCACTGGTGGCGGGCCGGGGTGGTCTCCAGGTCGATGGCGACGCCGTCGCGGTGGGTGAGGAGCAGGTTGGTGGGGATCTGCTGGCGGGCCGTGAAGGGGACCTGGAGGGCGTCCTTGTATCCGGCCCGGTCCAGGATTCGCCGCCGGATGAACGGCTGCGGTACGCCGATCTCGTCCCCGAAGCGTCCGCCGAGCCCGTTGGCGTTGAGGGCGATGCCCGCGGAGTTGGCTCCGTGCCTGCCGATCTGGCCCGCTTCGACGACCATCACCACGGTCGGCAGCGGCGGCTGGACGACTCGGAGGGCGACGAGTGTCGCACCGGCGCCGGTTCGCCAGTCCCAGTTCTGTCCGCACCAGACGTGCCCGTCCCCCGCGGCGGGCGGCAGCAGGGCGAAGGACGAGCAGCCGTCGGCGTCGGGCTCAGCGGCATCGGATGCAGCGGCGTCAGCACCGTCCTGGCCCGCCGCGGGCCGGCCGCCTTCGGCGCCCATCCGGGCGAAGGTCCGGTCGTAGGCGATCTCCCCCCGGGCGTTGAGCGCCATGAGGTCCAGGAGTCCGGTGCCCGCGCCTTCGGCGACACCGCGGAGCTCCTCCAGGAGGTCGGGTGCGAAGTCCTCGACACAGGGCAGCCAGAGTCTGGCGCGCTGGGTGACCTCGTGCCATTCCAGCCCGGGGCGGCGCGCGAAGGACTCCCGGTAGAAGGAGAGAGCTGTCTCGATCTGCGGGCGGGCCGCCTCGCCGTACTGGCGACCGCGCTCCCGGGGCGGCCCGGAAATCTCGATCAAGGGGATGAGGGGTGTCTGCATGGGGCTTCTCTCCGGAATGGCGCGCTCGGCGTATGTAGCATCCGCTACGAGTCGCTCGGGCCCTCGTAGCTACGGGCACCCGATAGTAGTAGTGGACACTACAGAGGAGTCAATACCCGTCATGACAACTACCGAAAGCGGCTCCGGCGCGGCGCAGCCCGGATTCCACACCCGCGTGGCCGAGCGGCTGGCCCACCTCTCCCCGGCGGAACGGCAGGTGGCGGAGTATCTGCGCAACCACGTACAGGACGTGCCGTTCGCCACCGCCGAGCAGCTCGGCCAGGCCGCAGGGACCAGCGACGCCACGGTGGTGCGTACGGCCAAGGCGCTCGGCTACAGCGGCCTGCCCGAGCTCAAGCGGGAGCTGGGGCAGCGCTTCGTCGACAGCAGCCGCCCCTCGACCGTGCGGCGCCGGACCACATCGGGTGACAGCGACGCGGCTCTGGACCAGATCTTCGACGAGGCGGTGGACCGGCTGCAGCAGACCCGCCGCCTGCTGGACACCACGTCGTTCGGGCGCGCGGTGGACCTGCTGGCCGGCGCGCGCGGGGTGACGGCCTTCGGGGTCGGGGCGTCGGAGCTGTCGGCCCGCCATCTCGCGCTCCGCCTGGGGCGCCTGGGGTTCCGTACCCAGGTGGCCGCGGCGACCGGCTTCCAACTGGCCGACGCCCTCCTGCCGCTGACCGCCGACGACGTCGTGGTCGTGTACGCGCCCGGGCGCCTGCTGACCGACGTCGAGGTGGTCCTGGACCACGCTGCACGGACGGGGGCGGCGAGCATCCTGGTCACCGACTCGCTCGGCCCCGTACTCGGCGACCGGGTCGACGTCGCCCTGACGGCGCTCTACTCCAGCGGCGGCCTGGCGAGCGAGGAGCTGGCGGCCATCACACTCAACGACGCGCTGCTCCTGGCCGTACAGGAGCGCGACGCCGCCCGCGCGTCCGAGGCCGGCGAGACCCTGAACCGCCTGCGGGAAGCCCTGACCGGCCGTGACCCCGCGGTCTATGTGCCCAGGCGCCGGCAGCGGAGGCAGGGCGCGGGCGACAGCGCGGGCTGACGTACGTCCGCCCCTTGACACGCCGTGGAGCACGGCTATGGTGAGCGCACTACAGAGGTTCACCCTCTCGTAGTTTCTGCGACACAGTCTCTGTCTGCCTCCCTGCCCGGACTCCGCCTCCACTCTCCAGTGACCAGGCCCGCCGTCCGCGGCCGTGAAAGGAACCCGGTCATGACTCTCCGGAGAACCGCTGCGCTCGTGGCCGCCGCCGCCTGCGCCGCAGCCCTCACCGCCTGCGGCTCAGGTTCGGCCCTGCCTGCGGCCAAGTCCGCCGGCGGCAAGGACCCGGCCACCGCACTGCTCTCACGCGCCCCGGTGGGCAAGGACCTGCCCAGCACCCCCACCCTGGAGCGCATCCGGCAGAACGGACGGCTGACAGCCGCCACCTCCGACACCGACCCGGGCTTCTCGGAGAAGAACCCGGTCACCGGCAAGTACGAGGGCTTCGAGGCGGATCTGACGGCGATGCTGGCCAAGTACCTGCTGGGCAAACCGGAGGTCAAGCACGTCGCGATCAACGCGGACACCCGGGAGGCGCTGCTCCAGAACGGGACAGCGGACGCCGTCCTCTCCACCTACAAGATCACACCCGAGCGGCTGCGCAAGGTCTCCTTCGGCGGCCCGTACATGAACCTCGGTCAGGCGGTGCTCGTCCGCAAGGGGCAGTCGGCCATTGCCAAGGCGTCCGACCTCGACGGACGCAAGGTGATCACCACGGCGGGTCCGTCGGTGGAGTCGCTGAAGAAGGTCGCCCCGCATGCCACGCCAGTGGTCTTCCAGACCATCAGCCAGTGTCTCCAGGCGCTGCGCGACGGCCGCGGGGACGCCTTCGTCAACAATCAGGCCGTCATCGTGGCCCGGGCCAAGAAGGACACCACCCTGTCGGTGGCGCCCTTCACCTTCGGCGCGGCCGCCTACGGCATCGGACTGCCGAAGAACGACCCGAAGTTCACCGCGATCGTCGACGGATTCCTGCGCACCGTCGAGAAGCAGGGGCTGTGGAAGCAGTCCTGGACGGACAACGTCACTCCCCTGACCAAGGCCCCGGCGCCCCAGCCGCCCACCCCGGGGAACGCGGGCGCAGCCGCTTCCGCCAAGGCATCCGCGGACTCCTGAGAGGACGGGCCGTGAACGTCGTCGCCGACCACTTCGGTGAAATCCTGGCCGGGTTCGGATGCACCGTCCTGCTCACCCTCGTCAGTTTCGCCGCCGCCCTCATCCTCGGCGGCGCGCTCGGGCTCTGCCGGGTGGCGCCGCTGCGCGTGCTGCGCGCGGTGGCGTCCTGCTACGTCCAGATCGTCCGCAACCTGCCGCTGCTGCTGGTCGTGGTGGTGACCGTGTTCGTGCTCCCGCAGCTCGGGCTCACCCTGCCGCTCGAGACATCCGTGACCGTGGGACTCGCTGTCTACATCGCCAGCTACATCTGCGAAATCCTGCGGTCCGGCATGGAGACGGTGCCGGCCGGACAGGTCGAGGCCGCCCGGGCCGTGGGGCTGAGCACCGCCCAGTGCCTGCGTCTGGTCGTACTGCCGCAGGCCCTGCGCGCGATGGTCCAGCCCCTCGGCAACATGTTCATCGCCACCGCGCTGGGCACGGCGGTGGGTTCGGTGGCAGGCGTCAACGAGCTGTCCGGGGTCATCCGGCAGCTGAACGTGCAGTACGTGGAACCGATCGCGCTGTTCGCGTCCGCGACCGTGCTCTATGTGGCACTCACCCTGGCGGGCGGGCTGATCACCGGGGGCCTGGAGCGCCGACTGCGGGTCCGCCGGTGAACAGGACGGAAGAGAGCACACCAGTGACGACCGGGACCAAGCCGCTCGGCGGCCCCACCGAAACCACTCCGCGGACCACCACTCGGCAGACCACCACTGGCCGCCGCCAACTCATATCCGCGCCACGCCCGTTGGGAGGCGCCGCAGGTGTGCTCTTCGAGCCGCCGGGCGAGCGCGGCCGCAGGCGGCGCGGCATCGCGTCGGCGGCGGCGTCAGCGGTGGTGGCCCTGTGCGTGGCCGTGGTCCTCATCCAGCTGACCCGCCACGGACAGCTGGACTGGGAGCGGTGGCAGCCGCTGAGCCAGGTCTCGATCCAGCGGTTCATCTTCAGCGCTCTGGGCAACACCGTGCTGGCCGGTGTGGTGTCCATCGCCATCGGGCTGCCGGTGGGTGCCGTCATGGGACTGCTGCGGCTCTCCCGGCGACGGCTGGTCTCCGTACCGTCGGGTGCGGTGGTGGAACTGCTCCGCTCGCTGCCCCTGTTGTTCGTGGTGTATTTCTTCCTGCTCGCGCTGCCCGCGCTGGGTCTGCGGCTGCCACCGTTCTGGCAGCTGGTCATCCCCATCGTGCTGCACTCGATCGGCAACTTCGCCGAGATCTTCCGGGCCGGTGTGCTCGCGCTCCCCCGCGGCCAGAGCGAGGCGGGTTACGCCATCGGCCTGCGGCACGGCCAGGTCATGCGGCTCATCGTGCTGCCGCAGGCGGTACGGGCCCTGCTGCCGACCATCATCGGACAGGCCGTACGCGCTCTGAAGGACACCACCCTGGGCTATGTGGTCAGCTACCCCGAGCTGATGCATCAGGGCAATGTGCTGGGCTCCTATCTGGAGAACGACTTCCTCCAGGTCTACTTCGAGGTCGCGGTCATCTTCGTGGTGATGAACTGGCTGCTCTCCCGGCTCGCCGAGTGGGTGGAGTCACGTACGGCGGGCCGGACCTCCGCACCGGACCGGAGCACCGTGACCGCACGGCGCACGGCGGCTCTGCGCTGAGCCTGAGTCTGAGTCTGAGTAAGGGATCGCACGGACAGGGTTCCAGCAGGCATGAGCGCGTGACCCTGGGGCCATCACTTCGCAGGTGTCTCCTGGGCAGGCCCACCATCGCTGTCGTCGGCGCCGGAACGGGCCTCGCCATCGCCCGCACCTTCGGAGCCAAGGGCTTCCCCGCCGACGTCCTGGACCGCGACTGGATCGGCACCACAGCCCGAGCGCACACTCGGGCCGTGGTGCCGGGGCGTGAGCCGGTCAGCCTCGGATCGCGGTGGTTTCGCGGATGAACTGGCGGTGGCCGAACAGCTGGTAGGCCCAGCGAGCCGGGGCCGGCACGACCTGCAGGAACCTCTGCCGTTCCGCTTCATCGGTTTCCTCGGTGATGTGGCCGAGGACGACCAGCCGCCGCGTGAGCGGAATGGCGCTCATACCGTGCTTGCCGAGCGCGTCCCATTCGCTTTGCGTCAGCGTGACCGAGACGATCGGGAGCAGATACTGCTCCTCCTCAGCCAGGTGATCGATCAGGGTCGGCATCATGGCCTCGATGAGAGCGGCCATCCGCTCGCCCGCGGCCGCATCCGCGCTCGCCGTCCACGTCGGCAGCTCCGCGCCGATGGCCCCGACCGCGTCGTTGACCTGCGCGTGCTGCGCATCCATCCGGTCCATCAGCTCCGGGTCGAGCACAGCTCGCTCGCGCAGCAGGGGAAAGAGCAGTTCGTCCTCGCCGGTGTGGTGCGTGTGGAGGAATTCCAGCATCTCCCGGGCGTGCGCGCCAATGACCTTGGAGCGCGCACGGTCATGGGCCGCGGAGCGGAAGAGCCGGGGGAGCTGACCGAACTCGCGCCGGATGACGCGGTGGATCAGAACCATCTCGTGGGTATCGACACTCGCGCCGGTGTCGACGTGTTTCCTGCCGGACCGGGTTGCATCAGCAGGCGTTTCCGCTGCCGCCATCATGACTCCTCGGGGGTGACTTTCGGGGGTGCTGCCCACTGCCCTCGACGCCTTGATTCCCGTATGGATGTCAAGGGGCTGAGGGACGAGGGCTTCGGGCACCTGTTACGTGGGGGCGTCAGGCCGGTGTCAGGAAGCGCTGACAGCGGCAGCGGCGGTCTGGACGGCTTCGTGCGCCGTGGTCGCCGGCCGGCCGATGAGCTTGACCAGGTCGTCACGGTCGGTGAACAACTCTCCGCGGGCCAGCCCGGCATCGGCATCAGCCACCGCGGCGGCCATCTCCGGAGGCAGCCCGGCACCCGTCAACGTCGCGGTGTAGTCGGCGACCGGCATGTCCCGGTAGCCGATGTGGGTGCCCAGGACCTCGCTGAACGTGGCGGCGAGTTCGGCCAGCGTGAACGGTGCTCCGCCGAGTTCGTAGGTCGCTCCGAGGTGTCCGTCCTGTGTCAGCACCGCGGCCGCGGCGGCCGCCAGGTCACGCCGGGCGGCCGCACTGACCCGCCCGTCGTGCGCGCTGCCCAGCAGTGCGTGGTACTGCGTGATCATCGGGAGCTGGTCGGTGTAGTTCTCCAGGTACCACCCGTTGCGCAGGATGACGAACCCCGAACCGCCGGCCCGCAGATACTCCTCGGTACGGCGATGTTCGTCAGCCAGCGTCATTCGCGCGGTCGAGGCGTTGAGGATGCTGGTGTACACGATGCGGGAGACACCCGCCCGGCGCGCCGCGTCGATGGCGTTGCGGGCGTGGTCGAACCGCTCGCCGACCGTCGTCGTGGAAACCAGCAGCATCGTGTCGGCTCCCGCGAAAGCCTCGTCGAGACTGCCCGGGTCGGCGAAGTCCGCGCGCCGCACCGTGACCCCGATCCGTGCGAGGCCGGCGAGCTTGCCGGTGTCCCGGCCGGTGGCCACGACCTGCTCCGGCGGCGTCCCGGCAGCGAGGAGTTGATCGACGACGAGCCGGCCGAGATGGCCTGAGGCTCCGGTGATGACAGTGGACATGGTGTTTCCCTTCGACAGAGGTGCGGTGTGCATGACGGGCGTGCGTGGCGGTCCTCGGTTCCCCGCGGTGGCCTACCCGCCGCCCAGAAGGTCGAACTAGTCAGCTTTCTTTACTACCGTACCCATACTGCGGCACTGATGACAACAGCAGCAGGCACGAAGCCGCCGAGGGGCAGATGCCGGGTGCGGAACGGGGCGCGCACAGCGCTGCGCGCGCCGCCGCCGCTACCGGGCAGCCGACGATCCGGCCCGGCAGCGTTGACGTAGGGTGTGAACCTCGTGGGATCAGGTGAGCGATGGGGCCGAGAGCGGCATGAATGACGAGCAGCGGGTTGATCTAGGGGTGTCGTTGTTCATCCCGTACCGGTACACCGAGGACCGGATTTTCCGGGCCATCCAGGAAGCCGGGTTCGACGACTGGACCCTCACGCAGTGCCGGGTCTTCCAACGCATCGCCCCGGAAGGCTCGCGCCTCACGGACCTCGCCGACCAGGCACAAATGAGCAAACAGAGCGCCGGCGTACTGGTCGATCAACTGGAGCACCTGGGCTACGTCCGCCGGGTCCCCGACCCCACGGACGGCCGCGCCCGCCTGATCGTGATCGAGGAACGCGGCCGGCGGGCGGTCGAGGTGGCCGCGGCGACACTCGACGAGATCCTCGCGGAGTGGAAAGCCTACTTGGGCACCCGCAACTTCGCGTTGTTGCAGCAGATCCTGGATCAACTCCGCGAGATCACCGACCCCTACGCGCGATAACCGCGGCCGCGCCGAGCCTTCCGCCACCCACTCCGCTCCGCCTCGGACCACCGCGCACCACCGCGCACCACCGCGCACCAGCAGACTTCGACTGCACCCTGACCTAGTCAGTACCGCTGACCATCTAGTCAATTCTTCTGATCATTTCCGCTGTCGCGCGTCGGGGCGCCCTAGCATGGGCCCATGCGCGACGACACCCCTGACGAGACACGTCGTGCCCGCCTGAGCCGGACCTTCAACGAGGACGCCGCGCTCTACGACCGGGCCAGGCCGGGCTATCCGCCGCAGTTGTTCGACGACCTCGGCACACTGGCCGGCACCGGGCCCGGCTGCCGTCTGCTGGAGGTCGGGGCGGGCACCGGCAAGGCGACCGTGCCGCTCGCCGAGCGCGGGTGCCGGATCACGGCCGTCGAACTGGGCGCCGACATGGCCGTCGTGGCCCGGCGCAACCTGGCCGGGTACGAGGCGGTAGAGGTCGTGACGGCGGACTTCGAGAGCTGGTCGCCGCCGGACGAACCGTTCGACGCGGTGGTCTCGGCGACGGCGTTCCACTGGATCGACCCGGCCGTACGGATGGTCAGAGCCGCCGACGCGCTGCGCCCCGGCGGCGCCCTCGCCGTGGTCGGCACACAGCATGTCGCCGGCGGCAGCGAGGAGTTCTTCGCCGCAGCCCAGCACTGCTACGAGCGTTTTGACCCGGCCACGCCTCCAGGGCTGCGGCTGCCTGCCGCGGGGGACGTCGACACCTCGTACTACGCGGACGAAGTCGCGCGCAGCGGCCGGTTCGGCCCGGTCACCGTCCGGCGTTACCAGTGGGACCTGACCTACACCGCGGCGGAGTACCTGGACGTGCTGCGGACCTACTCCAGCCACCGGGCCCTGTCGCCCGCGGCCCGGGAAGGGCTGCTGAGGTGCATCGCGCGGCTGATCGAAGGACGGTACGGAGGCCGGATCACCAAGCGGTACCTGGCAGAGTTGCGGGTGTCGCGAACGGTGTGACGGACCACCGCCCCGGCGGCCTGGCGACCGCGGGGCGCGGGGCCGGGGGGCGTCATTCGTAGTGCCGCAGACCGGGCCACATAGTGCCCCAGGGCTTACGCGGGCCGGTGCAGACATAGACGTGTCCGCCCCATTCGATGTTGTGCACGCCGTACGGGTTCGACAGCGACGCGGCCACCCGGACATGAGTGAAGAACCGCCGGAGATGACCGGCGTAGTCGGGCGCGTACTCAGGGCCCGGCGCCACGGCCACCACGGTCGTGGCGTGCGGATTGCCCGGGCCCCACCACCAGTCGGTGTTCTGGCTGCCCACGGCGGTGGGCAGCCCGCTGCCCCGGCCCAGTTCGTTGATGGCCCCGGCCTCGCTGTAGTCCGCCGCGAACACGACCGCGTCGGCGCGCTGTTGAGCCGGGAGGGACTTCCACACCTCCCCCACGGTGCTCACCAGCTGCGGCCAGCCGATGGTCTCGCCCGACGTCGCGCTGACCTCGTACGTCCAGCCCGCGTTCGACGGGGGCAGCACCGGCAGGACGACCACGGCGGACATCGCCGTCATGACGGCGGTCGCCGTCAGGAGGCGGAACCTGCGGGGCCGTTCGGCGTGCAGCCACGCGTCGATGCCGACCGCCCCGGCGGCCAGCAGACATACGTACAGCCCGCCCAGGTAGTACGTCTGGGCGCCGGTGGTGACGGCGAAGACGACGAACAGCAGACCGTACGCCGTCACCAGGCACCGCCACAGCGGATTGCCGGACCGCCACAGGAACCTCAGCCCCGCCAGCCAGAGCAGGGCCATCGCCAGGCAGGACATGGTCAGTTGGCCCACGATCCAGGTGGCGATGTTGCCGACGCCGCCGTTCTCCGCGTTCAGGGCCCGGGTCATCGCGAGCATCGCCCAGCCGTGGTGCGCCTGCCACCACAGGTCGGGAAGGACGAGCAGTACGGCGATCAGCGCTCCCGCGGCGAACCAGCGGTTGGCCACCGTACGGCGTGCGGGGCCGGCCAGCACCGCGACCAGCAGGGCGACCGCGAAAATACCCGCGAGATGGTTGAACTCCGCGCCCACGCCGACGAGTAGGCCCACCGCCGGCCACCACCGGGTGTCGCCCGTGCGGCCGATCCGCACGATGACCAGCGCGATCGAGGCCCAGGCCAGGATCTCGTACGAGGTCGTGTTGGCGACATGACCGCTGCTCAGGAGGACCGGCATGGTGGCGGTCGCGATGGCCGCGAGCAACTGTGCGCGGCGCGTGGCGCCGAACTCGCGTGCGGTCAGCCCGCCGACGATCACTGTGCAGGCCGCCGCCAGCGCGGCCCACAGCCGCAGTCCCGCCACCGAGACGCCGAAGAGCGACAGCGAGAGCCGGGCCAGCAGCGGTGCCAGGACAGGCTGGTCGACGTAGCCGGCCTGGAGATGCCGGGCGCTGTCGAGGAAGTACAACTCGTCGCGGTGGAAGCCGTAGCGCGTCGAGAGCGCCATCAGCACACAGAACACAAGAGCCGCGACGATGAGCACCCGCCGGTCGAAGGCGGCCGCAAGGGGGGCCGGTTCCGCCTCGCGTAGGCCCGTATCCGGCCGAACGCCCTCGTCATCGGCCGATACTTCCGACGTGTTCACCATGGTCCGATCCCCCCTGCCCCTCACCCTGTTCCGTGCGCCCCGAAGCACGAATACAGTGCTCTGTCCGCCCTCTGTGTACCTGGCGGCCGCTCAGTTGGGCAAGGTGACGGCTGCTGCCATCTCCCGTACGTCTCAAGGGACTTGGCCGTCGGCGCAGATTCTGTTTCCTTCACTTCGGCAAACGTGAGGAATTCTCCGTGCGGAGCGCGGCGGCCAACCGGCCCGGGACGGCGGGCCGGACGGGGTCACCGCCCGTCAGGCAGTCAGCGGGGCGGCCGGCTGCAGATCCTGGCGCACCACAATCGCGTTGAGCCGGATCGCGAACGGGGCGATGTCCGAGATCCCCAGGGCGCCGACCCGGGTCTTGTCCAGGCCGATGGTCGCATCCACGCAGAAGGCGATGGCGTACATCCCCGTCCCGGTCTCCTCGTCCTGGAGGGCGAAGAACAGGTCACGGTAGAAGCTGGTGCGTTCCGCGCCTTCCTCGTAGTACGAGAGGCCCGGCTCGCCCTCCTGCGCGGCGAGACCGGTGAAGGCGTGCACCAGTTCCTTGTCGATCGTGTCCCAGAAGGAGGCCCCGGCGAGCCCCTCCGGGAGAGCCTGCCGCACAGCCTCCTTCAGGGAGACCACGACGACCCCCATCGGGGCGTGTTCCTGAAGTCCCCAGCCGCGGACCATCTTGACGACCGCACCGTCCGGTATCGCGGCCGCGGCCGCCCGGATGTTGTCGAAGTCGAAGTTGACGGTCGCCGGGGCGATCGCCTCCTGGAATACCCGGTCGACGGCCCGGGCCTGATCGAGGTGGTCCGAGCCCACATCGATGACGGTTCTGAAATTGCCGGCCATAACTCCTCCTGTGTGTCGTGGTGATCCAGCGGAGGCAGTATGCCGAGCCGGCTTCCCACCGTGCGACGGCGTCCCGGTCTACGGACGGCGGTCCGATGCCCGGCCGGCCGTACCGCCGGGCCGACACGCCCAGACTCTCCGGGCCGAAAACCTTTCCACGTCATCCGAACAGCTCTCACGTCGAAACGATTCTGCCCAGATCCGCAAAGGGCCGCCAATACCTCTTTCCGCCGGGTGACCGGGATCCGAAGCCGCCGAGCAGAACTTCAAATATCTGTAAATTCCGGGTCAAGCGAAGGGCGATCCCGCTCTTCGGGCATCGGAACCCTGGAGGTTCAATGCGTTATGGACCAGCGCTGCGCGAGCAAATCGCCGCGCCCGGCACCACACCACTCATCGGTATCTACGACATGTATTCGGCCTCCGTCGCCGCCCAGCACTACGACGGATTCTTCGTCTCCGGATTCGGTTTCGCCGCTTCTCACTACGGACTCCCCGACATCGGCTACATCGCCTGGCCGGACATGGTCGCTTTCGTGGAGCGGCTGCGCCTCGCCTTCCCCGGCCGGCACCTCCTCGTCGACATCGACGACGGGTATGTCGACCCGGAGGTCGCGTGCCACGTCGTACAGCGCCTCGACCGGGCCGGCGCGTCCGGCGTGATCCTGGAGGACCAGAAACGCCCCCGCCGCTGCGGGCACGCCGACGGCAAGCAGGTCCTGCCGTTCGACGAGTACCTGGACAAGCTCAACATGGTGCTGGAGTGCCGGGGCGAGATGGTCGTGGTGGCCCGCACCGACGCGGTCGAGGAGGACGACATCCTCTACCGCGCCGCCGCGCTGGCCAAGACCGAGGCGGATGTGGTGCTGGTCGACGGCGTACGCAGTGTGGAGTGGATCCGCCGCATCCGGGATGTCATCGGGGACAAACCGCTGCTCTTCAACCAGATCGCCGGCGGCAAGTCACCGCGGCTCTCGCTCCCGGAGCTGGACGCGCTGGATGTGGACGTCGCGATCTACTCCACCCCTTGCCTCTTCGCGGCGCACGAGGCCATCGACGCCGCCATGCGCGGTCTGCGGGCAACGGAGGGGCGGCTGCCCGAGGTGGGCGGCCCGCGCAGCATCGGCGTACCGGAGTCGACACAGCTCCTCGAGCGCAACATCAGCCGCCACCACGACGCACCGTCACCCCTGCCGGTCTGACGAGTGGCCGAGAGGAGCGTCACGCCATGAATCACCCTCTCGAACCACCTGCCCTTCCCGCCTGCACCGGGTCACCTCGTGCGACGCGCGTCCGGGGCGTCCTCACGGTGGCCGCCGGGCTGGCCATCAGTGCCGTCTGCGGCCAGGGGGCCTCGGCTGCCGCGGCGCAGGGGCCACTGCTCGTGTCCTCCGTGGCCCTGCCCACCCGCATCGTGGCGCTCGAAGTGGACAACTCGCAGGCCGACTCCTGGCTGGAGGTCGACCGTACGGCCAACGCCCAGACCGGCGCAGGCGACGCGGGCAGCGACCACGAAGGGGGTGACTGAGGGAACACCCGTGGCCGGGACACCTCGTCCTCGCCTTCGCCCCGCCCCGCCCGCCCAGGAGTCCGTCTCCCGGGCGGGCGGGGCGGCGGTGTTCACCGGGCCAGCTCGCCCAGGAGCGCCCAGGTGCGGCGCCGGTCCGCGTCCCCCGCGATCTCCGTGCCCGAGAACACCACCTCCGTCGCCCCGGCGTCGCGGTAGCGCCGCACCTCGGCGGCGACCGTTTCCTCGTCGCCGATCACGGCCACATCGGCGGCCCGCCTGCCGCCGGACAGCTCGATGACACGCGCGTAGGAGGGGATCTGCTCGTAGAACGCGAGCTGTTCGGCTGCCTTCTGCCGTACGGCGTCCGCGTCGCCGGTCACCACGCCGGGCACGAGCGCCACGATCCGTGGCGCCGGCCGGCCGGCGGCCTCCGCCGCCGCCGTGACGGCCGGGACGATGTGTTCCGCCAGAGCCCTGGGCCCGGCCAGAAAGGGCAGGATCCCGTCCGCCAGCTCACCGCTGGCCCGCAGCGCCTGCGGCCCCATGGCGGCCACGAGCAGCGGCACCCCGCCCTCGGCGCCCGCTACGCGTGCGGAGACCGGTGTGGTCGCCGTGAGGAGATCGCCGTGGAAGTCCGCGGTGCCGGTCTCGGTCAACTGCCGCAGGGCCACCAGGAACTCACGCAGCCGGGCGATGGGCCGGGTGAAGGGGATCCCGAAGCCTCCCTCGGTGAGGAGCTTGGTACCGATCGCGAGGCCGAGGTGGTAGCGGCCGTGCGTGGCCGCCTGGGCGGTCTGGGCCTGGCTGGAGACAAGGAGCGGGTGCCGTCCGAAGACGGGGATGGCGGACGTACCCACGTTCAGGCCGGGTACCTCACGCCCGACGATCGCCGCGAGTTGGGGCGAGTCGGCGCCGAAGGTCTGTCCGAACCAGGCCGACCGCAGCCCGGCGGCGGCGGCTTCTCCTGCGAGCTGGACAGTGGCGTCGATCTGGTTGCCGGCGTCGGCCGCGTTGAGTGCTACTCCCACAGTCATGTCGCTCCCAACGGTCGGCAGGCTGCCCCGCATTCCGGTCCTGGTGTGACAACTTCCTGTCGGCTGTGTGTACGGGACCGGACCGCCGGGAACGGGCTGCCGGAGGGTGAGCCCGCCGGAACAGCGGTCCCGGACGGCGGCCGAGCGGCGGCGGCGCCCCGGCACCGGCGCGCCGCACCGCTGCTGTCCTCCACCGGTGCCGACAATGCGCGGCGGGCCGCGCCGTCGTAGCCCCGGCCCCGCGCACCCCGGACCGGCGGGCCGGAGCCCGGCGGGAATCAGCGACGAAGGAGCTGTATGAAGTTCGGGATCTCCACCTTTATCACCGACCGGAGCATCCGGCCGGCTTCCCTCGGACGGGCGATCGAGGAGCGCGGTTTCGACTCGCTGTTCATCGCCGAGCACAGCCACATCCCGGTCGACCGCCGCTCGCCGTACCCCGGCGGCGGCGATCTTCCCGACATCTACTACCGCACGCTCGACCCGTTCGTGGCACTGAGCGCTGTCGCCACTGTCACCGAACGGCTCCTGGTGGGCACCGGCATCGCCCTGGTCGCGCAGCGCGACCCGATCCACACCGCAAAGGGGATCGCCTCGCTCGACCTGATCTCCGGGGGCCGGGCGGTCTTCGGTGTCGGCGTCGGCTGGAACCGTGAGGAGATGGCCAACCACGGCACCGACGCCGCCACCCGGGGCCGGCTCGTCGACGAGCGGCTGCGCGCGATCATCGCGTTGTGGACCGAGGAGAAGGCCGAGTTCCACGGCGAGTTCGTCGACTTCGACCCGGTGTACTCCTGGCCCAAGCCCGTACAGCGGCCGCACCCGCCGATTTACGTCGGCGGCGGCAGGGGCGCTTTCCCCCGGGTCGCCAACCTCGGTGACGCCTGGCTGGCCAACAGCGTGCCGCCCGAGACGCTGCGGCCGCAGATCGCGGAGGTACGCGCCGCGGCGGGCCGCGAAGTGCCCGTGACCGTCTACGCGGTGCCCGACGCTCCCGAGGGGATCGAGGAGTACGCGGAACTCGGCGTGGAGCGGGTGCTGTTCTATCTGCCGTCCGATCCGGAGCCCGCCGCCCTGGCACGGCTCGACCGGCTCGCCGAGGTCGCGGCGCGTTTCCGCTGATGCCCCGTATGACCGCGGCCGAGGCACACGAGCGGTTCGCGGCGTCCAGGGTGGCCCGGCTGGCGACCACCGACGCCGCGGGACGCCCGCATCTGGTGCCGGTGGTCTTCGCGGTGACGGGCGACACGCTGGTCATGGCCGTCGACCACAAGCCCAAGCGGTCGGCCCGTCTCCAACGGCTGGCCAACATCCGGGCCAGCCCCGGGGTGTGCCTGCTCGCCGACTGCTACCGGGAGGACTGGGAGCAGCTGTGGTGGGCCCGTGCGGACGGGCAGGCCCGGGTGCTGCCGCCTGCCGGGCGGTCGTCGGACGCGGCACGGCGTACGGCTCTGCTCGTCGCGAAGTACCCACAGCAGTACGCGGACCGGCCACCGGCGGGCGAGGTCGTGGAGGTCCAGGTCACGCGCTGGACGGGGTGGCGGGCGTTCTCCGGGGAACAGGGCGGGGAGCGAGCCGGGGAACCGGCCGGGCGGGAGAGCCGCTGACCCCGGTCCCGGCGCTGACCGGTCCCGGTACTGACCGGTCCCGGTACTGACCGGTCCCGGTACTGACCGGTCCCCGCCCGGTCAGCCCGCCCCCCCGGCCCGGTCAGCCCAGGGCGGCCGTCACATGCAGGTCCGTGTTCTTGGTCTCCGGTGCCATGAGGAAACTGACCAGGGCTCCGACGAGAGCGATGCCCGCCGCGATGTACATCGTGGCGCTCAGGCCGAGTGACGCCAGGGACCACGGGGTCGCGAAGGTTCCGATGGCGGAGCCGATCCGGCTGATCCCCGTACACAGCCCGACCGCGGTGGCGCGGACCTCGGTGGGGAACAGTTCGTTCGGATAGATCCATTCGAGGATCGAAGGGCCGCCGTTGAACACCGCGTACACCGCGAACGCGACGGCGACCATCCACAGGCCCGAGTCGGGTGCGACCGCGAGGTAGAGCAGACCGAGTGCGGAGACCGCGAATCCGCCGATGAGGACGGGGCGCCGGCCCAGCCGGTCGACGAGGAGCAGGGCGACGACATTGCCGATCAGGAAGAACAGGTTGATCAGGCCGTAGCCCAGATTGGCCTCGTCGGCGCCGCCGTTCAGGTTGAACAGGGCGAGGACCTGGGGCCCGAAGGCGTAGATGGCGAACAGGGTGACGATGGTGCAGGTCCAGAAGACCGAGATGAAGATGACGCGCTTGAGATAGCCGCCGGTCAGCAGAGCGCGCATCGGGACCGCGCCCTCCTCCTCGGGCAGGTCAGCGAGGGTGGCGTCCTCGGCGACCGTCTGCCGCAGGACGTCGACGGCCTCCTGGGTACGGCCCTTGCTGTGCAGCCAGCGGGGGGACTCCGGGATGCGGGCACGGGCGCAGACAATGACGGCCGCGGGGATCGCCGACGACGCGAGCATCCACTTCCAGCCGTCGGGCGAGCGCAGCAGGACGTACCCGACGAAGGCGGCGACTGTCGCTCCCACGAACCACATGGCGTTCAGCCCGCCGAGGAGTTTCGCGCGCCACGCCTTGGGGGCGAACTCGGTCACCAGGGATGTGGCGATCGGATAGTCCGCGCCGACGGCGATGCCGATGAGCAGCCGGAGCACGAAGAGCTCGACCTCGTTCGTGACGAAGAACTGCAGTACGGAGCAGACGATGATGGCGATCAGATCGATCATGAACATCAACTTGCGCCCGATGCGGTCGGTCACCGCTCCGAACACCGCTCCGCCGACGAAGACGCCGATCAGCGCGGACGCTCCGATCAGTCCTGACCAGAGGATGCTCATCTTCCACTGGTCCTGTATCTGCACCATGGCGATGCCGATGATGCCGAGGATGTAGCCGTCGAGGAACGGCCCTCCGGAGGAGACCAGCGTGAGTTTGATGTGGAATTTGTTGAGGTGAGCGGTGTCGAGCGAGGAGCCGGTCCGGTGGCCGGCTGCGGCGGGGGTATCGACGTCCATCGGGTCCGTCCCATCAAGGGTTCAGGAGCACGGGGGTATGACCGGACGCGCCCCGGTCGGCGGAACCGGGAGCGGGAGCGGCAGAGGGAGAGGCGTAGGGAGAGGCTGCGGCAGCGGGAAGCAGTGCGGCAGCGGGAAGGGGTGCGGGAGCGGATAGGCGCGCGGGAGCCGTTACGGGCCGGGGACGACCGCCGCCACCGCGTCGATCTCGACCCGTTTGGCACCACGGAAGGCGGCGACCTGCACCGTGGTGCGGGGCGGCAGCGGGACATCCGCCAGACGTGCGAGATAGGCCGTGTTGTACGCGTCGAATTCGGCGAGGTCGGCCAGGTACACGGTGATCTTGAGCAGCGTGGCCAGACTGCCACCGGCCGCGGTCAGTACGGTTTCGAGGTTGTCCAGCGCCAGCCGTACCTGGTCACCGATGCCGGTGGGGGTTTCGCCGTCGGCGGTGACGGGGACCTGGCCGCAGGCCCAGAGCGTGCCGTTGTGGACGGCCGCGGCGGCGTAGGGCCGGGGCCGGCCGTCGGGGTGGGTGAAGAGAGTCGGAGTCGGCATGGTGGGACGTCCTCTGCGGTGCGGTGCGATGTATGCAGACCGGTTGGCGGGTGTGTGCGGTGTGTGCGGTGTCGGGGCTCAGGGGTGTTCGGGGACCAGGTAGCGGCGTGAGGCGCCGTAGACCGTGGCCCACGGTTCGGGTGCGACCCGCAGACCGTGTGTCAGGGCGGCGGCGAAGCGCTCGTGCTGCCGGGCCGGGGTGCGGGCCGGCGGCAGGCCGGCGAGCAGGTCCGGGGTGCGGGCGTCCCCGTTCCAGCGGCTGAGCAGGATGCCCTCACCGGGCGGTACGGCCATGCGCGGTTCGACCGTGTCCGCAGCTTGGCCGTCGTGCGGCTCGTCGAAGGCGCGGGGGTGGTCCGCCCGGTGGAGCGTGCTGTCGGCGGTGGCCAGCGCGCAGGCGCCGGGTGAGCCGTCCGCTCGTATCCGGGTGGCCAGCAGCGGTGTCCGGGTCCGGGCCACGGCGCTGACGAGGATCCACTCCACCGGCGATGTCCATGCTCCGGGCAGCAGGACCGGGCGCCGGCCCGCCGCCGCGAGATCCGCCGCCGGGGGCCCGAGCAGCAGGGGCCCGCGTCCGGCCGGGTCGTGGAGTACGACAAGGGTGTCGCCGGAACACGAGACCGGTTGCCTGCCCTGCGGGACACGGTCGAGTTCGTCGGCCAGCGCGCGGACCCCCGTACCGTCCAGGACCTCGCCGAGCACGACGAGGTCCGCGGCCGTCGCGGCCTCTCCGCTGGATGCTCCGGCCGCGACGACCGCGCGGAAGGCGGCCTCGCGGATCTCGCGTACCGCGACCCGGTGACCGGCGCCTTCGGGTCCGCCGTTCACTGTGCCTCCGTGGTGTCGAAGACCTCCGAGAACAGCCGGAGCCAGTTCTCCCCCATCACCTTCGTGACGGTGGTGTCGTCCAGGCCGGCGGATTGCAGGCCCTCGGTGACGGCGGGAAAGTCCTCCGGGCCGCCGAACCACCGCGGCCACGCGGGCCATTCGGGCTCGACCGGGTTGGCCGATGCGGGCCGCCAGCGCCCGTTGCGCAGCCAGACGACGAAGTCCTGCGACCAGTTCCGTGTGCAGTCGCTGCCGATCGCCACATGGTCGGGGCCGATCTCGTCGACCAGCCGGGCGACCATCGTGCAGAACTGGTCACGGGTGGTCAGCTCGCCGCCCAGCACATTGGGGTACAGGCAGCATCCGATGACTCCGCCCCGTTCGGCCAGGGCCTTGATGACGTCGGCCGGCTTGTTCCTCGGATGCTCGAAGAACCAGGTCGGGTTGGCGTGGGTGATGGCCACCGGACCCTCGGATGCCTCGATGGCATCGCGTGAGGTCCGGTTGCCGACGTGCGAGAGGTCGATGAGCATGCCGACCCGGTTCATCTCGTCCACGATGTGCCGCCCGAAGGCGGTCAGCCCGGAGTCGTGTGCGTCGTAGCAGGCGCCGCCGACCAGGTTCTGGATGTTGTACGTGAGCTGCGCGACGCGCACACCGAGCCGGTGGAACACCTCCACCAGCCGGTAGTCGTCACCGAAGGGCGAAGTGTTCTGGAAGCCGAGCAGCACCGCGACCCGGCCGGCGGCCTTCGCCGCCCGTATCTCATCGGCCGTCCCGGCGAGAACGACGACGTCCTGGTTGTCCCTGGCCAGCTGGTACCAGTCGGCGATCGCCCGGGTGGTCTCGCTCGGCCCTTCCCACACGGCACAGGTGGCGTTCACACCGGTGACACCGCCGGTACGGAGCTCTTCGAGCACCTTCCGGTCCCAGTTGTTGATCTCCAGGCCGTCCACGACGACCAGGTCCTCATGCGCGAGCGAACTCACGGTGCCTCCTTTCGGGGTTTGCGGACGAAGAACCAGTCGTGGTCGGTCCCGGCCGCTGTGTCGGACGCCCGCGGGGCGCCGGAGAAGAGCGTGACCCGGAGCCAGTCGGTCGACTGCGGGCTGTAGTTGTCCATGCCGTACAGGGCCAGCTGGAACCGTTGCAGGTGCAGGGGCAGAAAGTCCTCGGCGAGCAGGTTGGCGCGCACTTCCGCGTACGGGAGCCCCGCGAGCGACTGGACCCGTCCGACCGCGCCGCGGTGCCACGGGTGCGCCAGCAGGAACTCTCCGACGAGCCGGCCGTCGTCCGCGCGCTCCAGGTCGCCGAGCAGCGCGGTCACCGCGCGGGCGATGTCGACCGGGTGCTCCACCTCCTCGCCGGGATCGGTGCCCCGCCGGCCGCGCCTGGGTTCCTCGTTGTCCTGCGACGAGAACCAGAAGTGCGCCTGCTGGCCGGGGTCGTCGAAGTCGAAACGGCGCACCCAGCCGTAGCGGTCGAGCACATCGGAGCGGAGCTCACCGCAGGTCTGCCCTGGCGTCACCTGGAGGGTCTGGTCGCAGTGGAGCAGGGCGTCGATGTCCGGGTCCAGCTCGTCGTGGACCTCGACCAGCACCGAGTCGACGACTCCGCGCGCTTCCAGGCCGATCTCCCCGGCCGCCGTGTGCAGCTCGTGCCAGGCCCGGTCGGTCGGGTGTCCCAGGATCGAGCCGGTGGCGAGGTATTCGGCGAGCAGTTCCGCCACCTTGTCGAGCTGCCCGGCCAGTTCGGGGCCCGGCAGATAGGGCGCGGTGGCCAGGGTGTCCCGTTCGCGGTAGTACGCGCGTGCCCGGTCGATGAGCAGCCGCACCCGCGCCGTACGCGCGTCCTGCGGTGAGGTGGTCCGGCCGAGGGCGTACGCGAGAGGGAGTTCACGCACCGCGCACCACGCGTCGAGCACCTGCGGGTGGTTGATGACATAGGGGACCATGCCCAGGCCGGTGGCGTTGCCGAGCCCCAGGAAGCAGCGCCAGTCGCCGTCCAGCACCACGGCATCCGGGCTCTTCGCGGCGGCGCAGTGTTCGACCAGGTCGTAGCTGAGTTCGCGCAGCAGCCACGCGGTCAGCATCTGCGACCGGTAGGGCAGCCGCAGCGGGTGGTCCGCGGGCAGCCGGCCGTAGTCGGCGAGGCCGAATTTGCCGTTGCTGTAGAAGGCGGTGCTGCGCAGCACGTACGCGGCGTCGCCCAGTTCGGCGGGATCGGGCTGCCGGCCTTCGGCGAGCCGGTCCACCACGTAGTCGAAGAACCGCCTGCTGCGGTTGGCGCGTGTCCACACCAGGGTCGCGGCATCGGCGCGGCCCTTCTCCTGCCCCGGCACCTGTGCCCGCAGTTCCGCGTGCCGCGTCTCGTTCCAGGGGCCTTCGACCAGGGCGGCGGTGATGTCCCACGCGTCGGCGACGACCCTGTCCGTACGCTGCCCGTCGGGCAGGACCGTGGAGAAGACGGCAAGCCGCAGCTCATGGCCTTCGGCGTCGATCCGGTAGACGGCTTCGCCTCGGCCCTGGGCGTCGATGTCCCAGGTCTCGCGGGTCACGGTCCAGCGCTGTGCCGCGGCGACGCGGAGGAAGGAGCGGGCGAAGCTGTGCCGGGTGTGGCGGGCGGACCCCAGGTCCTCGGGGTCGAGGACCTGGTCCGCCGGGCGGGCCGACTGCTGGGCCCGGCGCAGCCGTTCGGTCGGGCGCGGCCGTGGCCCGCCGGTCACGACCGGCTCCGGGCCGGAGTACCGGTACGCAGGTACGCCGTCTTGGACCAGGTGAAGAACTCGGCGCCGCTGTCGCCGTTCTGCTCGCGCGGGGCCGGGAAGGAGGAGTCCCTGAGTCCGCCGAACGGCGCGTGCAGCTCCGATCCGGTGGTGGGCGCGTTCGCCTTGACCAGCCCGGCGTCCAGCTCTTCGACGCAGCGCCGTACGGCCCGCTCGTCGCAGGTGAACACCGCTGCCGTGAGGCCGAACCTGGTGCCGTTCGCGATGCGGATCGCCTCGTCCAGATCGGCCGCGCGCACCAGGGTGGTGACGGGTCCGAATACCTCTTCGTGACAGATCGTCAGGCCGGGGTGGCCGGCGAGGAGCGTGGGAGGGTAGTAGCAGCTTCCGTCGGACGCGGAACCGGAGGCGGGCCCGGACGCGGGCCCGGATGCGGGGCCTGCGTCGGCGCGTGCGAGCACCTGGGCGCCTTCCGACAGGGCCTGCTCGACCGCCGATTCGACCTCCTGCCGTGCCTTGTTCGAGACCAGGGGACCGATCCCCACACCGTCGGCCAGGCCGTCGCCGACCACCAGGGCCTCGATCCGGCTCTTCAGTTCGGGCACAAGGGCGTCGTACGCCTCTGCGACGGCGATGATCCGGCGCGTCCCGGTGCACTTCTGGCCGGTGCTGCCCATCGCGCCGGCCACCAGGTCGGCGGCGGCCGCTGCCGGGTCGGCGTCGGGCAGCACGATGGCCGCGTTGTGGCCGCCGAGTTCCATCTGGACCTTGGCTCCGCGCGGGACCGCTGCCGCCTGAATGGACCGGCCGACGGTCACCGACCCGGTGAAGGTCACCCCCGCGATCTCCTCGCGGGCCACCAGCGCCGCGCCGACGCTGCCGGGTGCGAGGAGAAGGTTCAGCACACCGGCCGGCACTCCCGCGTCGGCCAGGACCCGGGCGAAGGCGGCGGCCACGGCGACGGTGTCACTGGCCGGTTTCCAGATGACCGCGTTGCCCCACAGCAGGGCGGGGGCGATCTTCCACGCCGGGATCTGCAGCGGGAAATTCCACGGGGTGATCGCGGCGACGGTCCCCAGAGGGCGCCTGAGGGTACGGATGATCTCCTCGGGGTGGGCCGACGGGAAGGTGGCGCCGTCCGCCGCACGGGCCCGGGAGGCGTGGTAGTAGAGGGTCTCGACCGAGGCGCCGACCTCGGCGCGGGACTCCGGGAGGGTCTTGCCCTCCTCGCGCGTCATCAGCAGCGCGATCTCCTCGGCGCGGTCCGCGAGCAGCGCGGCCGCCCGGCGCAGGACCAGACCGCGCTGGATCAGCCCCTGCGCCGACCAGTCCGGCTGCGCCGCCTGCGCGGCGGTGACCGCCTGGTCAAGGAGCGTCTTGCCTGCCGTCCGGTACACGGCGACGGCCCGGTCCGGGTGCGCGGGGTCGGTGCTGTACGCCTCGGCACCCTCGCCGTCCACCCACTCTCCCGCGACGAGATGCCGCAGCGTCGTCGGGCGGTCAGGGGTGTTCGGAATGTCCGGCACGGCGGAGCTCCTCGGTGTTCGACAGCGGCTTCGCGTCAAACGTTAAGCAGTCACCGGACACGAGAGAAGTATCTATTGCCTTTGCATTGATAGGCTGCAAGTATCAATCGCATGGAGCTCCGTCAACTCCGGTACTTCATTGCCGTCGCAACGGAAATGAACTTCCGCCGTGCCGCCGAGCGGCTGCACATCGCCCAGCCGGCACTGAGCCAGCAGATCAGCAAGTTCGAGAAGGAACTGCGGACGCCGCTGTTCCGCCGGACCACGCGCAGCGTCGAGCTGACCGAAGCCGGCCGGGTGCTGCTGGCTCAGGGGCGCCGGGTGCTGGCCGAGGCCGATCACGCGCTGTCCGCCGTCGGGCATGCCGCGCACGGCGACATCGGCCTGCTGCGGATCGGCTTCGTCAGCTCGGCCGCGCTGAGCATCGTGCCGCGCAGTGTGCTGGCGATGCAGCAGTCCTGGCCGGGTCTGCACCTGGAACTGGCCGAGGCCACGACCGACGCACAGCTGGAGTCGATCGGCGAGGGCCGCCTCGACGTGGGAATCGCCCGCGAGATGGACGCGGCGGACGGTCTTGTCGTCCGGCGCATCCACCGCGAGCGGCTCATCGTCGCCGTGCACGAGTCCCACCGGCTGGCCGGCCGCAGCTCCGTGGAGCTGGCCGACCTCGCGGGAGAACCGTTCCTCACCTTCCCCCGGCACCAGGTGTCACGTCTGTACGACCACATCGCCGCGCTGTGCCACCACGCAGGACTGCGGCTCGAAACCGCCCAGGAGGCAGTGCAGTTCCCGACCCTGCTGGGGCTCGTCGCCGCCAACACGGGCGTCACCATCGTTCCCGACTGCCTGCGGGTCCTGCGGCTTCCCGCCCTGCGGTACGTGCCGTTGACCGACCCTCTCGCCTATTCCACGGTCTCCGCCGTGTGCCGCGCGGACCGGCAGAACACTCCCTCGGTGCGCAACTTCCTTGCCACGGTGGCGGATCTGCGATTCGGCGACATGTGAGCGGGGACGGTCATCAGGCGTCCGCCACCCAGCTGCCGTGGAAACCGAGCGGCACCCGGCCCGGCAGCTGGATACGGGCCTGCGGGTGCCCGGTGAAGTCCTGCGCCGAGAGGATCACCAGGTCGGTCGCTCCGCGCTCCGGGTCGTTCACATAGGCCAGGACGTACCCGTCGTCCTCGTCCCGTGCGCCCCGGCGCGCCACGAAGACCGGCTCGCTGACGGCCGCGCCCCTCGGGAAGCGGTGCACCTGCGTACTGCCGCGCAGCATGTCGTGTTTCACCAGGCAGTTGGTGAACGTGTCGTCCGGCGGCACCCCGTCGACCGTCCCGTACGCGACCCACATCTCGGCGGCACTGGCGGTGTAGGCGAAGCGGTGCCTGCGGGACACCAGCGATTCGTTGATCCGGGGGAACTCCTGCGGGCGGTCGTCGAGCCGGGTGGCGGCCACCCGCCCGCTGTCCGGATCGATCGTCCACCGGTTGACCGTGGGCGTGCCGGTCGCGGAGGGCCCGCCGTTGCCCCGGCCCGCCGCATAGAACGGTGCGGGCATCGAGGTGAACTCCAGCACCACGGTGTCGCCCTGGTCGTACGCGTTCAGAGTGTGCGAGTAGTAGACCGGGTCGATCTCGAACCACCGTGTGGCGCCGCCCGTCCTGGGCAGCAGGCCCAGCCGCATCGGGTGCCTGTCGTTCCAGCTGTACGGCACGGCCGCGCCCGCCCCCGCGGCCGCCGCGTCGAAGGTGACCGGCACATCCACGAGCACCACATACGTCCCGGTGAGCGCGAAGTCGTGCATCATCGGCGCGCCGGCCACCGGGATCCTGGTGGACCGCGCCACCCGGCCGGTCCGGTCGATCATGATGTGCCGGACGTGGTCCCACGTCGGGTAGTACGCCACCGCGTGCAGTTCGTCGGCAGCCGCGTCGTATTTGGTGTGCGCGGTGAACGCGCCCTCCAGCGTGGACCGGAAGTCGTACGGGCGCACCGTGTTCAGCTCGCCGTCCAGCTCGTACGGCAGCGGTCCGCTCTCCTGGAGCGCCAGGATGCGCCCCTTGTACGGGATCACGTGCGTGTTGGCGGCGAAGTCGTCGGGCGGCACCTCTCCCCGGTACTTCTCGCCCAGCTTCTTCGCCACCTGCGAGGAGCGCACCCAGCGATTGCGGTACCACTCGGCCCGCCCGTCGCGCAGCCGCACCCCGTGGACCATTCCGTCGCCCAGCATCCAGTGGTGCGCCCGCGGGTCCTCGATGCCGAGCGCGTTGGGCCCGGTGCGCAGATAGCGGCCGTCGAGGTCACGCGGCACCCGGCCGGTCACCTTGAGGCCGTACTCGGTCAGTTCCTCGGTGACGGGCGCGAACGCGCCCTCCAGGAAGGGGAACGACCGCGCCCCCTCCCCCGACCCCGGGTCCGCCGTGGATGCCGGGTCCGCCGCGGACGCCGACGAGACGCAGGGGCCGAGCCCGAGACCCCCGACCACGCTCCCCGCCGCCGTGAGCGCCGCGCCCTGCAGAATCCTCCGCCGCGTATGACTGGCCATCCCGCTCTCCCCCTTCGTGGCCGACGGCCGGCAGCGGTCTGCCGGACCTTCCGTCGGTGACAGGGAAAGCGTGCTCCGAACAGCGCGGCGCGTCAGGAGGCTTGGGACCCGGATCCGGGGTGGTGCCCGCACCACCCCCGTGTTGGACATGACCGCAGATCAAGTTCACTATCGTCCCATAGCGTTGAGACCTGAGGGAGAGATTCCGTTGCCGTCACCGGACGAGTGGATGAGCCACACCGACGCGCGTGCGCCGATCGACCTGCGTACCGACCGGGCCCATCCGGCCCGCATCTACGACGTCTTCCTGGGTGGCAAGACGAACTATCCGGCCGACCGGGCCATGGCCGCGACCGTGGCGGAGAAGATGCCGTCGGTCCAGCTGGCCGCCCGGCTCAACAGGGAGTTCGTCCTGCGGGCCGTGCGGTATCTCGCCGGTGAGGCGGGCGTCCGCCAGTTCCTCGACATCGGCACGGGCATACCGACCTCACCCAATCTGCACGAGGTCGCGCAGGAAACCGCGCCTGAATCCCGTGTGGTGTACGCGGACAACGATCCGATCGTCCTCGCCCACTCCCGGGCGCTCCATGTCAGCAGCGCGGTCGGCCGTACCGCCTATATCCAGGCCGACTTCACCGATCCGGAAGCGATCCTGGCCTCCGCCGAGCTGCGCGACACACTCGACCTCGGGCAGCCGGTGGCCCTGACGATGGGCCTGCTGCTGCACTGGATCGACCCCAAGGACGAGCCGCATGCCGTCGTCCGGCGTCTGATGGACGCCCTGCCCGTCGGCAGCTGTCTGATGATATCGGTGTTCGCACGGGAGCTGGCGGGTGGTTCGGCCACTCTGCAGGACGATTTCGCGGCCGAGGGCACGGCCCTGCGGCCCCTCACCCGGGACGAAACGCTGCGCTTCTTCGACGGCACGGAACTGATCGATCCAGGTCTGGTCGCGCCCCACGAGTGGCGGCCCAGGACGGACGTACCCGAGATCGGCGATCCGGCCGCCGGGCCGGGCGCCGCGTCGGCACCGATCTGGGCGGGGCTCGGAGTGAAGAAGTAGGGCGACCCCGAGAGCGCCGGGAACACCGAGAATCCCGGGCTCACTCCGGAACCACACCCGGCCAGCCCCGAAAGGCCCGCCGGGCCCCCGCTCCGTCCTCAGCTGTCGCAGGTGCCCCGGTCCGTGGCTTCCAGGGCGAAGTCAGCCACGAGGTTCTGCTCGTCGACCGCGAACCGGTACCGCTCGTCCTGGGTGCCGCCGGGGACGGGGGTCTCGAAGATGTAGTCGCCGACCTTCGTGAGCTGGGGGTAGGCGGCCTTGACTCGGTCGAGGCCGGTGCCCATGGTGACCCCTTCGGGGGTGTGGATCAGGTTCGTCCCGGTGATCACCACCACGCCCTTGCGCGGCTCGACGAAGACACCGCCGCCGAGGTTCGGCTTTCCCTCGCTCGCGGCGAGGCGGTAGAAGTCGCAGCCGGGCGTGGTCTGTTTGTTCACCAGCAGGCCGGTCTTCTCCGCGTCGCTTTCGGACTGCCCGAGCCTGAGTCCCTTGTAGCCGTCGGGACCCAGCACACCGCCGGGCGCCGCGGACGTCCCGCTCGCCGCGGTGGCCGTGGCGGTGGCCAGGGTGCCGAGCAGCAGGAGGCCGGCTGCCGCCGCGGTCGCGGCCTTGGTGAGGCGCTTCATCGTGAGTGCTCCGTCCTTCTCGGGGCGCGGGCCGCGCTCTGCCGCACGGCCGCCGCGCCGGGGCCTGGGGTGGCCCCTGCCTGTGCAGTATGTGCCCGGTTGATCACGGGACAGCGGCATTTAGGCCATCCGGACCCGGAGGGCCGGTGTCTCACGCCGCGGTCCACGACCGGTCCGCGATGTGGGCGGATGCCTCCGCGGAGGGACATCTCGGCCTAGGCTGGCGGGTGCAACTGGTTCGCCCCGTCCGCCAGGCGGGATGCGTCGTAAGAGGGAACCCGGTGGAAATCCGGGACTGCCCCGCAGCGGTGAGTGGGAACGACCGCCGTCATACGCACTGGGCCCGGCCGGGTCTGGGAAGCGACGGCCAGTAGGTGGATGCCCTTCCGGGTGCCCGCGCCCACAAGTCCGAAGACCTGCCCGTTGCCCGCGCGTGACCGATCGCGTGCGGACATCCCGGTGACCTCGTGGGCGGGTCGGCGCGTATACCGGCGGACAGCCGTGCCTGGTGGCACGCGCGGACCGCCCGGATCCGTCAGCCCTTCGCGCTCGCGTCCCGTCCCCGGGATCTCAAGGAGTCATCTCGCGAAGGAGATTTCCGTGACAGCGAAGCCCGCAGCCGCGGCAGCACGGGCCACCGTGTACGGCTACCCCCGCCAGGGCCCGAACCGGGAACTGAAGAAGGCCGTCGAGGGCTACTGGAAGGGCCGCGTCAGCGCCGACGGCCTCCGGGAGACCGCGGCGGCTCTGCGCCGGTCGAACTGGCAGTGCCTGGCCGACAACGGCATCCAGGAGGTGCCGACCGGTGATTTCTCGTACTACGACCATGTCCTGGACACCAGCGTCATGGTCGGCGCCGTCCCCGAACGGCACCGCGAGGCGGTCGAAACCCACGCGCTCGACGGTTACTTCGCGATGGCACGCGGCACCCAGGACGTCGCGCCGCTGGAGATGACCAAGTGGTTCGACACCAACTACCACTATCTGGTGCCCGAGCTGGGCCCGGACACGGTGTTCAGCGCCGACTCCACACAGCAGACCGGGCAGCTCAGGGAGGCGCTCGCACTCGGGCTCGCCGCCCGCCCGGTGCTGGTCGGCCCGGTCACCTATCTGCTGCTGGCCAAGCCGGCCCCGGGCGTGGCGGCCGGCTTCGAACCGCTCACCCTGCTGGACCGGCTGCTGCCCGTCTACGCCGAGGTGCTCGCCGATCTGCGGGCAGCGGGCGCCGAGTGGGTCCAGCTGGACGAGCCGGCCCTCGTCCAGGACCGCACCCCCGCCGATCTGAACGCCGCCGCACGGGCGTACCGCGAACTGGGCTCGCTCACCGACCGCCCCAGGCTCCTGGTCGCCTCCTACTTCGACCGGCTGGGTGACGCCCTTCCCGTGCTGGCCAAGGCCCCGGTGGAGGGCCTGGCGCTCGACTTCACCGGTACGGCCGCGGCCAACATCGACGCGCTGGCCGCTGTCGGCGGGCTGCCCGGCAAGCGCCTGGTCGCCGGAGTGGTCGACGGGCGCAACATCTGGGTCAACGACCTGGAGAAGTCGCTCGCCACGCTGGGGACCCTGCTGGGGCTGGCCGACCGGGTCGACGTAGCCGCCTCCTGCTCGCTGCTGCACGTCCCGCTCGACGCGAGCGCCGAACGGGAGGTCGACCCGCAGATCCTGCGCTGGCTGGCCTTCGCCCGGCAGAAGACCGCCGAGATCGCGACGCTCGCCAGGGGACTCACCGAAGGGACCGGCGCCATCGCGGCCGAACTGGCCGCCAACCGCGCCTGCCTCGCCGACCGGGCCGCCTCGGCGATCACCCGGGACCCGGCCGTACGGGCCAGGGCCGCGGCCGTGACGGAAGCAGACGCGCACCGCTCCCAGCCGTACCCCGAGCGGGCCGCCGCCCAGCGCGCCCACCTCGGGCTGCCGCTCCTGCCGACCACGACGATCGGCTCGTTCCCGCAGACCACCGAGTTGCGTACGGCACGTGCCGGGCTGCGGAGCGGGCGCATCGACAGTGCCGGTTACGAGGAACGCGTCAGGGCCGAGATCCAGCAGGTGATCGCCTTCCAGGAGGAGGCGGGGCTGGATGTCCTGGTGCACGGCGAGCCCGAACGCAACGACATGGTGCAGTACTTCGCCGAACAGCTCACCGGCTATCTGGCCACCCAGCACGGCTGGGTGCAGTCGTACGGGACGCGCTATGTCCGCCCGCCGGTCCTCGCCGGCGACATCTCCCGCCCGGAGCCGATGACGGTGCGGTGGACGACGTACGCCCAGTCGCTGACCGGCCGCCCGGTGAAGGGCATGCTCACCGGGCCGGTCACCATGCTCGCCTGGTCCTTCGTCCGCGACGACCAGCCGCTCGGCGACACCGCCCGGCAGGTCGCGCTCGCTCTGCGCGACGAGGTCGCCGACCTGGAGGCAGCGGGCACCTCCGTCATCCAGGTCGACGAACCGGCTCTGCGGGAGACGCTGCCGCTGCGCGCCGCCGACCGGCCCGCGTATCTGGACTGGGCCACCGAGTCCTTCCGCCTCACGACGAGCGGTGTGCGGCCCGGCACCCAGATCCACACGCACATGTGCTACGCGGAGTTCGGCGACATCGTCCAGGCCATCGACGACCTCGACGCGGATGTCATCAGCCTCGAAGCCGCCCGCTCCCATATGCAGGTCGCCCGCGAACTCGCCGAGCATGGCTACCCGCGCGAGGCGGGGCCCGGCGTGTACGACATCCACTCCCCGCGCGTACCGGGCGCGGAGGAAGCGGCAGCCCTCCTCCGCAAGGGACTTGAGGCCATCCCGGCCGAACGGCTCTGGGTCAACCCGGACTGCGGGCTCAAGACCCGCGGCTGGCCCGAGACCCGGGCGTCCCTGGAGAACCTGGTGAGTGCCGCCCGTGAGGTCCGCGCCGAACTGGCCACCGGGGACGCCTGACCCCCGGCACTACGGGCCCGGTCGGCCGCCGCCGATCGGGCCTCCGGCTCCGGAGCCCGGAGCCGGAGCCGGTGCCCGGAGCCCCGTTCCGGGGCGGCCGGTCAGGCGGCGGAGCGCTCATCGGCCGGGCGGCGGCGCAGGGCGGCCCGCCCGACGGCAGGCGGGTTGTAGGCCATGTCCAGCGTCCCGACGTCGGTGCCCGGGGGCACGATGGCGTCGATCCGGTCGAGGATCTCGTCGCTCAGGGTGGTCCCGGCACCTGCGAGCAGGTCGTCCAGGTGGTTCATGGTGCGGGGGCCGATGATCGCCGACGTGACGCCGGGGTGGGATACCGCGAAGGCCGTCGCCAGATGGGTCAGCGGCATTCCCGCCTCGTCGGCGAGCGGGATGAGCTGCTCGACGGCATCGAGCCGCCGCTCGTCGACCAGGTGCTTGAAGCCGAAGCCGGACCGGTGGGTGTCGGCCTGCCGGCCCTTGCGGTAGCGGCCGCTGAGCATGCCGCCCGCGAGCGGACTCCAGACCAGGGCCCCCATCCCGTACCGCTCGCAGACGGGCAGCACCTCGCGCTCGATGCTCCGGTTGAGGATCGAGTACGGCGGCTGCTCGGTGCGGAACCGCTCCAGGCCGCGCCGCTCCGCGACCCACTGGGCCTCGACGATGTCCGACGCGGGAAAGGTGGAGCCGCCGATGGCCCTGACCTTGCCCGCGCGCATCAGGTCGGTGAGGGCCGAGAGGGTCTCCTCCACGTCGGTGTCCGGGTCGGGCCTGTGGACCTGGAAGAGGTCGACGTGGTCGGTCCCCAGCCGGCGCAGCGAGTCGTCGAGCGCGCGGACCAGCCAGCGACGGGAGTTGCCCCGCTGGTTGGGGTCGTCTCCCATCGGGAGGTGGGCCTTGGTGGCCAGTACGACGTTGTCGCGGCGCCCCTTGAGAGCCTTGCCGACGATCTCCTCGGACTCGCCGCGCGCGTAGGCGTCGGCGGTGTCGACGAAGTTGATGCCCGCGTCCAGCGCCTTGTGGATGATGCGGACCGAGTCGTCGTGGTCGGGGTTGCCCATGGCCCCGAACATCATCGCGCCCAGGCAGTAAGGGCTGACCTTGATGCCGGTCCGGCCCAGCGTGCGGTACTTCATGGTGTTCCTCCTGGGGTGGGACGTCCCGCCGCAGCGCGATACGCTGGCAGAAGCGGAACAACGTTCCACCATCACAATACGGAACGTTGTTCCGGTTGGCAAAAGGAGCCCTCATGACGGACGTCCCGACGACGGGAGACCAGCCCCGCCAGGCCGTGCGCGCCGACGCGCGGCGCAGCATCGACGCCCTGCTCACGGCAGCCGCTGAAGTGTTCTCCGCATCGGGCGTGGACGCCCCCGTCCGGCAGATCACCGCGAAGGCGGGAGTCGGCGCGGGCACCCTCTACCGGCACTTTCCGCAGCGCTCGGACCTCATCGCCGCCGTCTTCCGCAACGAGGTCGACGCCTGCGCCGCCGCAGCCCCCGTCCTCGCCGCCGAGCACGAACCGGTCGAGGCCCTGAGCCGGTGGCTGCAGCGCTTCGCCGGCTTCATCGCCACCAAGCGCGGACTGAGCGCCGCCCTACACTCGGGCGACCCGGCGTACGACAGCCTGCCGCCCTACTTCCAGCGGCGCTTCGAGCCCGCACTCGAAGCGCTCCTTGACCGTGCGGCGCGGGCCGGCGAGATCCGCTCCGACGCCGACGCCTGGGACCTGCTGCGCGCCATAGGCAACCTGACGCTGCCCGCCGGGGAGAACAACGACGGCCACACCCAGCGCATGATCGCCCTGCTGGTCGACGGGCTCCGCTACGGCACCCCGAAGGGCTGACGGCCGACGTCCACAGCTCCGCCGCTGCGCCGCGGCTAGCCGAACGTGAACGAGTACGCCTGGATACCCCCGGCGGGCCGGATCTCCACCGTGGCCCGGCGGGCGGTCTTCCCGTCCACGAGCCTGTAGAGCGTGGGAGCCCCGTGGACCCGCAGGGTCTTGGTGAGCTTGCCGTCGACGAGCACCTTCACGGGTCCGTTGCCCGCTTCGAAGGTGCCCGGAATCCGGATTGGCCCTGGCGCCGATGGAATATCACGGATGCGGCTCAGGTCATCAACGCAGCTGGTAAATATGAGGGATCCGGGGTGTGTCCCGCGCATCTGCCCCAAGTGCCGCAGAAGAGAACCGCTTTGGAGGTTCGACCAAGGTCCACGGGCACGGAACACGTCCGTCTTGGGTGGACGGCCAGAATCCGGAGCCGGGCATTTACACGCTCACCGCGCTTCCGCCACGGTGTGACACACCGTCAGTGGAGAGATCCGCTGCCCACGCCCGCACGGATGGAGGCCCTTCGATGACCGAAGTCCCCCCGCAGCAAGGCGACTTCACTGTCCCTGTCATCGATGTCGCGCGCTGGGCCGAGGGCGGCGCGTCAGTGCGCGCCGCCCTCGCGTCGGCCGTCGACGCCGCGGCCCGCACGGTTGGCTTCATGCAGATCACCGGCCACGGCATTCCCGCGGCCGCAGGACAGGACCTGGCCGACGCCATGGACGCGTTCTTCGCCCTCCCCAGGGCGGAGAAGAGCGCCCTGGTCGCCCCGCCGGAGATCAACCGGGGCTACACCCCGCCCCGTGCGGAGAAACTCAGTCTCAGCCTGGGGGTGACCTCGCCGGAGGACCTCTTCGAAGCGTTCAACGTCGGTGTCGACGGCACCGGGCACACCGGCGGCGCCCTGCCCGCCACACACTTCGCCGCGAACCGCTGGCCCGACCCCGGCCGTGTCCCGGGCTTCCGGACGGCCGTCGACACCTGGTTCCGGCACGCCGGAGGTCTGGCGCGGCTGCTGACCGGGGTGTTCGCCCACGCGCTGGGCCTCGACGAGGGCTTCTTCGGTCCGTACACCGACCACTCCGTCGACGTACTGCGTATGAACAACTACGCGCTGCCCGCGGGCGAGACCCACGTCGACCGGGGCCGGATGGGCATGGGCGCGCACACCGACTACGGCATCGTCACCGTGCTCTGGGCCGACCGGGCGCCCGGGCTCCAGATCCTCGGCGACGCCGGCCAGTGGCACGACGTACTGCCCGCCGAAGGCGCGCTGCTGGTCAACCTCGGTGATGCACTGGCCCGTTGGACCAATGACCAGTGGCGCTCCACGCTGCACCGGGTGCTGCCGCCGACCGACGCCGAGGGGCGGCTGGTGCGCCGCAGGTCCGCCGCGTACTTCCACGACGGCAACCACGACGCCGTGATCAGTCCGCTGCCGGGCTGCGTTCCCGCGGGCGCCGACCCGCTCTACCCGCCGGTCACCATCGGCGACCACATCACCGCCAAACTCGCGGGCTCTCGCGCACTGCGGCCGCACGAGGACGCGGCGCGCGAGAGTGCACGGCTGCTCGCCGCCGACGAATCCCCCCGCACCGGCGATCACTGACCGGCCCCCGGCAACGCGTGTCCTTCGCCCGCCCGCAAGCGGCCGAGGGCGAGGGGCCCCGCCTGGCCGCGCGCGGAGAGACCACCGCGCACGCGGAGACGCACCGCGCCCGGAGACTGTGGAGAGGTATGGAGAGGTCCCGTCCTGTGGAAGACACCTGCCCGCCCCCGCGCCACCCGGTCGACCAGCGCCCGGCGTGGGGCGCGCTCCTGCTGCTGGGCGCCCAGCATGTGCTGGTGATGTACACCGGATCCATCGCCGTCCCCCTGCTGTTCGGCGCCGCGACCCGGCTGCCGCACGCCACCGTGACCCTGCTCATCGACGCGGATCTGCTGGTGGCCGGGGTGGTGACGCTGTTGCAGAGCGTGGGGGTGGGCCGGGTCCTCGGTGTGCGGCTGCCGATCGTGGCCGGCGCGGGCTTCAGCGCCGTGGCGCCGATGATCCTCATCGCGCAGCAGTACGGGATGGCGGCGGTCTACGGGGCGATGCTGGCCGGCGGGGTGTTCGGAATGCTCGTCGCGGCGCCGTTCGCCCGTCTGGTGCGCTACTTCCCGCCGCTGGTCGGCGGCACCGTGATCACCGTCATCGGGCTGTCCCTGCTGGGGGTGGGCACCCAGATGGTGGCCGGGGACAACCCGTCTGCCCCCGGTTACGCGGCCCCCGTACGGCTGTTACTGGCCGGCGGGGTGCTCGCCCTGGTCGTGGCGGTGATGCGGATCTCGCGTGGCTTCCTCGGCCAGGTCGCCGTACTGGTGGGGATGGTGGCGGGCACCGTCGCAGCTGTCCTGCTCGGGCAGACCGACTTCTCGGAGGTGTCCCGGGCCCCCTGGGCCGGGCTGCCGGAGCCCTTCCACTTCGGGGCGCCGCACTTTCCGGTGGCCGCCGTGGTCTCGATGTGCGTGGTCATGCTGGTGATCTTCACGGAGTCGACCGCGAGCATGCTCGCGGTGGCGGAGATGACCGACCGGCCCCTGACCACCGGTGACCTCGCCCGCGGGCTGGCCGCCGACGGGCTGTCCGGGGTGATCGGCGGGGTCATGAACTCCTTCCCCGACACGGTCTTCGCGGAGAATCTCGGGCTGGTCGAGATGACCCGGGTGCGCAGCCGCTGGGTCACGGCCGCCGCCGGGGCCCTGCTGATCGTGCTCGGCTGCGTTCCCCGGCTCGGCTCCCTCGTCGCCTCGCTGCCCGACCCGGTGGTGGGCGCCGCCGCACTGGTCATGTTCGCCATGGTGGCCGGGGTCGGGATCCGTATCCTGCGCCATGTCGACTTCGACGGCACGTCGAACCTGCTGATCGTCGCCATCTCGCTGGTGGCCGGGATGGTCCCGGTCACCGCCCCGCACATCTACGACCGGCTGCCCGCCGGGGCGCGCATCATCTTCGGCAGCGCCATCACCTGCACCGCGGTCTGCGCCTTCGCGCTCAACCTGCTGTTCAACCACACCCCGCGACGGCGCACCGGGCAGCGGGCCGCGCCTTGAACAGCCACGCAGGAACGCCCCGGACCACCGAAGCACCGCAGCAGAGCAGCACCGAAGCAGAGCAGAACCGGAGCAGAGAGGAACAACCGTGCCCGTCGGCCGACTTGTCATCGAGAACTGCGCGCTCGCCACCATGGACGCGAGCGGCACCGAGTACACCTCCGGCCACGTCGTGGTCGCCGGTCACCGTATCGAGTCGGCCGGCCCCGGGCCCGCGCCCAAGGATCTGACGGACGTCGTCCGGCGGATCGACGGCGACGGGCATCTGCTGACTCCCGGTCTCGTCAACACCCACCACCACTTCTACCAGTGGATCACCCGTGGCCTCGCGCAGGACTGCAGTCTCTTCGACTGGCTGGTCAGCCTCTACCCCGTCTGGGCCCGGATCGACGAACCGATGGTGCACGCCGCGGCGCAGGGTTCGCTGGCGGCCCTGGCGCTGTCCGGGGTCACCACCACCGCCGACCACCACTACGTCTTCCCCCGCGGGGCCGGTGATCTGCTGGGCGCCGAGATCCGCGCCGCCGCCGGTATGGGCCTGCGGTTCTCGCCCACCCGCGGCTCCATGGACCGGGGCGCGTCGGACGGCGGGCTGCCGCCGGACTTCGCGGTGGAGAGCACGGAAGAGGCACTGCTCGCCACCGAGACGGCGATCGACCGCTGGCACGACCCGTCCCCCGCTTCCATGCTCCGCGTCGGCGTCGCGCCCTGCTCGCCCTTCTCGGTCTCGTCCGAGCTGCTGCGTTCGGCCGCAACCCTGGCCCGCGACAAGGGCGTCCGGCTGCACATCCACGGCAGTGAGACCCGCGAGGAGGAGGAGTACTGCATGCTGCGGTACGGCATGACGCCGACCGAGCTGCTGGAGTCCACCGGGTGGCTCGGCCCGGACGTGTGGATGGCCCACTGCATCCATATGTCCGACACCGACATCGCCCGCTTCGCCGACACCGGCACCGGTGTCGCGCACTGTCCGTCCTCCAACGCCCGGGTCGCTGCCGGTCTCGCCCGCGTCCCCGACCTGCTCGCGGCGGGTGTACCGGTGGGCCTTGGCGTGGACGGCTCCGCGTCCAACGAATGCGGGCAGCTCGGCGCCGAGCTGCGCAACGCACTCCTGATCAACCGTCTCGGTGACCACCGGGAGAAGGCCCTCACCGTCCGCCAGGCACTCCGGATGGGCACCATGGGCGGTGCGCGCGTACTGGGCCGGGAGGACGAGATCGGCTCGGTGGAGACCGGCAAGCTGGCGGACCTCGCGCTGTGGAAGCTGGACGGTCTGCTGCACTCCTCCATCGCCGACCCCATCGCGGCTCTCGTGCTGGGCGCTCCGGCCCCGCTTACGCTGTTGCTCGTCAACGGCGAGCCGGTCGTGGAGGACAGCCATCTCGTCACCGTCGACGAGGACGCCGTCGCCCGCGACACCCGCACTCAGGCGCGGCGGCTGGCCTCGCTGACCGGCGACCGATGAGTTCTTCCGTCCTGGCCGGTCATACCTGCGTTGTCGACACCACCACAGGAGAGAAGAAGTGACTCAGCTGCTGAAAGTCCAGAACTTCAACGTCTCGGCCGACGGGGTCGCAGCCGGTGCGGACCAGACCCTGGAGCGGCCCTTCGGCTTTGCCGAACCCGAGCGGCTGTTCTCCTGGGCGGGCGCCACGGCGAGCTGGCCGATGCGCACCGACTCCGGTGGGAGCCGGGGCCTGGACGACTACCTCACGCGGGACTTCGCGCACAACATCGGCGCCGAGATCATGGGGCGCAACAAGTTCGGCCCCCAGCGCGGTCCCTGGACCGACCTGGAGTGGCAGGGCTGGTGGGGCGATGAACCCCCGTTCCACACCCCGGTGTTCGTCCTGACCCACCACAAGCGTCCTTCGATCACACTCTCCGACACGACGTTCCACTTCGTCGACGACGACCCGGCCGCTGTCCTCCAGCAGGCGCGGGAGGCCGCACAGGGCAAGGACGTCAGGCTCGGCGGCGGAGTCACCACCATCAGGGAGTTCCTCGACGCCGGTCTCGTCGACACTCTGCATGTGGCCGTCTCGCCGCTGAAGCTCGGGGCGGGGCTGCGGCTCTGGGAGTCGCCCGACGAGCTGCTCGACCGGTTCCATCTGGACGTCGTACCCAGCCCGAGCGGCGTGACCCACCATCTGTTCTGGCGGAAGTGACGCGGGGTCACCTTGACGTCGCCTCAGCCGGTCCCGGTGAGGTGGGCGAAGACGACGACGTTGCCGAGGTAGTGCTGATGCTGCTTGTCGAAGCCGCCGCCGCAGGTGATCAGACGCAGCTCCGGCCGCGAAGCGGCTCCGTAGACCTTCTGGTCGGGGAAATCCTTCGCCGTGTAGACCTCGATGGCGTCGATGGTGAAGACGGCGGTCACCCCGTCGGTCCGTACGACCCGGACGGTGTTGCCCTTCTTCAGCGACCCCAGTCCGTAGAAGACGGCCGGGCCCTGCTGGTTGTCCACGTGGCCTGCGATGACGGCTGTGCCCTTCGCGCCGGGGCTGGTGCCGTCCTTGTACCAGCCGGCGAGGTTACGGGCGTTGTCCGGCGGGGCCGCGAGGCTGCCGTTCGGCTCCAGGGCCAGCGGCGTCAGCGGGGCGTCGACCCGGAGCGCGGGAATGCGCACACGCTCGGGTACGGAGGGCGGCAGCGGCGCGGGCGCGGGCGCGGCCGACCCGTCACCGGCGTACGGGCGGCCGGGGGCGGAGAAGCCCTGGGCGGCTCCGGGCTGCGGCGGCGGTTTCTGTATCAGCAGGCCGTTGCTGATCAGCGCGACCGCGAGACAGACCGCCATGGTGACGAGCATCGCGACGGTGCCACGGCGCAGGGTGCCGGTGGTCTCCGTCGGTGGCGGACGGACGCCGGCGGGGACGTTCGGGTCCACGGTTTGCCTGCCTGACGTACGGGCCGGAGCGCCGACGCCCCTTGTGCCCCGGGACAGCACCCGGGGCACAGGAGGGCGCGGCTGAATCCGGCGGGCGGACCCTGGTCAGGACTGGCGGTCGCCGCGGCGGCGCAGGAGCAGCGACCCGGCCGCGACAGCGGCGAGCAGGCCCGCGCCCAGCGCGACGTCCGTGCTGTTGACGCCCTGGCTGGTGCTGCCGCTGCCGGTGCGCATGGTGCCCGACGGCATCTTGGAGTCGGGGCAGATACGGGCGGCGTCCGAGGCCAGCGCGTTGGCGTTCGACTGGAGCTTGTCGAGGTTGTCCTGCTCGGCCTTGCCCGGGTGACCGCCCTGGGCGGTCTGGTCCTTGTAGTCCTTGAGCGCGGCCTGGTAATCCGCCTCGGCCTTCTGGGCGTCCGAGGTGGCCTTCGAACAGGCCGCGCTGGTCTGCGGAGCCTGCACCACGGCGGCGTGGGCCGAGGGAGCGGTCAGTACGACAGCCGCACCGAGAGCGGCCGTGCCCAGAAGCGCATGTATAGAACGCATGATCCAACCTTCCGTGAGTACGGATGCAGCACCTGTGCACCGCAGACGATCGAGTCCGTACTCACAGGTCCGATCACAACGCAGCCATCACCACGCGGCTCCCTGACCACCCATCAGGAGCATGCTCCTACTCCGCCGCCTGGCAGGCCGTCAGCTGGATCCTCGCAGGTCAGATTGGTACGCGGAGCCACCGCAGCACTCCGGCCGCAGCCCGGCCGAATGGGTGATCACCGCGGGCGCGACACGAGGCGGACCCGGGGCCCGGTGGCGGTGCCCCACCGGCGGAGGCCGTCGCCTGCCGTTGGGGTGCATTGCGGGCTGCCGGGTGGCGTGGCGCGGGCGCGGG
>NZ_JAAGLN010000130.1 GCF_010548145.1 Streptomyces sp. SID10853
CGGCGCGGTGGCGCCTTCGCGCGCGGCGGTGAGGGCCTGGTGCCAGCGGGTGGCGAGGTCGGCGGGGCCGTGGGGCGCGTCCTGAGGCATGAAGTCATTGTGCCGGTGCTTGCGGTGCCGGTGCGGGCCCGGTGCGGGCCGGTGCCGGTACCGCCCGGCAGATCACCGCCTCGTGGGGCCGGGTGCGGGCTGCGGAGGCGCGGGGCCGGGCCGTAGGGTGTCCACTGGACTAGACCTGTAGCCCCTGTAGCCCCTGTAGCCCTCGCCGGATCCGTGGCCCTCAAAGATAGGGATTTGATGAGCAACCGTGCAGTTCTGGAGGTGATCGCGCTCTCCGCGGAGGACGCGGTCGCCGCCCAGGCCGGTGGTGCCGACCGCCTTGAACTGGTCACCGATATGGCGGCCGACGGCCTGACACCGTCCCGAGAGACGTTCGCGGCGATCCGTGCCGCCGTCGACATCCCCCTGCGCGTGATGCTGCGGCTCACCGACGGGTTCGCGGCCGGTGACGTCGGCGCGCTCGTGACGGCGGCACGGAATCTGCGGGCCGACGGCGCGGACCAATTCGTACTCGGTTTCCTGGACGCCGACGGCAACCCCGACCTGGTGGCCGTCGAGCGGATCGTCGCCGAGATCGAGGGCTGCCCGTGGACGTTCCACCGGGCGATCGACCGGGCCGCCGACCGCGACGCGCTCCGCAAGGAGCTCGCCGACCTGCCCGGGCTTGACACCTACCTCACCGCGGGATCCCCCACCGGGGTCTCCGACGGCATGCCGACTCTGCTCGCGGAGGCCGCGCGCAGGGGTCAGCCGGGGTACGAGGCGCAGATCCTGGTCGGTGGGGGGCTGGGGCTCCCCCACCTGCCGCGGCTGCTGGCGGCCGGGGTCGACGCCGTACACATCGGGGGTGCGGCCAGGCCCGGCGGGTGGGCGCTGCCGGTCGACGCGGACGCGGTACGGGAGTGGCGGCGCGCGCTGGACGGCGGCTGAGGCGATCGGGGCCCCGCCCGGGACCCCGATCCTCAATGGCCGGATGGGCTGGAGATCTGCTCCGGCAGCGGCAGTGAATGCGTCACGATCAGGCCCGACACCGCACGGGTGAGCGCGACATACAGACGGCGCAGGCCCGTTCGTACGTCGGGCTCGCCCGCGACCACCGCCGCCGGTTCGTCCAGCACCACGTAGTCGTACTCAAGGCCCTTGGCGAGCGAGGCCGGCACCAGCGTCAGCCGGGAGTCGGCGCTGGTCTCCTGGCCCGGCTCCAGATGCGCGAGCCCCGCGGCCGTCAGCGCAGCCGACAGGGCGGGGATGCGGGCGTCGGCCGCGATCAGGCCCGTCGAGCCCTCGTGGTACAGGGAGTCCTGGCAGGCGGCGACGGCCGCAGCGTCCAGGTCGTCGGCCGTCCGTACCTCCAGCGAGCCGGGGTTCTCCCGTACGGACGAGACGGGCGCCAGCCCCGGTGACATGTGCGGCAGCAGCCGGGACGCGTACGCGATGACCTCACGCGGTACGCGGAAGCCGGCCGTCAGCTCCTCCACATGCGCGTCGCCCTTGCCCAGATGGTGCAGCGCCTCGTCCCAGCTCGACGTCGCCCAGGGCGTGGTGCCCTGCGCCAGGTCGCCGAGGATCGTCGCCGAACCGGTCGTGCAGCGGCGGCCCACCGCGCGGTACTGCATCGGCGAGAGGTCCTGCGCCTCGTCGAGGACGACATGGCCGAGCGAGTGCGTACGGGCGACCAGATCGCCGGCCTCGTCGATCAGTACCGCGTCCGCCAGGGACCACTTGGCGGACTTCACCGACCTGGCCGGCTTCTCCCAGAGGATGATCCGCTGCTCGTCGGCGGTCAGGATGCCCTCCGCGTGCGCGGCGAGGAACTTCGCGTCGCAGAGCAGCCGCAGCACCAGTCTGTCCGGATCGACCTGCGGCCAGGCCGCCTTGACCACGGCTTTCACCGCGGGGTTACGGGCCACCGCGTCCTGCACCCGGTCGTCGGGGGCCTCGCCCGCCTGCTCCATCCGGACCAGCACGGTGTGCGCGATGCGCTGCGGGAGGGCGTCGCGCGCGGCGCCGTAGCGGATGTCGCGGGCCAGCAACTCGCTGACGATCTCCTGCAGTTCGTACGCCGGGATCCGCCAGCGGCGCGAGCCCCTGACGACCATCGCGGGCTCGGTCGGCAGGGTCACATGCGAGCGCAGGGCCCTGCGCAGCACCTCGGCCATCCGGGCGTCGCCCTTGATGACGGCGGCGGCCGCGGTGTCGGTGCCCCTGATCTCGACGCCCGCCACCAGGTCGTCGACCGTGGCCTGCTTGACCTCCAACTCACCCAGGGCGGGGAGGACTTGTTCGATGTAGTGCAGGAAGGACCGGTTCGGCCCGATGACCAGGGTGCCGGTGCGCGCCAGCCGCTCGCGGTGCGCGTACAGCAGGTACGCGACCCGGTGCAGCCCGACGGCGGTCTTGCCGGTGCCGGGGCCGCCCTGGACGCAGACGGTGCCGCCGAGGTCCGACCGTACGATCTCGTCCTGCTCGGGCTGGATGGTCGCCACGATGTCCCGCATCGGCCCGACGCGGGGCCGTTCGATCTCGGCCTGGAGCAGTTTGCTGGTGGTCTGCTGGTCGGAGGCGGCCGGGGAGGTCAGATGCTCGTCCTCGTACGCGGTCAGCTCACCGCCCGTGTAGCCGAAGCGGCGGCGCAGCCCGATGTCCATCGGGTCCTTGGTGGACGCACGGTAGAAGGGCTGCGAGACGGGGGCGCGCCAGTCGATGACCATCGGGTCGCCGTCGGCGTCGTGCACATGACGGCGCCCGATGTAGAACCGCTCGCCTCCGCCGCCCTCGGCGAGCTCCGCGCCGGGGGCGTGCTGGTAGTCGAGGCGGCCGAAGAAGAGCGGGGTGTGCGCGAGGTCGGCGAGCGCCTTGATGCGGTCCTCGATCTGCGCTTCCAGGACGGCGGCGTTGACCCAGTTCGCGGTGACGTCGCGGATGTCGAGCCCCTGGACGTCCTCCCGCATGGCGCGCAGGGCGGCCCGGGAGCCGGTGAGGTGGGCACGCTCGCGGGCGAGTGGATCGGCGGGCGTGCCGCCGGGCGCGTCATCGGGTGCGTCGTCGGATGCGTCATGGAGTACGTCATCGAGTGCGTCGTCGGGGATGTCCTGCGGGACGTGCGTGGGCACGGTGGAGCCTCCGGGAGGGTACGGCTGATCACGACGTGGCGGCCGCCGGTTTCCGTCCGGGCGGCGGCGCTCCCTGGGGGAGGCGGGGGAAGGCGCGATTGTAGTCGGGGAGCGGGGGCGCGGGCCAATGGGTTTCTCCGGCCTGCTCACTGCTCACCGCCCCCTGCCTCCCTGCCTCCCTGCCCCCTGCCCCTGCTCACTGCTCGCTCGCGGCGTGCGTTCCCGACGAGGAGAGCGAGCGGGCTGTGCTCAGGGTTCGAGCAGGGGCCCGAGGGCGTGGGCGAACTCTGCCGGCTCGGCGCTCGCGCCGACGTGGTTGCCGGGCATGTCGATCAGCGGCAGCCCCAGAAGTCCAGCGAGTGCTCGGGTCGCCCGGCGCGCCATCTGGTGATGGCTCAGCGAGCCGGCGCACAGCGTCACCGAAACGCGACGGGTGGCCTCGATGTCGGGTACGTAGAAGACGGTGGGGCCGGCCATCTGCCCCAGGAAGTAGCGGTTCTTGTCGAGTTCGGCGACCGGCAGTTCGGGTAGCGCCACGTGGGCGGGAGGCATCTGGTCAGGCCCTGTGTGGTGGGCGGCGCCGCTGAGGTCGAAGAACTCTTGTACTGCCCGTTGCGGATCAGCCTCCGCGGCTTCGAACGCTGCTGCGGCCCGGCCTGCCAGGTCCGCGTCATCCAGGAGTGACACAAGGGGCGGTTCATGCAAGACGGCCCGGCCGACCACGTCAGGATGCCGCTTGCCCAGCTCCAGCAGCGTCACGGCACCGCCACTGGTACCGACGAACAAGGCGGGCCCTCCGGTGAACCTGTCGACAAGTGCGGCAAGATCCTCAGCAAGGACCTCGGGCGTGGGCGCAGCCATCCCTGGCACCGCCCGGCTGGCACCGATGCCACGCGGATCGTGGGTGACGACGGTGAACCGGTCTGCAAGCTCATGCGCCAGCGCTGCGAAGCCGGCCCGCCCAGCCGGCGCGCCGACGAGGAAGAGAAGCGGCCCCTCACCCTGGGCACCGAAGGCAAGCGTGCAGTCCGGTCGGTCGAGAAACTCAGCCGAACTCGTGATCCGATCACTGAAGTCCGCGATCTTCCGAGTGATCACATCGAGTGCGCGGTCCAGCTCCTCGCGCCTGTCGCGGACGCGACGGTGATGAGCCGTCAGCAACTCCACTCGCAGCCTGGCCGGATCACCCGCCTTGTCATCCGCGCCTGTGAACTGTGCGATGTCGGCCAGTGGCATCCCCGTCTCACGGAGGTGCACCAGCATGCGGATCAGCTCGACGTCAGCCGTCGTGTACTGGCGACGTCCCGCACCGTCGCGCCGTGGAGACGGTACGACCCCCTGGCGTTCGAAGTACCGCAATGTGTCGGGCGCCAGACCGATCCACGCCGAGACCTCCGCGATTCCAAACAGCTCATCTGGCTCACTCATGCCGCAAGCCTCGCCCCTGGACCTCGGTACAGGTCAAACGATCGTCGGACGGAACGGGCTGTGGAACGCCGTCATAGGCTCGTCGCTCCGGCCCATTCGAGGGTGGTCTCGATGGCATCGAGGAGATCGCCCGGGGTGCGTAGGTCGCGATGTTCCTGCCGTACCCGGCCGCTGGTCAAGTCACCGCACTCCAGCTCGGCTTCGCCGCTGTTCCAGACAATGAGTACGGCGACATGGTCGTCGTACTCCACCACCAGCCACGCGCTGGTCTTGGTTCGACCGTCGTCGGGTGATCGCTGGATGTCACCCATGACACCGTGTGACCGCAGTCGCTCATCGTTCTCGGTGAACCAGGTATGGAGCATCTGCGGAAGCTCATTCATCCCGCTCTCCCTCTGTCGTGGTCTCGCGGACGGGAGGGAATCCCGCTGACCGGCCGAGCATGAAGGGGCGCCCGGCCCTGTCGGATTCCAGCCCTGTGCCCGTGCTTCGCGGCGGTCGAGGCGGTCGCGGCGGTCGGGGAGGCCGACGAGGTCAGGGCCCCTCCGTGAGTGCCGCGGCGTGGTCGGCGGCCCACTGGTGGAACGTCCGCGGCGCCACCCCCAGGATGTCGGCCACCGCGGTCGTGACGTACGCGGGCTGTCCGACCGCCGCGCTCCACGCGGCGAGCAGCATCTCGACCACCGAGCTGGGCGCCGTGCCCTCCGACAGGCTCCGGAACTCGTCCGGAGTCATCTCCTCGAACGCGATCCGGCGCCCCAGCGCGTCCCCGATGGCGCCCACCTGCTCGGCCTGGGTCAGCGATTCGGGGCCCGTGAGGACGTAGTCGCCTCCGGCGAATCCGTCCCGGTGGAGCGTCCGCGCCGCGACCGCCGCGACATCGCGGTCGTCGACCGGTGCTGTCCCGGCCGCGCCGTACGGCCACCGGACGGCATCCCCGGCCCGGATCGCGGGCGCCCACCAGGCCAGCGAGTTCGACGCGAGCATCCCCGGCCGGATGATCGTCGATTCGAGCCCGGTGGCCGCGATGAGCCGCTCGATGTCGGCGTGCAGCGCGGCCATCGGGTTGGGCTGCTGGAAGAAGGGGTGCGGCGTCCGGTGCGGGGAGGAGAGGAAGACGACCCGCCGTACGTGGGCCGCCAGCCGCTCGACGACTGCCGCGGTGGTCCGGGGCGGGGCGGTCCACACGAGGAAGACCGCGCCCGCGCCGGTCAAGGCCGGGTCGAGCGACTCGGGCACGGTGAGGTCGCCGGTGAAGACCTCGGCCTCCGCAGGCAGCGTCGCCGCCGCATCGGAGCGATGGATGAGGGCGCGCACCGGCACGCCCGCGTCGATGAGTTGGCCGATGACGACGCGCCCGATCCGGCCCGTCGCCCCGGTGACGAGCACAGGGGGCATGGCTGTCTGCTGCATGCCGCCATGAAAACGTTACCCGGTTAAAAAAGCAACCTGGTCACAAATGTTACGGTGGTCCGATGAGCGAGCCGACGGGGCTGCGGGCCCGCAAGAAGGAGCGGACACGCGACGCCATCGGCGACGCGGCCGTCGCGCTGTTCCTTGAGCACGGCTTCGACCGCGTCTCGGTCAACGACATCGCCGCGGCGGCCGGGATCTCCAAGCCGACTCTCTTCCGGTACTTCCCCACCAAGGAAGACCTGGTGCTGCACCGGTTCGCGGACCACCAGGGCGAGGCGGCACGCGTCGTACGCGACCGCGGGTCCGGCACCGGGCCGGTGGCGGCGCTGCACCGGCACTTCCGGGCCGGCCTCGACCGGTACGACCCCGTCACCGGCCTCAACGATCACCCTCAAGTGGTGGCGTTCCACCGGCTGGTGTTCGCCACGCCGAGCCTGGCCGGACGGCTCACGCGGTACCAGCTGGAGGACGAGGAGGCCCTGGCGGATGCCCTCGGCGAGGGCATCCAGGCGCGCCTGCGCGCCGCCCAGGTCCTCGCGGTCCAGCGGGTACTCGCCCGGACCAACTGGCAGAAGATCGCCGACGGCCGGACCGCCGGCGACGTCCATCCCGAGGCCGTGGCCGATGCCGACCAGGCGTTCAGCCAACTGCGGTGAGGTGACGGTGACGGGCGATGCTGCGCCGCTCGACGCACCGAACTGACACCGACACCGACACCGATACCGACGCCGACGCCGAGGCCTGCGTCCGGCTACCGGCTACCAGGGCACCTCCTGGTCCTGGTAGTTGAGGAACCGCAGGCCCGGCTCGCCGCTGTGGTGTTCGATCGTGTCGACCACGCCCGGGATGGACTGGTCGATGCTCAGCGGCGCGTCCGGGCCGCCGAGTTCGGTGCGGACGTGGCCGGGGCACATGAGCAGGAGTGTGTGCGCGGCATCGGCGTACCGGACGGCGTAGCTGCGCATCAGCTGGTTCAGAGCCGACTTGCTCGCCCGGTAGACATCCTGGCCGCCCCGGGTGTTGAGGCCGATGCTGCCCTGGCGCGAGGACATGACGCCGATCGTCCCCGTGGGCGTGACCAGTGAGCGGAAGGACTCGACCACGCGCATCGGGCTGAGCGCGTTCGTGACCATGACCTCGACGAACATCTCTTCCGGGACGTCGCCGACGGGGATATTGCCCCGGGTGATGGCGGCGTTGACGAACAGCAGGTCGAGGGTGCGCCCCGCCAGGCGGTCGCGCAGCGCGCTGATCTGCTCCGGCCGTGTCGTGTCCAGGGACTCGACCGTGACGCTGCCCCCGGACTTCTCGGCCAGCTCGTGCAGATCCGTGCGGCTTTCGCCCCGTACGGTCCCGATGACGTCCCAGCCGCGGCGCGTGAACTCGGTGGCGAGAGCGAGCCCGAGGGAACGGGACGCCCCGACGATGAGAGCGGTCTTGGTGCTCATGCCTGCACCGCCGGCTTCAGAACCTCTTCGCACCAGGTGCGGAAGGTGGTCGGGCTCGCGGTCGCGGGGGTACGGCGTACACCGTCGTCGAGGCCGTCGTCCTTGGCCCTCGCCATGTCCACGAAGCCCGCGGCGACCGCCTCCCCGATCCCGTGTCCGGTGAGTGCGGCGCGGCAGTCGTCCAGTGACTGCCGTTCGTAGCGGACCGGGCGGCCGAGCACCTCGGACATGGTGCGTGCCATGTCGTTCGCCGACAGGTCTTCGGGGCCCAGTACCGGGACCTCGCCCGTCCCCGTCCACGAGCGGTCGAGCAGCAGGCCGGCGGCGGCCGCGGCGATGTCCCGGGTGGCGGCCGCCGGGGCTCTGCGGTCGGCGACGACAGTGTCCGTGAACACTCCGTGGTCACGGATCGACGCCACCTGCCGCAGCAGGTTGTCCATGAACGACGGGTTCGCGAGTGCCCGGTAGGCCACGCCCGTACGTGCGATGAGGTCGTCCATGGCCAGCGACGCGGTCACATGCCCGGCGCGACCGGCGGCGGGTGTGCCGCGGCCGAGTGCCGAGACGCCGACGACGTGTCGTACGCCGTGGGTCGTGAACGCCTCGGCAGCGGCGCGGGTGAACCCGGAGTACACCGCGTCCAGGCTCGGTGCCGCCGCGCCCGACGGGACGACCCAGAAGACGGCGTCGGCGCCGGTGAAGGCCCGGTCGACGACCTCGGCGTCGCCGTGGGAGCCCGTGACGACGTCGACGCGGGCGCGGGCCGCTGCGGGCAGTTTGCCGGGGTCGCGCACGATGACGCGCAGCTCTTCACCGCGGGTGGGGGTCTCGTTGAGCAGGATGTCCAGCAGCCGGCCGCCGATCTGGCCGGTGGGAGTGGTGATGACGATCATGCGTCGAGTCTCGGGGCGTCCGATCGGGACGTCCAATACCCTTGCCGGTCATTGATACCTTGAAGGCATGGATCTCGATCTGCGCAAGCTCCGCTACTTCGTCGCGGTGGCCGAGCACCGGCACTTCGGCCGGGCGGCGGAACAGCTCTACATCACCCAGCCGGTTCTGAGTCGTCAAGTCCGGGCGTTCGAGCAGGAGTTGGGATGCGACCTGCTCGCGCGGACCACTCGCAGCGTGGAGCTGACCGCCGCCGGGAAGCAGCTCTACGAGGAGGCGCGGGGGCTCCTCGCGGGCGTCGGGGCGGCGGTACAACGCGTGCACGACGTCGACCGGGGCGTCCAGCGGCTCGTGGTCGCTTTCTCTCCCGGGCTGCATGTGTCGGACGCGATCCGGGCGTTCGCGTCGCGCTACCCGCAGGTCGAGACCGATGTCGTCCCGGTGCGCTGGTGGGAGCCGGACGCGCCGCTCAGGGACGGCCGGGCCCAGGCCGGCTACCTGCGGCGGCCGTTCGACGAGTCGGGGCTGCACACCATCCCCATCGGACACGACCCCAGGGTCGCCTGTATGCCCGCGGCGCACCCGCTGGCATGCCGCGACGAGCTCACCTCCGCGGACCTCGCCGACGAGGGGATGCTCGACGCGCCGAGGCGGCGGACGTCGTCGCTGGAGGAGAAGTTCGAGCTGATCGCCTCCGGGCACGGCATCGCGCTCGTCCCGCTGAGCGTCGCGCGCTCGTACTCCCGCCCGGATCTCGTCCACCTTCCGGTCACGGACGCCCCGGAGTTCGATACCTGCCTGGCCGTCCGCACGGACCGGCGCGACAGGGTGCTGCGCGACTTCCAGGAGATCGCCATCGCGACGCTGCGGGGGGCCTGAGCCGGGGGTGGTCAGACGGGGCTGCCCCCGCCGTCCTTGACGCCCGCCACGAAGGAGGCGAATGCCTGGGCGGGGATGTGCAGAACCGGGCCGCTCGGGTTCTTGGAGTCACGTACGGGGACGATGCCGTGGGAGGCGGTGAGGTTGGCTGCGATCTCTACGCAGTTACCGCCGTTGTTGCTGTAGGAGGATGTGAACCAGCGGGGGGACTCGTCGGTCGTCACGGGGTGCCCTTTCGTGCCTCGTTGATCATGGCCACGGATGCCGCCTGCGACAGTGCTTCGGCCTGTAGCTGATGGTAGGTCGTCAGCATGGGCATCACGGATGCGCTCTCCCGGTCCAGGTGTCCCTGAGACTGGGACTCGGCGTAGCAGATCACAGATCGATCCGGCAGCGTCAGGAGATTGACGGGCAGGTCGAACGCTCGGCGTTCGCCTATCTCGAACGGTGCCACCTGCAGCACTGTGTTCGGCATGTCGGCGAACTCGACCAGGCGGGCCAACTGGGCCTTCATGACGGCCGCTCCGCCGATGGGCCGGCGGATGCAGCTTTCATCCATGATCACAAACAGCATGGGTGGACGGGATCGCATCACGGCTGCCTGCCGCTCCGCCAGGAACGAGACGCGTTCGTCCGCTTGGCCGGGCGTGATGGCGTTCCGTCGCACCGAGCTCTCGGCCAGAACCCGTGCGTACTGAGGTGTTTGCAAGAGTCCGGGGATGATCCCGATCTCGTAGAGCCGGATCTCCACGGCCCGGCCCTCGTGCCCCACATACTCCGGGAACCCCTCCAGTGGTGAGCCGCGCCGCATCTCGTGCCACTCGCGCTCCAGTGAGTCAGCAGAACCGGCAGCGCCGAAGGCGAGATCGGCCTTGCGCGAGAAAGGGAGGGTTGGCGGCTTCCTGCCAGTTTCAACAGCCGAAATATGCTGGCTCGAATACCCCAGGTCCCCGGCCAGATTTTCCTGGCTCCAGCCGCGTTTCTCCCGCAGCCTGCGGAGGTGTGCCCCGTAGGCCGCTTCCGGGCTGCTCCCGGGGTCCAGCTCCTTGCGGTTGACCATGCGCGCGCCCAACCCTTCCTTCGTTTCTGATTACTTGAAGGGTTCCTGACTCTAGGCCACGCTGAACCCCCTCGGTAGTGGAACGGCTACAGAGAGGAGTGAACGTTGTCCTGGGAGCACAAGCCCGCAACGGGCCAACGGGACGCCGAAACGGTCCAGTTGGCAGACCTGGTGGCGGCCGGCGGGTTCTGGCGGCTGGCGCCCGCGTGGGTGCCGCGTACCGGATATGCGCCACCCACGAAGGACCTTCTCCGCGATGTCATCGCCGGACTGGAAAGGCAGTTGGACCGAATGAGCGAGCAGCCCGAATTCGAGATCTCCGTACTCAAGTGGCCGCCCTGCCGGTGCGGCAACCCGGTCTGTCCCGATGCCCCAGCGGATGACGTCGACGAGTCGTCCACGACGGACCGGCTCCGCGAGCGGATCGCTGACGACAAGGGGGCCAGGCCGTGACGGATTTCGGTCCGGTCGATCGTGGGTACTGGACGAACAACGACCGGGAGAACGCCGAGGACGCTGCCACCGCGTTCGTCAACGCACTGCGGCGGCTCCAGGTCGACTTCGACGACATCGGCGTCGAAGAGCCATGCGCGGCCTGCAACCACCCGGCCCACATGATCTCGCTGGGCTCCATCTCCGTAGCGGAAGCAGCCCAGTTCGCCCAGCGGATCAACCGTCGGCTCGACGGTCTCGGTGAACTGGACGGGAGCCCGGGCGACGGTGGGCCGTCCGGCGGGCCGTGTCGGTCAGAACGTGACTCTGAACGACCGGTCGCCAAGCCCTCCTCTCATGCAGCACCGCGTTGATCTTTCCGGGGTCTGGGTCGGCCGGGGAGTGTCGTCCGTCGGTACCATCCTGTCTGTGCCACCTCCGATATGGATCCGCCTTGATGCCGCGGAGCGACGCAGGTACTGGTGGCGGACCGGGTTCGTGACGCTGACCTTTGTCGGAATGGCGGTGGCAGCCGGGCTCACTGCGCCGGCCGCAGAGCGGTGGTGGCGGATCGGCGGCGTCGCCGCCTTCGGTTTGCTCACACTCGCCTCCATGGTCAGCCAAGGGACGGGCACGACGCTCCTCACTTCCCAGGGCATGGAGTTCCGCACCCTCTTCAGGCGCAGGTCGGTGCCTTGGAGTGAGGTTACGGGGGTTGAGAAACGCGTCCGCACAGGTCGGAGTGGCACCTGGTCGGATGTGCGTGTCCTCCGAGTTCAGGGCCGGGCGCTCACTGTTCCCGGTGCCTTCACCGCCCGCTGGCACGACCGCAAGTTCGAGGCGAAGCTGGAGACCGTCCGGCAGTGCAGAGCTCGCGCCGACGACAGCTGATACGGCAGCAAGTCGTCGAGAGGGTGAACGTGGGGGCGCGGCACTGGTCGGGTTCGTCAGCGGCGCAGCGGGCCGATCACGGCCTCGACCGTGCGCAGTGCTTCCTCGCTGCGCACGAGTTCGGTGATGTGTTCTATGTCGGAGTGGAAGACCCGGTCCCCGTCGACCGTCGGTACGGTCTCCCGGATCCTGGCGCGCAGGGCGTTCGTGGCCGGTGAGGGGGAGAGCGGCGCGAGCAGGTCGAGTGCTTGCACGGCGCACATCACCTCGATCGCCACGACGTAGGCGAGTTTGTGTGCCGCCCGGTATGCCTTCAGCGCGGCCAGGTAGGCGTTGCTGACCGCGTCCTCCTGGCCGGCCGATGTGGGGGCCGTGTCCGCCGACGCGGGCACCGCGAGCGAGCGCAGTTCCATGGAGAGTGCGGCGGCCGTGTACTGCGCGATCATGTAGCCGCTGTTGAGTCCCGGCTCGGGCGTCAGGAACGCGGGCAGCTCGCTGAAGTTGCTGTTGACCAGGCGGTCGGTGCGGCGTTCGGACACCTTGGCCAGCACCGCCATCGCGTTCACCATGGAGTCGGCCTGGATGCCGACGTACGTGCTGTCGCAGTTCGCCCCCATCAGCGCCACCCCGTCCTCGCCCTCGGGGTGGATGACCGGGTTGTCGCCCACCGAGTGCAGTTCCTCGACGATGACTTCCCTGGCCTGGGCGAGCGCCCGCTTCGCGCCGCCGTGCATCTGCGGGACGGCGCGCAGGGCCAGGCTGTCCTGGAGCCGGTGGTCGATGAACTCGGCGCTGAGCGCGCTGGATTCGGTCAGCCGCCGCAGATTCTCGGCGACCGCGGCCTGCTCGGGGTGCCGTTTCCGTTCCTGAAGCCGGGCGTCGTAGGCCCGTACGGTGGCCTTGAGCGCCTGTACGGACAGGCTCGCCGCGACATCGGCCGTGGCCGCGGCGACGTCGGCGTCATAGGTGGCCAGGACGGCTATCGCGGTCACCGAGTGCGTCCCGTTGGTGAGCGACAGTCCTTCCTTGCAGCCGAGCCGCGTCGGCTCCTCGCCGATCCGGCTCAGTGCCTCGGCGCCGGGCAGCAACTCGTCGCCGTACCAGGCCCGGCCCTCGCCCAGCAGCACCAGGGCCATATGTGCCTCCGGGGCCAGATAGCCGACGGAGCCCTCGCCGGGTACGTACGGTGTGACCCGGGCGTTGAGCATCCGCCTGATCAGTTCGAGGGTTTCGAGGCGGATGCCGGAGAACCCTTCGCCGAGGCCGGTCAGCTCCATGAGGGCGATGGCGCGGACGATCTCGACGGGCAGTGGTTCGCCGACCGAAACGGCGTGTGAGCGCACGATGTTGCGCTGCAACCGCTCGGCGTCGTCCGGAGCGATCACCTCTGTGACGTTGTCGCCGAATCCGGTGGTCACGCCGTACACCAGGCGGTTCTCGGCCAGGAAACGCTCCACCAGCGCGCGTGACGTGCGTACCCGGTCCGCGTACGTCGCGTCGAACTCGACCCGGGCGCCGTGGCGGGCGACTGCGACGAACTGTTCGACGGTGATCGGGGCGTCGCCCAGGGTGATGGTGGCAGTCTCGCGGGCAGGCACGGGGATCCTCTCGCGTCCGGCATGTATTCATTCACTCGCCACGTCAATGAATCATTTTATGTAGGCCTTGGCAAGGGTGGTGCCAGGTGCCACGAGACCGGCCGCAAGTCTGCCTGTTCGGACCCGGATTCTGCCCTTGCTTACCTGGCTTCCTCCGACCGGTTCGCGTAGAAAGGCAAGTTGACCAATGGCCTGACCAGAGCTGAGGAGAGCTATGGAATCCGCGCAGCGCGAGACGTCCGAGGCGAAGAGGGAGACGGGGGCGGCCCGCCGCCTCCGGCCTGCGGACCCAGCGCGTACCGCAGCTCCCCGCGGGATCCTCGGGCTGCAGAGCACCGCGGGCAACGCGGCCGTCGTGCAGATGCTGCGGCAGGCCGGGCACGAGCAGACCCAGGAGCTGCACGAGCACGGCGCCGGCTGTGGGCATCAGGCGGCGGGGCCCGCGGTGCAGCGTGCCACGGCCCAGGACGTCCTGCGGCAGCCGGGAAGCCCGCTGGACAGTGCGGTCCGAGCCGAAATGGAGGCCCGGTTCGACACCGGATTCTCCGACGTCCGTATCCACGCGGACAGTTCCGCACAGGCTTCGGCGGCCGAGCTGGGGGCGCGCGCGTACACATCCGGCAGCCATGTGGTCATCGGTCAGGGCGGCGCGGACAAGCACACGCTGGCCCACGAGCTCACGCACGTCATCCAGCAGCGCAAGGGCCCGGTCGCCGGTACGGACAACGGCAACGGCCTGCGGGTGAGCGACCCCTCGGACCGGTTCGAGCGCGAGGCCGAGGAGAACGCGCACCGGGTGATGAGCGGAGCGGTCTCCACCAGGAGTGCTGCTTCCGAGGGGAGTTCGGGACCGGGCGACGGCGACACATCGGAGGGTGAACAGCCGACGGTCTCCCGGGCCATCCAGCGTGCCTACCGCGGCCGCCACAAGGTCTCCTACGCCTCCTCGTCCAGGAGCGGAGTGGGCAGCTACATGAAGGCCGAACTGCACCCCAAGGACGTGAAGTACGGCGGCAAGCCCAAGGTCAAGCCCAGCTGGTGGCCCAAGAAGGGGACTCCGGCCGGCGACTGGTTCGCCAAGTACATGGTCCAGGGCCACCTCCTCAACGACAACCTCGGCGGCCCCGGCGACACCCTGGACAACCTGACGCCGCTCACCAAGGGCGGTAACCGCAAGCATCACGAAATGACGGAGTACAACGTCAAGGACGAGATCAAGGCCGGCCGCATAGTCGAGTACACGGTGGAAGCAGTGTTCGACGGGCAGGTGACCGGGGCAAGCCTGGGTGCGACAGGCTCGGTCGCGGCGGAGATCGACAAGTACTACGCGCAGTCGATTCCGACGTACCTCGACTGCCAGACGACCGTCTACGACCCGAAGACGGGTAAGGAGCTGTACGGCGAGGGCTGGATCGTGCACAACACGATGGCCTAGGGATCACGTACGGGCCCCGGGGTACCGAGCTCCGGCCCCCGGCGCCACGTCACGTCACACCACGCAGAACTCGTTGCCCTCCGGGTCGGCCAGCACCACATGGTCCGGCTTGCCCTGGAGCGCTTCCTCGCGCAGCACCGTCGCCCCGGCGGCCGTCAGCCGCTCGGTGGCGGCCAGCACGCGCGGCCACCGCACCTCCCAGGGGGTCTCGCGGCCGCCACCCGCCTGCACGTCCAGGTGCAGGCGGTTCTTCACCGCCTTGCCCTCCGGCACCTTCAGGAAGGACAGCGCGGGGGCGGCGCCGGCCGGGTCGTAGAGGTAGGCGCCGTCGTTCCACTCGTCCTCGGGGACACCGTGGTGCAGGAGCCACTCGGGCCAGGTCGCGAACCCCTCGGGCGCGGGCCGCTCGGCGTACCCGAGCGCCTCCGCCCAGAAGCGCGACAGCGCGGCCGGGTCGGCGCAGTCCACGGTCAGGCTCCAGCGGATCGCCACCTGTGCCTCGCTCTCCTCGCGTGACGTACGTGGGTACGTGGGTACGTGGGTACGCGCGTACGTCCGTGGGTACATGCGTCCGTGCGGTGCTCGCGCGGCGTCCTACCCGTAGGGGATCCCATGGGCCTTGAGTCGTAGGCGCCCGGCCCGTGCGTTACGACCACAGCCTGACGCCCCGCGGCCGCCGGAAAACCATCATGGATACATGACCACAGCAACCGCCACCGCGCCGCCCGGTACATCCGCCCGCACGTCCGCGTCCCGCACCTCCGTGGCCCGGCCCGTCCGCAGCGCCGTCCGCGCGGTCGGGGCCTTCGCGTCGGCCGCCTTCAGCGTCATGATCCTCGGCGAGCACGGCAACCGCTGAACCGGCGCCGCCCCAGCCGCTCCCCTCGCCCTCACGGCCGCCCCGCTGCCCTGCCCTGCCCTGCCCCGCCCTGCCCCGCTCGACGCAGCCGCGTCCCGGTCGTCAGGGAGCAGTCCCCTCGTCCGTGTCCGACGAGCCGGTGTCCGATGAGCCGGTGCCCGATGGGCCGGTGCCCGACGTACCCGTGTCCGACGAGCCGCTGTCCGCAGCGCCGCTGTCCGCAGCACCGCTCTCCGCGGCGCCCGTCTCCGTGGGGTCCGTCAGCTCCAGCGCGGCGGCCGGACCCGCCAGCAGCTCGTCCGCGTCCACGATCCGGTACGCGTACCCCTGCTCGGCCAGGAACCGCTGCCGGTGTGCCGCGAAGTCCTGGTCGATCGTGTCCCGAGCCACCACCGAGTAGAACCGCGCCTCGTGCCCGTCCGCCTTCGGACGCAGCACCCGGCCAAGACGCTGCGCCTCCTCCTGACGCGAGCCGAAGGTCCCCGAGACCTGGATGGCGACCGTCGCCTCCGGAAGGTCGATCGAGAAGTTCGCGACCTTCGAGACGACCAGCACACTGATCTCGCCCTCACGGAACGCCCCGAAGAGCTTCTCGCGCTGCGCGTTCGTCGTCTCGCCCTTGATGACCGGCGCGTCCAGATGCTCGCCCAGCTCGTCCAGCTGGTCGATGTACTGGCCGATGACCAGGGTCTGCTCGCCCTGGTGCTTGCGGACCAGCGCCTCCGTGACCTTCCGCTTGGTCGCGGTCGTCGCGCAGTAGCGGTACTTCTCCTCCGCCTCGGCCGTGGCGTAGGCGAGCCGCTCGCTGTCCGTCAGATTGACCCGGACCTCCACACAGTCGGCGGGCGCGATGTAGCCCTGCGCCTCGATCTCCTTCCACGGCGCGTCGAACCGCTTGGGCCCGATCAGCGAGAAGACGTCCGACTCACGGCCGTCCTCCCGCACGAGCGTCGCGGTGAGCCCGAGCCGGCGCCGCGCCTGCAGATCGGCGGTGAACTTGAAGACCGGTGCGGGCAGCAGATGCACCTCGTCGTAGATGACCAGCCCCCAGTCGCGCGAGTCGAACAGCTCCAGGTGCGGGTAGACGCCCTTCCTGCGGGTCGTCAGCACCTGGTACGTGGCGATGGTGACCGGGCGGATCTCCTTCTTCGTACCGCTGTACTCGCCGATCTCCTCCTCGGTGAGGGAGGTACGTTTCACCAGCTCGTGCTTCCACTGCCGGGCCGAGACGGTGTTGGTGACCAGGATCAGCGTCGTCGCCTTGGCCTCGGCCATCGCACCGGCCCCGACCAGGGTCTTTCCCGCGCCACAGGGCAGGACGACGACACCGGAGCCGCCGTGCCAGAAGTTCTCCACGGCCTGCTGCTGGTACGGCCGGAGCGACCAGCCCTCCTGGTCCAGGTCGATCTGGTGCGCCTCGCCGTCGACGTAACCGGCGAGGTCCTCGGCGGGCCAGCCCAGCTTCAGCAGCGTCTGCTTGATCTGACCGCGCTCGGAGGGGTGCACGGCCACGGTGTCCGGGTCGAGCCGGGCTCCGACCAGCGGGGCGACCTTCTTCGACCGGAGGATCTCCTCCAGCACGGGCCGGTCGGTCGAGGTGAGCACCAGCCCGTGCACGGGGTGCTTGGAGAGTGTGAGACGGCCGTACCTGGCCATGGTCTCGGCGACGTCCACGAGCAGCGCGTGCGGCACGGGGTAGCGGGAGAACTCGACCAGCGCGTCGACGACCTGCTCGGCATCGTGCCCCGCGGCCCGCGCGTTCCACAGGCCGAGCGGGGTCAGCCGGTAGGTGTGGATGTGCTCGGGGGCGCGCTCCAGCTCCGCGAACGGTGCGATGGCGCGACGGCAGGCGTCCGCCTGCTCGTGGTCCACCTCCAGGAGCAGTGTCTTGTCGCTCTGGACGATGAGAGGTCCGTTCACGCCATGAGTCCCTTCGCGCCGTGAGCATGCGGTGGGGCCGAACCAGTCAGGCTGAACCAGCAGGGCCAAACCACCAGTGTCGCGCATTCCGGCGGGGGTACACGCTGCGTCATGGACTCCGAACACTCCGAACCGCGACTGCAGCGCCGTACGTGGGGCTCGGCAGTGCTCCGCGCCCTCGTGTTACTGCTCGGTTTCGCCTGCATGGTCGGCTTCGCCGTCGCCCTGGCCAAGGTGACGCTGGTGCCTTCCGCCGCCTCGGTGGACCTCACCCACACGAACCTCACCCCAGGTGACTCGATCCGTACGTACGTCGACCAGCCGGCCTTCCGCGACACGGTCAAGCAGATCGGCGGCAATCTGCTGCTCGGGATGCCGTTCGGGGTGCTGCTGCCCGTGCTGATCCCCAAGGCGCGCGGGCTGCTGCGGGTGGTCCTGGTGACCGCCGTCGTGATGCTTCTCGTCGAGACGGCGCAGGGGCTGCTGATCACCGGGCGCGCCTTCGACATCGACGACGTGATCCTGAACACGACGGGCGCGCTGCTCGGGTATCTGCTGCTCGGCCGACGGCTGGGACGCGCGCTGCACCCCCGGCGCACCCACTGGTGGCAGCGGACGGCCCGGCAGACACCCACGACGAAGCCGGCTGCTGGATCTTCAGCGAAGTCTTCCGCCAAGCCCGCGGCCGAACCCCGTGCCAAGTCTCCGGCCAAGCCCGCCGCCAAGCCGCGCGCCAAGTCCCCTGCCAAGCCCGCCGCCAAGTCCGCCGCCAAGGCGAAGGCCCCGGCCCGGAAGGCGCCCGCCAAGAAGTCCGCCGCCAAGTCGCCCGCCAAACCCGGGGCCAAGTCCCCGACCAGGGCGTCCCGTTGGTGGTCCGCTGTCAGGACGGGTCGTCGGTCAGCTCCGCAACGCCCGTGATGCGGTGCAGCGGATACGTACGGACGTCGTCCGCGGTGTGGTCGTACGCCGTGACGAAGCCGCCCTCCACTCTGACCGGCGCGATCACGCGCTTGCTGGCGGCGCCGTCCGCGTTGACGTAGCCGATCCACAGCGCGGCGCCCGTCATCGCCGCCGCCTGCACCGTGGCGAGCGTCTCGGCGGACGGGGTGCGGGGCAGGTCCCCGTGTTCCTGCACCGGCGCGTGCACCACCGTGGCGGCCGTGTCGCCCGCCTTGATCGCTCGCAGCGCCGCGCCCAGCAGGACGTCGTCGGGGACCGGCGGGCCCTCCGGGACCGGGGCGGGCGCGGCGCGCGGCGGGGTGCGGTAGGCGTCGGCGCGGGTGATCAGGACGTCCCCATCGGCGGACTCGGCGGCCGGGGCGAAGCCCATCGAGCGCAGCCCTTCGAGCAGCCCGGCGGGTCCCGCCATGGAGGCCAGCACCGTGGGGGCGAGGCGGCGCAGCCGCAGCGGCTGGGACCGGGTGTCGGCCATGATCTCGCTGAGGACCGCGTCGTCGTCGCAGCGTACGTACGAGGAGGCCGCGCCGACCCGCAGATGGCCGTGTTTCCTGGCGACGTCGTCGATCAGATACGTGAGCGGCTGCGGCACCGGCGTACGGCTGTGGGCTGCCAGGAAGGCGTGCAGGTCGGCCGCGGTCTGTCCGGCGTCGAGCGCCCTGCGTACCGAGCCCGCCGTGAAGCGGTAGACGGTGGCGCCGCCCTTGGACTCGACGTCGGCGGCGACCCCGAGCAGCGCGGCGAGCGGGCGCTCCAGCGGGCCGGGGGCGACCGCCGTGAGGTCGGCCTGGAGCAGGACGTGGTCGAGCGGCTCCGGGATCAGCGGGGTGATCGCGTCGGCGGCGCGGGCGCGGGCGGCTGCCAGTTCGGCGGGGGTCGGCGCGGGGCGCGGGCCGCTGTCGGCCG
>NZ_JAAGLN010000131.1 GCF_010548145.1 Streptomyces sp. SID10853
CGCTGTCCCGGAGCCGGCCGCCGCGGAACCGGCTGCCGCCGAGCCGGTGGCCGAGCCCGAGCCCCAGCCGGTCGCCGAGCGGCCCGCCGCCCAGCAGCCCGCCGCCGAGCCGGTGGCCGAGCCCGAGCCCGTCCAGGAGGCCGCTCCGGCCCGTGGGCGCCGCAGGGCGACCCGTAAGGCCACGGCTCCGGCCGGTGCGCCCAAGGCGGCCGACGAGACCGCGGAGATCGTGGTCGACGAGGCCCCTGCCGCTCCGGTGACCGAGGAGCCGCCGGCGCCCCCCGAGCGCGCCGCCGAGGTCGCCCAGCATCGGGCCCGGCGCCGTGCGAACGCCACTGCCACCGCCCCCGCGGGGGCGGCCGACGCGGCCGTCGTCGTGGTCGAGTCCCCGTCGGACGAGGCCCCCGCGGCGGAGCCCGAGGCGCCGGCCAAGAAGACGGCCGCGCGCAAGACGGCCAAGAAGGCGCCCGCGAAGAAGGCGGCCGCCAAGAAGACCGCGGCGAAGAAGACCACCGCGGCCAAGAAGACGACGGCCAAGAAGGCGACGAAGAAGACGGTCGCCGCCGAGGACCAGTCGGCCTCCGGAGTCACGGCCTCCACGGAGGACTGACCCGGGCCGGCCCCGTCGGACGAAAGGTGCGGCCCTCCTCGGGAGGGCCGCACCTTTGTCCGTACGCCGGGTGTCCTTACGGAACCCGGCCCCCGCCAGGGGCCGGTTTGACCCCCTGGATCCGGCCCCGTAGCCTTACCCCTCGGCGTGTTTCCTGTGCGCCGCCCCTCTGAGCAACTCCCTCCTGGCTCCGCCGGGAGAGGCCGCTCGTCCAATCCGGATCGTCGCGGGTCCCCGGACCCGTGTGAGCGGCTGGCATCAGAGGGCCGATTCCGAGCGAAAGAGAGATCCGCGTGTACGCCATCGTGCGCAGCGGTGGTCGTCAGCACAAGGTTGCTGTCGACGACATCGTTGAGGTTGACAAGATTCCCACCGCCAAGGTTGGCGACACGGTCGAGCTCTCGACCCTGCTCGTGGTCGACGGTGACGCGGTCACCAGCGACCCGTGGGTGCTTGCCGGTATCAAGGTCCAGGCCGAGGTCGTGGATCACCACAAGGGCGCGAAGATCGACATCCTTCGCTACAAGAACAAGACCGGCTACCGCCGTCGCCAGGGTCACCGCCAGCAGTACACGGCGATCAAGGTCACCGGTATCCCCGCGGCTGCGAAGTAAGGGACTGAGGAGACATGGCACACAAGAAGGGCGCATCGTCCACTCGGAACGGGCGCGATTCCAATGCTCAGCGGCTCGGCGTGAAGCGCTTCGGCGGTCAGGTCGTCAACGCCGGTGAGATCCTGGTCCGCCAGCGCGGCACCCACTTCCACCCGGGCACCGGCGTCGGCCGTGGCGGCGACGACACGCTGTTCGCGCTGAACCCCGGTTCGGTCGAGTTCGGCACGCACCGCGGCCGCAAGGTCGTGAACATCGTTCCGGTCGCCTGATCTCTGCACAGGCACAGCCTTAGGCTGCCGTAGAGCGATCTGTCGAGGGCGGACCAGGTTTCCCGTTGCTTACGGGAAGCCGGTCCGCCTTCGTCGTGTTACACGTAAGACAATTCCGTATGTTCTGGAGGCACACCCATGACCACCTTCGTGGACCGCGTCGAGCTGCATGCCGCCGCGGGTAGCGGGGGCCACGGCTGCGCCTCCGTACACCGTGAGAAGTTCAAGCCGCTCGGCGGACCCGACGGCGGCAACGGCGGGCGCGGCGGGGACGTCATCCTCGTCGTCGAGCAGGCGGTCACCACGCTGCTCGACTACCACCACAGCCCGCACCGCAAGGCCACCAACGGCCAGCCCGGCGCCGGTGACAACCGCTCGGGCAAGGACGGGCACGACCTCGTGCTGCCCGTGCCGGACGGCACCGTCGTGCTGGACAGGGCCGGGAACGTCCTCGCCGACCTGGTCGGCCAGGGCACCACCTTCGTCGCGGGCCAGGGCGGCCGCGGCGGCCTCGGGAACCACGCGCTGGCCTCGGCCCGCCGCAAGGCGCCCGGCTTCGCGCTGCTCGGTGAGCCGGGGGAGTCCCGGGACATCGTCCTGGAGCTCAAGACCGTCGCCGATGTGGCCCTCGTCGGCTACCCGAGCGCCGGCAAGTCCTCGCTGATCTCGGTGCTGAGCGCGGCCAAGCCGAAGATCGCGGACTACCCGTTCACCACGCTCGTCCCCAACCTCGGTGTGGTGACGGCCGGTTCGACCGTCTACACCATCGCGGACGTCCCCGGTCTGATCCCCGGCGCCAGCCAGGGCAAGGGCCTCGGCCTGGAGTTCCTGCGGCACGTCGAGCGCTGCTCGGTGCTCGTGCATGTGCTGGACACGGCGACCCTGGAGTCGGACCGCGACCCGCTCTCCGACCTCGACATGATCGAGGAGGAGCTCAAGCTGTACGGCGGCCTGGAGAACCGGCCCCGCATCGTCGCCCTCAACAAGGTCGACATCCCCGACGGCCAGGACCTCGCCGACATGATCCGCCCGGATCTGGAGGCCCGCGGCTACCAGGTCTTCGAGGTGTCGGCCGTGGCCCATCTGGGTCTGAAGGAGCTGTCGTTCGCGCTGGCCGGCATCATCGCCGACGCACGCGCCGCGAAGCCCGCGGAGGAGGCCACCCGGGTCGTCATCCGCCCGAAGGCCGTCGATGACGCGGGCTTCACCGTCAGCTTCGAGGAGGAGGAAGGCGTCTACCGCGTACGGGGCGAGAAGCCCGAACGCTGGGTCCGCCAGACCGACTTCAGCAACGACGAGGCCGTCGGCTACCTCGCCGACCGGCTCAGCCGCCTCGGTGTCGAGGACCAGCTGATGAAGGCCGGTGCCCGTGCGGGCGACGGTGTGGCCATCGGCGCCGAGGACAACGCGGTCGTCTTCGACTGGGAGCCGACGATGATGGCGGGCGCCGAGATGCTCGGCCGCCGTGGCGAGGACCACCGTCTGGAGGCACCCCGCCCCGCGGAACAGAAGCGCAGGGACCGGCAGGCCGAGCGGGACGAATCGGACAAGGAGTACGACGAGTTCAAGCCGTTCTAGGCCCCGCTCGGACAGGTCCGGTCAGAACCGCGCAGGTTCCGACGTCACCACGCAGCAAGGCCCGGAGGCCCGGGAACGCCGACGCGTTCCCGGGCCTCCGGCTGTTCCGCGCCATCGTGCCGGGCGATTTCCGCGATCTTTTCCCGAAAGTGCACAACCGATGGTTGCCATCGGATGTCTTGCCAGTGGGTGGATGACCAACCACTCATGAACGCGGGCCTGCGATGTCATGGCGGGGGTTGTGTGCACCGGCCCGGAGTAACGGAAGCGGAGTAACGGGGCAGATGAAGATCTCCTTCCTCATCCACACGGTCTACGGGATCGGCGGCACGATCAAGACCACACTGAACCTTGCCGAGGAGCTGGCCGACCGGCACGACGTGGAGATCGTGTCGGTCTTCCGGCACCGGGAGACACCGCTGTTCCGGATCGACTCCCGGATCACCGTCGTCCCCCTGGTCGACACCGATCCCGCCTCGATGGCGAATGAGCTGGAACACCCGCTCCACCAGCAGCCCTCGCAGTGCCTGCCGTCGGCCGAGGCGCGTTTCAGGGAGTACAGCACCCTCAGCGACCAGCGGGTACGGGACCACTACGCGACATCGGACGCGGACGTCGTCATCGGTACCCGTCCCGGCCTGGTGGCGTACGTCGCCCAGTTCGCCCCGGCCGGAGCGGTGCTCATCGGCCAGGAGCACATGACGCACAACCACCACAAGCAGGCCCTGCGCTCCCAGCTGTACGAGCACCTGGCCGCGCTCGACGCCTTCGTGACCGTCTCCGATGGCGACGCGGCCGTGTACCGGGAGAAGATGCCGCTGCCCGCGACCCGGGTGCTTTCGATCCCCAACAGCGTCCCCGAACCGCCGGTCGCGCCGTCCGACGGCAGCGGCACCACCGTGGTCGCCGCCGGGCGGCTGGCGCCCGAGAAGCAGTACCAGGTGCTGGTCGACGCCTTCGCCGACGTGGTCGCCGAACGCCCCGACTGGTCGCTGCGGATCTACGGCGGCGGCTCCGAACGTTCCAAGCTGAGGGAGCGGATCGACGCCAGGGGCCTGCACAACCGGGTCCATCTGATGGGCCCCCACTCACCCATCGAGCCCGAGTGGGCCAAGGGCGCCATCGCCGTGTCCACCTCCCGGCACGAATCCTTCGGGATGACGCTGGTCGAGGCGATGCGCTGCGGGCTGCCCGTGGTCTCGACGGACTGCGACTACGGCCCCCGCGAGATCATCGAGGACGGCGTGGACGGGCTCCTCGTCCCCGTCGGTGACAGTGCGGCCGTCGCCGCCGCGCTCCTGAGGCTCATCGGCGACGAGGAGCTGCGGCACCGGATGAGCGCGGCCGCGCTGGCCAACGCCCGCCGCTTCGACCCCAGTCAGGTCACCAAGCAGTACGAGGACCTCTTCACCGAGCTGCGCCCGCAGGCCGCGACCCGCGCCGGCCGGCCGGCGTTCGCACCGGAGGCGGACTGCGTGGTGCGGCCGGACGGCGAGCTGACCGTCACACTCGTACCCGACCGCGAGGGCCCGGCGGCGTACGACGGGCTGCGGTTGCTCTGCTCGCGCACCGACGACCGGGGCGACCAGCGCTCGTACGCCTTCGACGCACGGGGCGTCGCGGTCGTCCCGGCCGGCGGCGAATTCGCCGAGGGTGTCTGGGACTTCTACGCCGAGGCGGCCGGCTCGGGGCGGCGGGTGAGGATCGCCGCACGCTCCGTCGACCAGCGCGGCCCGCTGCGCGCGGAGGGCGGCGAACGGGTACGCAACCAGGTCGCCTACCGGCTCAAGGACAAGGGCTTCCTGACCATGCGCAGCTGGAACCGGCCCGCGCACGCCGAGGCCGGGGACATCGTTGTCGACGGCACCCGGCTCACCGTGTCCGGGCGGCTGCTGGGAGCGGCCGCGCCCTCCGGCGACCCGGTCCTGCTGCTGCGCCGCCGCGGTGGCGCGGGTGAGGAACTCTCCTTCCCCGGCAGCCGCGAGGGCACGGACGGCTTCCGGGTCGCTTTCCCGGCCGGCGGTCCCGCGGCCCGCCAGCTCACCAGGAACGACTACTGGGATGTGTGGCTGCGGTACGCGCCGCAGGAGCCCCCGGTGAAGGTCGGCCGGATACTCGACGACGTCGTGGACAAGAAGGGCGTCTACTCCTATCCGCCGTCCCTGGTGCGCAAGACGCGGCCCTGGGGTGCGCTCCGCAAGGCCGTACGCAAGGTCCGCGGCAGGCCCAAGCAGTGGGTCAGGGTGCGGCCGTACTACACGGTGAGCAACGACCTGGCCCTCACCGTGGCGGACGTCCAGCCATGAGTTACCCTCGCACCCTGTGGCGTCGGTCACTCACAGTGGCTGGGGGGATCCCAGTCACTTTCCTGCCCTTAGGGTGAACAGGCGGTATCGCAAGGGTTGTGGAGGCTTGGCGTCCACCTTGCGAGACGGTCACGGAGAGTGCGACCATCACACCGTTCCCTCGTCATCGCAAGGTAGGTCGTCTGTGTCTGTGCAGCACAAAGCAACCAAGCCCCGGACTACAGCAGTCGTTCTCGCCGGTGGTACCGGCCAGCGCGTGGGTCTGTCGATCCCCAAGCAACTGCTGAAGATCGCCGGGAAGGCTGTGATCGAGCACACCCTGACGATTTTCCAGCAGGCCGACTCCATCGACGACGTGATCGTGCTGATGGCCCCGGGATACGTACCGGACGTCGAGAAGATCGTCGCCAAGTCCGGTCTGACCAAGGTGACCCGGGTCATCGAGGGCGGTACCACCCGCAACGAGACCACCGAGCGCGCCATCGCGGCCCTCGGCGAGGGACTGGCCGAAGGCGAGGACCGCAACGTCCTCTTCCACGACGCCGTGCGCCCGCTGCTGTCGCAGCGCGTGATCAAGGACTGTGTGGACGCGCTGGAGCGCTACCAGGCCGTCGACGTCGCCATCCCGTCCGCGGACACGATCATCGTGACCCGTACGCACGGCGAGGACGGCGAGTTCATCACCGAGGTCCCGGACCGCTCCCGGCTGCGCCGCGGCCAGACCCCGCAGGCGTTCAAGCTCTCCACCATCCGCCGGGCGTACGACGTCGCGGCCGGCGACCCGAACTTCCAGGCCACCGACGACTGCTCGGTCGTGCTCAAGTACCTGCCCGACGTGCCGATCTACGTCGTCGCGGGCGACGAGTACAACATGAAGGTCACCCAGCCCGTCGATGTCTTCATCACCGACAAGCTGTTCCAGCTGGCCTCCACCGCCGCCCCGGTCCAGGCCGACGAGGCCGCCTACCGTGAGCTGCTGACGGGCAAGACCCTGGTGGTCTTCGGCGGTTCGTACGGCATCGGCGCCGACATCGCCACCATCGCCGAGTCCTACGGCGCGAAGGTGTACGCGCTGGGCCGCTCCACCACCGGTACACACGTCGAGAACCCGGAGCACGTCGACGACGCGCTCTCCAAGGCGTACGCGGAGACCGGCCGGGTCGACTACGTCATCAACACCGCGGGCGTGCTGCGCATCGGCAAGCTGGCCGAGACGGACAACACGACCATCCAGGAAGCGCTGAACGTCAACTACCTGGCGCCGGTGCAGATCGCGCGCGCCTCGTACAAGTACCTGGCGGAGACCAAGGGCCAGCTGCTGCTCTACACCTCCAGCAGCTACACGCGCGGCCGCGCCGAGTACAGCCTGTACTCCTCCACCAAGGCCGCCATGGTGAATCTCACCCAGGCCCTGTCGGACGAGTGGGCAGGCGACGGTGTCCGGGTCAACTGCGTCAACCCGGAGCGCACGGCGACCCCGATGCGCACCAAGGCGTTCGGCCAGGAGCCCGAGGGCAGCCTGCTCTCGTCGGAGGCCGTGGCCCGTACCTCGCTCGACGTACTGCTCTCCGAGCTGACCGGCCACGTCATCGACGTACGCCAGCAGGACCCGACGCGCGACGCCAGCGCTGAGGCGTCCGGGTTCGAGCAGGCGCTGGCCTCAGTGCTGGACCGTCAGGAAGATGTGTAATACTTCCCTGGCATAAGTGGACGTTTCTTTTCGGGCCTCTGTGATCGCGTCGCGCGAATCGCAGAGGCCCGAATGCGTGAAGCCCGGCCTTCACAATTTCCCCAAATAAAGCCTCCGGTGAAATCCCCGGATCACATCCCACCGAATCAAATACCCCGAGCCAGTACCCACGTCAGTACCCTCAGAATAAAACCGGCACCCCCTGGAGCAGGTTCTTCGTGATTTCGACCGCCATTCGACTGGCGCGCGTAGGCAGCCGGTCCGAGCTGATCGCCGCAGCCTTCATGGGGCTCAGCTACCCGTGTGTGATGATCGCAGCGCTGATCCCCAATATCTGGTTCTTCGCCGCGGCCACCTTCGTGACCTATGTGTCCGACTGGTTCCTGCACCAGCGCCGCAGCTACCTCATCAACCGCCTGGCCAAGGTCAGGGCCGGCCTGTCGATCCGCTTCCTCCTGCGCGAACTGCTGCTTATTCTGCTGCTCGCCCGCCTTCAGCTCGCCGAGCAGACTGTCTACTACGCCGCCGTCGCCTGCTTCCTGCTCTTCTACGGTCTGCAGGCCGCGCACGGCACACTGACCACCCTCATCAGGCTGCGCCGCACCATGCCGGTGGTCACCCGCAACGTCGACCTCGGCGCCATCCCGATCCCCGGCCCGCCGCCGCGCAGGCTGCTGAACCGGGCCGCCGAGAAGATGCTCCACCTGGATGCCTTCGCGATGGTCGGCCTGCTGATCGCGGCCAAGACCGGCACCGACGACTTCGGCTACCTCGGCATACTGATCACGCTGGTCCTCGGCGTCCTCTACATCGCCGTGCTCGTGCCGTACATCCTCAAGGGCCGCCGCGTCCCCTCCGCCGCCGCGGTGCTCGCCGGGCTCGACGGCTGGCTGCGCGAGTACCGGCCGACCGTCGCCCTCTACTTCTCGGGCTCCAGGGACTCCGCCTACCAGGTGAACATGTGGCTGGAGACGATGGCGCAGACCGAGGGGCGCCCGCTGATCATCCTGCGCGAGCGCGCCATCGTGTCGCAGCTCGCCTCCACCACGGTGCCCGTGGTGTGCGTGCCCGGCGGTGTGCACCTGATGAACATGGATCTCTCCACCGTGCGCGTCGCCCTGTACGCGGCGAACGTCGGCAAGAACATCCACATGCTCCGCGTCCCGACCATCAAGCACGTCTTCATCGGGCACGGCGACAGCGACAAGCTCGCCAGCGTCAACCCGTACAGCAAGGCGTATGACGAGGTGTGGACAGCGGGCCGGGCCGGCCGCGACCGGTACGCGCTGGCCGACGTCGGTGTGCGCGACGAGGACATCGTCGAGGTGGGCCGCCCCCAGCTGGCCCCCATCGAGAGCTGGACCGGCACCCCGAAGCAGCAGATCCCGACCGTGCTGTACGCCCCCACCTGGGAGGGCTGGGACGACAACCCGGGCAACACCTCGCTGCTGCTCGCCGGGGAGAACATCGTCAAGCGGCTGCTCGGCGCCGAGCAGCCGGTCCGGGTGCTCTACAAGCCGCACCCCTTCACCGGCACCCGCAGCGCGCAGGCCAAGGCGGCGCACCTGCGGATCACGGCCATGGTCGAGAAGGCGGCCGCCGCCCGTGCGGCCGAGCCCCGCTGGACCGGCCAGGCCGCGGCCGGCGCGGCCGACCGGGCCGCCGCCCAGGCCGAGCTGACCCGTATCGAGGCCAAGCTCGACGAGCTGGCCGCACGAGTCCCGTCGGGTGCCGACGAGTCCGAGGAGTCCCGCGCCTCGCTGGCCGACCCCGCGCGCGAGAACGAGGCCGCCACCCTGCGCACCGAGTGGAACCGCGCCTACTGGCGGACCTTCGGTTACTGGGAGCACCGCGTCATCACCGGCGGCCGGCCGCATCTGTACGACTGCTTCAACGAGTCGGACGGCATGGTCTCGGACATCTCCAGCGTCGTCTCGGACTTCATCGCGAGCGGCAAGCCGTACGCCGTCACCGACTCGGCCGAACTGGGCGCCGACGAGTTCAAGCGGCAGAACACCGCCGTACGTGCCGCCGTGATCCTCTCCAACACCGCCAAGGAGATCGACCAGCTGCTCACGGCGATCACCGAGTCGTCGGCCGACCCGCTGGCCGACGCCAGGCGGGAGCTGAAGCAGTATCTGCTCGGCCCCGACGAGCCGACCTCGATGGAGCAGTTCAACGCGGCGGTCAGGGCGCTCACGGCCAAGGCCGAGGCGCGCAACGCGGCCGTCGCCCAGCGCACGGGCGCCGCCGAACCGGAGGGCTCACCCGGCCTGAACGACTCGGACGCCACCCGGGTCGACTCAGCGGTGGGCGACTGACAGCGCCTCAGTCCGATCCTCCCGTACGGCCGTTCGCGCACCTCGCGCAGACGGCCGTACGGCGTTCTCCTGAGACCGACCGGCCAATTTTTTTGGGGGGGGGCGGGGGGCGGCGTCGCGGGGCCGGGGCACGCGCCTCGCGGCGCCCTCAATCCTCCGCCTTGCGATGCACGCACCCCAGCCCCGCTCCTTCATCCACCCCCCATTGGCCGGTCGGTCTTACGGTTTCGCAACGCGGAAATGGATAAAATCCCACAGGACGGATCAAGCCAGACGACTGCTCGCAAGGGACACACAACGTGAAGGCTCTCGTCCTTTCCGGCGGTGCGGGCACACGCCTGCGCCCCATCACACACACCTCGGCCAAACAGCTCGTGCCGGTGGCCAACAAGCCCGTGCTGTTCTACGGGCTGGAAGCCATCGCCGACGCGGGCATCACCGATGTCGGCATCGTCGTGGGGGACACCGCCGAGGAGATCCGCGAGGCCGTCGGGGACGGGTCCCGGTTCGGTATCAAGGTCACCTACATCCCGCAGGAGGCACCGCGCGGCCTGGCCCACGCGGTGCTCATCTCCCGCGATTTCCTCGGTGACGAGGACTTCGTGATGTACCTCGGTGACAACTTCATCGTCGGCGGCATCACCGGTCTGGTCGACGGCTTCCGTGCGTCACGCCCCGACGCCCAGATCCTGCTCACCAAGGTTCCCGACCCGACGGCGTTCGGCGTGGCCGAGCTGGACGGCGAGGGGCGCGTCGTCGCGCTGGAGGAGAAGCCGGAGGTCCCCAAGAGTGATCTCGCGCTCGTCGGCGTCTACCTCTTCACCCCGGCCGTGCACGAGGCCGTCCGCTCCATCGGGCCGTCCCGGCGCGGTGAGCTGGAGATCACCCACGCCATCCAGTGGCTGATCGACCAGCGGAAGGACGTGCACTCCACGACGATCTCCGGGTACTGGAAGGACACCGGCAACGTCACGGACATGCTGGAGGTCAACCGCGCGGTCCTGGAGACCGTCGAGCCCTGCGAGGACGGCACGGCCGACGAGAGCTGCGAGATCATCGGGCGGGTGCGGATCGAGAAGGGCGCCCAGGTCACCCGCAGCCGTATCGTGGGCCCCGTGATCATCGGTGCCGGCACGGTGATCAGCGACGCGTACGTCGGTCCGTACACCTCGGTCTCCGAGGGGTGCCGGATCGAGGACAGCGAGATCGAGTACTCCATCGTCCTGCGTGACTCCTCGATCACCGGGGTCCGCAGGATCGCGGCCTCGCTGATCGGCCGGGGCGTCGAGGTGACGCCTTCGCCCCGCAGCCCAGCAGCCCACCGACTCGTCCTCGGCGACCACAGCAAGGTGCAGATCTCTTCATGACACACAGGATTCTGGTGACCGGCGGCGCCGGCTTCATCGGCTCGCACTACGTCCGTACGCTCCTCGGCCCCCAGGGCCCCGGCGACGTCACGGTGACCGTGCTCGACAAACTCACCTACGCGGGCAACCCGGCCAACCTCGACGAGGTCAGGGACCACCCCGGATTCTCCTTCGTGCAGGGCGACATCTGCGATCCGGCGCTGGTGGGCGGGCTGATGGCGGAGCACGACCAGGTGGTGCACTTCGCCGCCGAGTCCCACGTCGACCGGTCCATCGACGGCGGCGCCGAATTCGTGCGGACCAACGTGGTCGGCACCCACACCCTGGTCGACGCGGCGCACCGGGCCGGCATCGGCACGTTCGTGCACATCTCGACGGACGAGGTGTACGGCTCGATCGACGAGGGCTCCTGGCCGGAGACCCACCCGCTCGAACCCAACTCGCCGTACTCGTCGGCCAAGGCGTCCAGCGACCTGATCGCGCTCTCCTACCACCGCACCCACGGCCTGGACGTCCGGGTGACCCGCTGCTCCAACAATTACGGGCACCACCACTTCCCTGAGAAGGTCATCCCGCTCTTCATCACCAACCTGCTGGACGGCAGGCCGGTCCCGCTGTACGGCGACGGGGCCAATGTCCGCGACTGGCTGCACATCGACGACCATGTGCAGGGCATCGAGCTGGTCCGTACGAAGGGCCGCGCGGGCGAGGTGTACAACATCGGCGGCGGCACCGAGCTGTCCAACAAGGAGCTCACCGGCCTGCTGCTCGAAGCGTGCGGGGCCGACTGGGACACCAGCGTCGAGTACGTCGCCGACCGCAAGGGCCACGACCGCCGGTACTCGGTCGACTGCACCAAGATCCGTACGGAGCTGGGGTACGAGCCGCGCAAGGACTTCGCGGACGGGCTCGCGGAGACCGTGCAGTGGTACCGCGACAACCGTGCCTGGTGGGAGCCGCTGAAGGAGCGCGCGGCGCTCACCTGACCCGCCTGGCACGGCACGCGGAGAACACCGGACACACACAGAGAACAGGTGCGACATGAGCGGCAGTTGGCTGGTCACCGGGGCGGGCGGGATGCTCGCGCGTGACCTCCTCGTACGGCTGGCGGACGACGGCACCGCGGCGGTCGGCCTGGACCGTGCGGCGCTCGACATCACCGACCCGGGAGCCGTCCGCGCGGCGCTGGCGGAGCACCGCCCGGCGGTCGTCGTCAACTGTGCGGCCTGGACGGCGGTCGACGACGCCGAGTCCAAGGAGGACCAGGCGCTCGCCGTCAATGGCACGGGCCCCCGGGTGCTGGCCGAGGCGTGCCGGGAGAGCGGCGCCGTGCTGCTCCAGCTCTCCACGGACTACGTGTTCGCCGGTGACGGCACCGAGCCGTACGCCGAGGACGCCCCGGTGGCCCCGCGCAGTGCGTACGGCCGCACCAAGCTGGCCGGGGAGCAGGCCGTGCTGAGTGTGCTGCCCGAGCGCGGATACGTGGTCCGCACGGCCTGGCTGTACGGGGCGGCAGGCGGCAACTTCGTCCGGACGATGGTCAGGCTCGAAGCCGTCAAGGACACCCTGGACGTGGTGGACGACCAGCGCGGCCAGCCCACCTGGACCGCCGACCTGGCGGATCTCCTGGTACGCCTCGGCGCCGGCGCCCTGGCCGGGACCGCGCCCGCGGGTGTCTACCACGGCACCAGCGGCGGTGCGACGACCTGGTTCGGGCTCACCCGGGAGATCTTCCGGCTGCTCGACGCCGATCAGGCGCGGGTGCTTCCCACGACCAGCGAGGCGTTCGTGCGGCCGGCGCCGCGCCCCGCGTACAGCGTCCTCGGGCACGACCGCTGGGCGGCGGCCGGGATCGAACCGCTCCGCGACTGGCGGCTCGCGCTGGCCGACGCGTTCCCGGCGCTGGTGGCGGCCGAGCGCTCCTGATCCGCCGGTGCGGGTGATGGTCTGCGGCGATTTTCGTAAATGTTCCGCGGCTCTTCGGGATGAGCGGACTCAGAATGTTTAACAGCTGCTCAAAACAGCTCCGATGCTTTCGCAGCCCGGCGCTCATGAGGTAGCTTCGCCGGGGATCGGACCGGTCGTTATTTCCGACGAAGGGCGCTCCCTGTGAACCGCCATGAATTCCTGCGCGGCATGCACCGCATATACCGTCCCCGCACCTATCTGGAGATCGGGGTCAATGACGGTCGTAGTCTGGCGCTTTCCCGGGTGCCCTCCATCGCGGTCGACCCCGCGTTCAAGGTCGTGACATCGATCAGCTGCGACGTGCACCTGGTCAAGCAGACGAGCGACGCGTTCTTCGCCCGCAAGGACCCGCTGCTGCATCTGCGGACCGGGCGCAACCCCTTCCGGGCTCTGGCCCGCCGCGACCCGCTGGGGCTCCTGGGCGCCGAGCCGCGCCTCGAACTGTCGTTCATCGACGGCATGCACCTCTTCGAGTTCGCCCTGCGCGACTTCATGAACGTCGAGAAGCACGCCCGCTGGAACAGCGTGATCGTCCTGGACGACATGCTGCCGCGCAACGTCGACGAGGCCGCCCGCGACCGGCACACCGGGGCCTGGACGGGCGATGTCTACAAGGTGGCCGAGGTGCTGCGGCGCTTCCGGCCCGACCTGCTGGTGGTCGAGGTGGACACCAAGCCGACCGGCGTGGTCGCGGTCTTCGGCGCCGACCCGTCGAGCACCGTACTGAAGCAGAACTACGAGTCCATCCTCGCGGAGTACGTCACCGAGGACCCGCAGGACGTCCCGGAGGCGGTGCTGTCCCGCAAGCGCGCGGTGGCTCCCGAGGCGCTGCTCGGCGCGGGCTTCTGGCCCGGTCTGATCCGTGCCCGCAACCTCAACCGGCCGCGCTCCGCCTTCACCGGTCTGCGCCGGCAGATCGAGCGCGTCACCGGCTGACCGCGTACCCAGGACGGCGGCCGTGCCCCGGGCAGGGGTACGGCCGCCGTCCTGGGTGCCTGTGTGTCCTGTGCGTCCTGCACGCGGAGAAGCCGCCCGGCGTATCAGCCGCGCAGCTTCTCGGTGTACGCGACACAGTCCGCGTACGAGGGCAGCAGCCCCTGGGCCTCGGCCTCGGCGAGCGTCGGCGCCGCCGCGTCCTTGTCGGAGAGCAGCGGGGCGACGTCCGCGGGCCAGTCGATGGCCAGGTCCGGGTCGAGCGGGTGGATGCCGTGCTCGCGCTGCGGGGCGTATCCGGTGGAGCAGAGGTAGACGACGGTGGCGTCGTCGGTCAGCGCCAGCAGGGCGTGCCCGAGCCCTTCGGAGAGGTAGACGGAGCGGTGGTCCACATCGTCCAGCCGTACGGCCTCCCACCGCTTGTACGTGGGCGAGCCGACCCGGATGTCCACGACGACGTCCAGAATGGCGCCGCGTACGCACTTGACGTACTTGGCCTGGCTCGGCGGCACATCGGCGAAGTGGATTCCGCGCAGGGTGCCCTTGCGGGACACCGAGCAGTTGGCCTGGGCGAGCCGCAGGCTGTGGCCGGCCGCTTCGGCCAGATCGGGCTCCTTGAACCACTCGTGGAAACTGCCGCGGCTGTCCGGGAAGACTTTCGGCTCATGCACCCAGGCTCCCTCGATGGCGAGCTGCCGCATCAGATCACGTCCTTGTCTGCATTTTCCGCTGCCGGGTCATCGGGAATCCTTGGGGGATTTCTCGGGTGGCCGGGCGGGGTGAGGAATTCCCGCGGGCGCCGGGCGGTGATTCTATCGGGAACGGAGGGGATCGCTCCGGCTGCCCCCACCGTGTGCGGAATGTGAAGTTCCGTTATGGCGGCCCGTGGTGGCCCCCGCGAGGGGTGTGATACCGGCCATACTGCGCTCGACCTGGGCGGATATCAGTACGGGCGGTGAGGCAACCAAGTGTCGTATTTACCTGTCTCACTGATGTGATGAGCACAAGTGAGCCCGATGTGACCGTTGTCGTCGGAGCCTATGAAGCGATGCCGTACCTCGTGAAGTGCCTTGAGTCCGTGGAGGCCCAGACCCTGGGCGCGGGCCGGATCGAGATCGTCGCCGTGGACGACGGATCGACGGACGGCACGGGGGAGTACCTCGAAGAGTTCGCAGCCAGGTCGGAGATACGCACGACAGTCGTACGGCAGAAGAACTCCGGGGGCCCCAGCGGACCGCGCAACGTCGGCCTCGGACTCGCTCGCGGCCGCTATGTGTTCTTCCTCGACGCGGACGACTACTTCGGCGAAGAGGCGCTGGAGCGCATGGTCGCGATGGGCGACCGCGCCGGCACGGACGTGGTGCTCGGCAAGGTCGTCGGCGTCAACCGCGGCGCCCCCAAGTCCATGTGGAAGGAGACCGTCGAGCGCGCGGACGTCTTCGACTCACAGATCAAGTTCACCCTGAGCGCCCAGAAGCTCTTCCGGCGCTCCCTGCTCGAACGCCTCGGCCTCACCTTCGACGAGGGACTCAAGACGGGCGAGGACGCCCTCTTCACCCTGGAGACCTATCTGCGCGGCGGCGGGGTCTCCGTCATATCCGACTACACCTGCTACTACCTGGTGGGTCGCGACGACGGCAAACACGTGACGAAGAGCGGCAGTTACCTGCTGCGGTTCGACTCGGCCCGCGCCCTGATGGGGCTGATAGCCCAGTACGTCCCGCCGGGCCCGCAGCGCGACAAGCTCATGGTGCGCCCCTTCGTGGTCACCCTGCTCCCGCAGTTCGGCCCCGGCTTCCTCAAGCAGTCGGCTGCGGTCCAGCAGAAGCGGATGGAACTCGCGGCACCGCTGATGGCCGCGCACTGGAACCCGGCCGTGGCCGGGAGACTCAAGCCCGCCGAGAGACTGCGGCTGCACTGCGTCGCACTCGGCAGGACCGACCTCCTCACCGGCGTGCTCACCGAGCTCAAGCGCGGCAAGCAGCCCGAGCGCGTCGGCCGGGGCCTCAACGGCACCTACCACCTCGCCCTTCCGTACTTCAGGGACCCGGCCGCCGGCATCCCCGACCACATCTACGCCGTGTCCTGCCCCCCGGTCTGGCGGCGGCTGCCCGCTGCCGGACGCACCCGGGTCCGCAGGCTGCGCAAGTGGGCGGCGGCCCGTCCTGTCCAGCGCGTGGAATACCCGCGCGCCGGCGGGCAGGGCTGACATAGATTCGGCCGTGTGACAGAGGCAAGGCAGCTTGTGACGGAAGCCCGCAGGATCGTCGTGAAGGTCGGATCCTCCTCCCTCACGACCGCGGCCGGCGGGCTCGACGCGGACCGGGTGGACGCCCTCGTCGACGTCCTGGCCAAGGTCAGGAGCGGCGGCGAGAAGGAGATCGTGCTCGTCTCCAGCGGCGCCATCGCCGCCGGGCTCGCCCCGCTGGGGCTGGCCCGCCGCCCCAAGGACCTGGCCAGGCAGCAGGCGGCCGCCAGCGTCGGCCAGGGGCTGCTCGTCGCCCGGTACACCGCGTCCTTCGCGCGCTACGGCGTCCGGGTCGGCCAGGTGTTGCTGACCTCCGACGACACCAGCCGCCGGGCCCACTACCGCAACGCCTACCGCACCCTGGACCAGCTCCTCGCCATGGGCGCCCTGCCGGTCGTCAACGAGAACGACACGGTGGCCACCGACGAGATCCGCTTCGGCGACAACGACCGGCTGGCCGCCCTGGTGGCCCATCTCGTCCGGGCCGACCTGCTCGTCCTGCTCTCGGACGTCGACGGTCTGTACGACGGCGACCCCGCGAAGCCCGGCACCCGCCGCATCGCGGAGGTGGCGGGCCCCGAGGACATCGCGCACGTCTCCATCGGCTCGGCGGGCAAGGCGGGCGTCGGCACCGGTGGCATGGTCACCAAGGTCGAGGCGGCCAGGATCGCGGCGGCGGCCTCCGTCCCGGTCGTGCTGACCTCGGCCTCGCGCGCCGCCGACGCCCTCGCCGGCCGGGACACCGGCACGTACTTCCACCGCACCGGCCGCCGCTCGGCCGACCGACTGCTCTGGCTCCAGCACGCGTCGACCCCGCGCGGCGCACTCACCCTGGACGACGGCGCCGTACGGGCGGTCGTGGAACGCAACTCCTCGCTGCTGCCCGCCGGAATCGCCGCCGTCGACGGCGAGTTCAGCGCCGGGGACCCGGTCGAGCTGCGGGACACCGCCGGCCGCACCGTCGCCCGGGGGCTGGTCAACTTCGACGCCAAGGAGCTCCCCCAGCTGCTCGGCCGCTCCACCCGGGACCTGGCCCGTGAACTCGGCCCGGCCTACGAGCGGGAAGTCGTACACAGGGACGATCTCGTGGTCATGGTCCCCTGAAACGGCTGAAACACCAGCCTTTCAGCAGGGACCTTCCGGAAAACCGTCACGCGCCGGGCGCCGGGCTGGTCAACTTTGTCCCGGGAGCCCGCTCCCGACCGCTGCCCGCCCGTCACCGCGGGACAGACGCCGCAACGCACACAGGAGGCCGCCGGTGAGACGAGCCCGTCCCGGGGCACCGCCCCGAGGAACCGGGGAGCGGACCCTGACGAGTGTCGGCGCGGGGGCCGACTTCGAAGAACGCCCGGAAGCGGACGCGGACGCGGACCGGGAGCAGCGCGCGCAGCACGGGGAGGAGGCCGCCCTGTCCAAGCTGTGGCACATCACCCTGAGCGTGTCGGGCCGCCCCGCCCCGATCAAGGAGGTCAGACGCGGTCTCGAACAGCTCGCGCACGACCACCCCTTCCTGCTGACCAGCCGGTACGCCGACGACCACGCGGAGATCCGCTACTGGGAGGAGGCGCGGGACCTGCACGACGCCGCGGCGGTGGCCCTGCGGCTCTGGGGCGAACACCGCTCCACCGCCCAGCTGCCGCCGTGGGAGATCGTGGGCCTGGAGGTCATCGACCGCGAGACCTACCACCTGCGGATCGCCGAGGGCTACGGACCGCCGCCCGCGGCGCCGGTCGGAGTGCACCCCTACTGACCGGCGGGCGCCACCGTGCGGCCCCCGCCGTCTCGGAGCGTGGGATACCGGACGGACGCCCGCAGACCGCGCATTAGTCTGCGGGCATGACCTCGCTCTCCCCGCTCTCCGACCAGTCCCCGGTCATCCAGGCCGCCTACCGGTCCCGCGCCGCCGCGGCCGACCTCGCGCCACTGCCGCGCTCGGCCAAGGACGACGCGCTGCTGGCCATCGCCGACGCCCTCGAAGTGCGTACGTCCGAGATCGTCGAGGCCAACGCCGAGGACGTCGCGAAGGCCAGGGCCGCCGGAACCGCCGACACGGTCATCGACCGGCTCACCCTGACCCCCGAGCGGATCCGCGCCATCGCCGGGGACGTACGGGACGTCGCGGCGCTGCCCGACCCGGTCGGCGAGGTCGTCCGAGGCTCGACGCTGCCCAACGGAATCGACCTGCGCCAGGTGCGGGTGCCGCTCGGCGTCGTCGGGATCATCTACGAGGCAAGGCCCAATGTGACCGTGGACGCAGCGGCGCTCTGCCTCAAGTCGGGCAACGCGGTACTGCTGCGCGGCTCGGCATCCGCGTACGCCTCCAACACCGCCCTCGTGCGGGTGCTGCGCGACGCGGTCGGCGGCTCCGGGCTGCCGGCCGACGCCGTCCAGCTCGTGCCGGGGGAGTCCCGCGACTCCGTACGGGAGCTGATGCGCGCCCGCGGCATGGTCGACGTGCTGATCCCGCGCGGCGGCGCCTCGCTGATCCGCACCGTCGTCGAGGAGTCCACCGTCCCGGTCATCGAGACCGGAACCGGCAACTGCCATGTGTACGTGGACGCGCAGGCCGACATCGACATGGCCGTCGCCATCCTCGTCAACTCCAAGGCGCAGCGCCCGTCCGTCTGCAACGCGGCCGAGACGCTCTTGGTCCACCGGGACATCGCGGACGCGTTCCTGCCGAGGGCGCTCGACGCGCTCGGCGAGGCGGGCGTGACCGTGCACGGCGACGAGCGGGTGCTCGGCCACGCCGGCGGTACGAAGGCGAAGGTCGTCGAGGCGACCGCGGACGACTGGGAGGCCGAGTACCTCTCGTACGACATCGCGGCCGCCGTGGTCGACTCGCTGGACGCGGCCGTCGCGCACATCCGGCTGTGGACATCGGGCCACACCGAGGCGATCGTCACCACCTCGCAGGCCGCGGCCCGCCGGTTCACCCAGCTGGTCGATTCCACGACGGTCGCCGTGAACGCGTCCACCCGTTTCACCGACGGCGGTCAGTTCGGTTTCGGCGCGGAGATCGGCATCTCCACGCAGAAGCTGCACGCCCGGGGCCCGATGGGGCTGCCGGAGCTGACCTCGACCAAGTACATCGTGACAGGGGACGGTCACATCAGGTGACCGCCGGGGCCCGGTCGATTTCGCCCCTCTCCCTGCCCAAATCCACCCACCGGGTCTACTCTGATGACGTGCCGGACGACGTGGGGGGCAGGCCGTTCCAGGACGGCCGGGAGCCTGACGACGACCGCGGAGGAGCGGACGAGGAATTCGCCTCCGTGGTCTTCGGCGAGGACTTCGTCAGGGCCGCCACCATCCATGAACCGACCGCGGTCGAGCGGCTGCTGGCCGCCGCCGAGGCGCGCGCGGAGGCCGAGGCGGCCAGGGCGCGCGCGGGCGGCCCCGGCGGTGACGACGACCCCTTCGACGAGTACGACGAGTTCCTCCGGCAGAA
>NZ_JAAGLN010000132.1 GCF_010548145.1 Streptomyces sp. SID10853
CCGTCCGACGCCGTGACGACGGTCCGCCCGGTGTCGGCCCCCGGCACCGTGCCCGCCGCGAGGTGCGTGGCGACCAGCGGCCCCGGCAGCAGCGCCCGCCCCGCCTCCTCGAAGACGAGCACGGCCTCGGGCAGCCCGAGCCCGACCCCGCCGTCCGCGTCGGGCAGCCGGAGCGAGAAGAGCCCGGCATCGCCCAGCTCCCGCCAGAGCGCCCGGTCGATGACCGGCCGCTCCACTGCTGCCCGCAGCTCGTCGCGGCCGAAGCGGCCGGCCAGCAGTTCCCGGAAGCCGGTGCGCAGGGCCAGTTGGTCGTCGGTGAGCCGGAAGTCCATCAGCGCTCCTTGGGGAGGCCGAGGATCCGCTCGGCGACGATGTTCTGCTGGATCTGCGAGGTGCCCGCGGCGATCGTGTACGAGAGCGAGGACAGCCGGTCCTGGTTCCAGGGGTGCGCGAGGTCGAAGGCATCGGGTCCCAGCACATCGGCTGCCGCCTCGTACAGCTCCTGTCGGGCCTGCGAGTAGCGGAGCTTGAAGACCGAGCCGCCGATGCCGGGCACCCCGAATCCGCCGCCGCGCCCGCCCGCGCCCCCGCCGCCACGCCCGCCGGCCGCTCCGCCGCCCTGCGACTCGCTCACGTTCCACTGGGTGAGCCGCCACAGCGCGGTGAACTCGGCGCCGAGCCTGCCGAGCCTGCGGCGCAGCTCCGGGTCGGCGTCCCAGCTGCCGTTGTCCCGTGCCGTACGGGCCAGTTCGCCCAGGGTGCGGCGGCAGGCGACGACCTCGCCGACGAAGGCGGTGCCGCGCTCGAAGGAGAGGGTCACCATGGTGACGCGCCAGCCGTCGTTCTCGGCGCCGACCCGGTCGGTGACCGGTATCCGTACGTCGTCGAGGAACATCTCGGCGAACTCGGTGGACCCGGCGAGCGTCCGCAGCGGCCGCACGGTCACGCCGGGGGCGTCCATCCGCATGGCGAGCCAGGTGATCCCGCGGTGCTTGGGCACCTCTTCGCTGACCGGTTCCGTACGGACCAGCAGCTCGCACCAGTCGGCGACCTCGGCGTGCGAGGTCCAGATCTTGGACCCGTTGACCACATAGTGATCGCCGTCCCGCACCGCCCTGGTCCGCAGCGACGCCAGGTCGGAGCCCGCGCCCGGCTCACTGAACCCCTGGCACCAGATCTCGTCCCCGCGCAGCACCGGCGGCAGCCAGCGCGCCCGCTGCTCCGCCGTCCCCTCGGCGGCGATCGTCGGGCCCGCGTGCAGCAGCCCGACGAAGTTCGCCCCGACGTAGGGGGCGCCGGCCCGCTCCGTCTCCTCCAGGAAGATCAGGTGCTGGGTGGGGGTGACGCCGCGGCCGCCCGCGTCGGCGGGCCAGTGCAGTCCCGCGTACCCGGCGTCGTACAGCATCCGCTGCCACGCCGTGTCGTACGCGCGCCGCCCCGGCCAGTCCAGTGGGTCCGGCGCGGGCGGCAGGGTCGGGAGCGCCTTCGCGAGCCACTGCTTCAGCTGCCCGCGGAAGACCTCTTCGTCCTCCGTGTACCTGAGGTCCATTACGGGAACTTCCGGGGCGGTTCGGTCATGGCATCCCTTCCGGTGTGTCCGACGGCCCGGGGATCGGGCATCCACGTACCTGATGGTCCGTCAGAAACCAGGCTAGCTCCGCCCCTCTGGACCGACAAGGCGCGGAGCTCTACGCTCTCGACACAATCTGACTACCCGTCAGCTACGGCTCACTGGTGAGCATGAGGGAGTTCGGGGCATGGATGAGACCGCACACGCACTGGGCGCCTCCCGCACACTGTGGGAGCTGGTGGGCCGCCGCGCCGGGCTGACCCCGGACCGGCCCGTCCTGCTCCAGGGCGACCGCACCCTGACCTTCGGAGAACTGCGCGACGGCGCCGAGCGGGCCGCCGCCGGCCTGTACGGGATGGGGGTGCGGCCGGGCAGCGTGGTCGCCTGGCAGCTGCCCACGCGGATCGAGACCGTGCTGCTCTCGTTCGCCCTGGCCAGGCTCGGCGCGGTCCAGTCGCCGGTGATCCCCTTCTACCGGGACCGCGAGGTCGGCTTCGCGCTGCGCGAGTCCCGTGCGGACTTCTTCGCCGTACCGGGCACCTGGCGGGGCCATGACCACACGGCGATGGCCGAACGGCTCGGCGCCCGGGGCGTGTTCGAGGTGTACGGCACGCTCCCGGACGGCAATCCCGGCGTACTGCCGCCGCCGCCCGCCGACGGCACCGCGGTGCGCTGGATCTACTGGACGTCCGGCACCACGTCCGACCCCAAGGGCGTGCTGCACACCGACCGTTCGCTGATCGCGGGCGGCTCCTGCCTCGCCCACGCCCTGCAGCTCACGTCGGACGACGTCGGCTCGATGGCCTTCCCCTTCGCGCACATCGGCGGCCCGGACTACCTGGTGATGCTGCTCCTGTACGGCTTTCCGGCCGTGCTGTTCGAGCAGTTCGCGATGGAGACCGCGCTGCCCGAGTACCGCAGGCACGGGGTGACGGTCGCGGGCGGCTCGACCGCGTTCTACTCGATGTTCCTCACCGAGCAGCGCAAGGTACCCGGACAGCGGCTGGTCCCCACCCTGCGGCTGCTGGCCGGCGGCGGGGCGCCGAAGCCCCCGGAGGTCTACCACGCGGTGGTACGCGAGATGGGTGTCCAGCTCACCCACGGCTACGGCATGACCGAGGTCCCGATGATCACCATGGGCGCCCCCGACGACACCGCCGAGAACCTCGCCACCACGGAGGGCCGTCCACCGGCCGGGATGGAGATCCGCATCGTGGACCCGGAGGGCAAACCGCTGCCCGCCGGGGCCGACGGCGAGGTCCGGCTGCGCGGCGAGGCGGTCTGCCAGGGGTACGCGGACCCGGCCCACGCGGCGGACGTCTTCGACGCCGACGGCTTCCTGATCACCGGCGATGTGGGCCATCTCAGGGAGACCGGCCATCTGGTGCTGACCGGGCGGATGAAGGACATCATCATCCGCAAGGGCGAGAACATCTCGGCCAAGGAGATCGAGGACCTGCTCCACCAGCACCCGGCCGTGGCCGACGCGGCGGTGATCGGACTCCCGGACCCGGAGCGCGGCGAGCGGGTGTGCGCGGTGGTCGAACGGCGCCCGGGCACCGATGACCTGACCCTGACCAGCATGTCGGCGTTCCTGCGCGGCGAGGGACTCTCCGTACACAAACTCCCGGAACAACTGGAGGTGGTGGACGCGCTCCCGCGCAACGACGCGCTGCGGAAGGTGCTCAAGTACAGGCTGCGGGAGCTTTACGGGTGAGCTGCAGGGCTGAGGGGTCAGGGACGGCGCGCCTCAGGGGCCGCAGAGCCGGACAGCCAGTGGGTCCACGAAGTCGGCACCGCGACGGTCTCCGCCGAGCACGCCGCCCCATCGGAACCGACAGTTGTGCCGAGTTGATGAGCCCAGGGCCCTCCCGGCTCGTATGGGCTCAGTCTGCCGCCGCGGAGCCCACAGTGACCGTCTGCGCGAGGCTGTCCGTCAGCGTGCACAGGGCGTCGGTGTGCGCGAGTGCTCGCCACGAAGTGAGCAGCACGAGGCCCCACTTCTCGTCCGGACAGATGCCGTAGGCGCAGGTCTCCATGACGGTGCCCGTCCCGTCCCGGTCGGCGTCCTGGACGTATGCGTGCCGCACCCGGACCGCGGGCCCGGCGGGGAGTGCCCGCAGCTCGGCCTCGGGTGGCCGGAGCGAAATGTCCGTCGGGGCGGCCAGGTAGCGGTGGAGCAGGTCCACGGTCACCGTGGGGTACGTCTCGTCGGCGACCAGCGCCGACAACTCGATGCGGGCCAGCTCGCCCAACTGCGGCGTGGGGACGTACGAGAGCGCCGTAACCGGCCCGCGGTCGCGCGAGTCCAGAGCAGCCGCACGCAGTTCGGCGGCGAGCGCCTCGATCAGCCGTCCGTCGCCTTCGGGTCCCACCCGCAGCCGGGCCGCGTCAGCGGCCCATGCGTCCAGGTCGACCAGTTCGCGTACCGGCAGCGAGACGGCGTCGTCCGGCGCCTGCATACGTACCGTGGACGCGGAGTACTCGGGCATCAGGCCATCCATTGCAGAGTGCGGGCGATCGAGTCGAAGAGTGTCACCAGCGCCTCCGCCAGCGGCTCCATCGACGTCGGAGTCGGGGTGGAGAACGAGAGCAGCAGGCGCTGCTCGCTGTTCGGCACGGCGAGGTAGAGGTCCAGGTGTGTGAGGGGCAGCTTGTTGCCGTCCGGGTCGTCGGCCGTGGGGTGTTGACGGTGGAGATGGCGCACGGCCGGGCCCGCGGGCAGGTCGGCCATGGTGACGTCGGCGCCGCGGGCCCCCAGGGACAGAGCGATGTCGGACAGGGCCCCGGCCACGGTGCCCGGCGGCGGCTGCAGGACGGTGACCACCAGGCCGGCGGACACCGGCACCTGCCCGATGATCTGGTTGACGACGTACATCTCCACGCCGCCGTTCGCGTGCGCGGCCTCGGCCTGCTTCCGGAGCCGGTCAGCGAGCGCGGCTTTCAACTGCGGGGTGGCCTTAGTCCGGCGCAGCCCGCGGTTGACCAGCTTGTCGATGCGGTGGGTCCAGCGGTCGGGGTCGAGGACGATGCGTTCCCAGCCTTCGGGGACGGCTATGCGGTAGTCGGAGGGAGGTGTGGTGGCCGTGCGGACCATGTCCGGTGTGCTGCCTGCTCCGGGAGATGCGGTCACGTCGTCGTTCCACCCGCTCGGTCGATGATGTTCCGCCGCGGCCGCACCCGGCCGACGACGGCGGCGCAGGCCGGGGCCAGAAGAAGTACAGCAGCGGCGCCCAGGGACACAGCGGTCTCGGCGGTGTCGCCGATGTCGGACTTCGAGCCGAGGAAGGGACGGTAGTGGCCGGACGGGTCGACCACAGCGGTGCTTTTGGCACCGACCCGGTCAGCGCAGTCCTCCCTGTTGTGGAACACCTGATGCACGGAACCGTCCTGCAGCCTGACTCGGCAGTGGGTCTGGCGAGTCCCGTGGGCCCACTGGTGGCTCGGCGCGGTGATGATGGCCGTCTGCTCCACTCCGCGCAGCTGCAGATACCACTCCTGGCTGGTGTAGGAAGCGACAAAGACCAGGACGAAGTACGCCGCCACCGTGAGCCACCGCAGGGCCAGGCCCCCGTGGGACGCCCGGGTCCCGAGTGCCGCGAGGATGACACCCACTCCGCAGAGCACCCCCACCAGCAGGGAGAGGCCGCTGCCCAGTACGAGGGTGGACAGCAAGCACACGACGCACCCGGCGACGGCGACGACGAGCAGTCGCATCCACGGCCACACAGCGGTCCGCCGTGCCGGCCCCTCGTCGTCACCGGGACGTCGTGGATCAGACTTGGCGGTGAACTCGGACAGGACACCGCGTACTCTCCGCATGCCGCCCTCGCCGTCGGCGATACGGCGCAGTTCCGGCAGCCCCATGCCGATCTCTTCCAGCGTCCGCCGCCCGTCCTCCGGCAGCTCCGCGAACAGATCGTCGACGGTTCGCTCGTCCTCACTCGCCACGTGGTCCTTGCTTTCCTTGCTTTGTGATTCTGCTCCGCGGTGTTCCGCAGCCGACCGGGTCAGCCGCCGTCCCCGGGTGTACTCCAGCGCCAGTTGTAGAACGGTATGCCTCCGGCCCCCAGTCCTGGAATCTCCTTCACCCTGCCCAGGCCGTCCGGCCCGGTCAACCACGACTCCCCGTCACTGATCGGTGCCAGATTCGACCAGCCGGCCGCGAGCGGCAGGGTCTGGCTGCCGATGAAGAGGCTCTTGCCGTAACCCGCCATGCTCTTGAACGAGGAGCCCGTGATCTGCGCGAGCTTGGGGGCACCCTCGGTGACCAGGCTTTCTTCGCCGGGCAGCTTCCCCGCGGCGATCCTGATGTCGTTGACGTAGGTTTTGGCGTTCAGGGACTCCTTGACCACAGAACGCATCCGCGGCAGCAGTTCGGCGGGCCCCTCGGCGAGCGCCTTGCCGATTTGACCAGGTTTGATCCCGTTGAGTGCCTCGCCGAGTCCACGGGCAGCCGCTGGATTCAGCCCGATGTCCCGTGCCAGCTGCACGTCCTTGACGGCGGCGGACCCCCGTGCGGCCACGGATGCCTCCTTCGCCGCGGTGCCGAGCAGCCGACCGGCGCCGAACGACATCACACCGATCGCGTCGATGGCGACGTCCAGCCAGGTGCCCTTGCCGTCGAGGGCCGATACGGTGTCGCAGACCAGCGCGACCACCGATGCGATCAGAGCCAGCGCCGCGAGAACCTCACCGAGTACCGGCACCCAGCTCAGCACGAGGGCCAGCACCCCGAGGATGGCCGCTGCCACGCCCGCCCAGTGACCGATCTTCGCGACCCAGTCCTCCACGCTGTCCCACCAGTGGTGCTTGGGATCCTTCAGCCCGTCGTGGTCGACGGCGTCGTGGATGGCCGACTTGGCGTGACCGGCCTGGGTGTCCCGGTAGGACAGCGCGTGCCGAAGGTCCGTCTTGGCGTCCTCCAGGTCCGAGTCGGCCGACTCCTTCTGTTTGTGCAGCTTCTGCTTGTCGGGGTGGGCATCATGACCGGGATGGTGGTCGATCTGCTTCTGGCAGTGGCTGCTGTCCGCGTCGGCGGACTTGGCCTTCTTGAGCGCCGTACGGACCAGCGTCTGGGCGTGGTTGAGGGCGGTGGCCCAGTTCTCCCGTTTCTCGTCGGAGGCGGGTTCGGGGCCCACCGAGGAGCCGAGGGCACCTGCGGCGGTCGCGTAACGCCGGTGCGACTTGGTGAGCAGTCCGACGGTTTCCGCGGTTTTCTTCGTGAACTCACGCCCGGCGTCGGAGTCCCAGCCGTTGCCGTCGACCAGATTGTGCAGCTTGGTGGCCTGGTCCTGGATCAGGGCAGCCGTATCGGCGATGCGTTTGCCGAGCCGTGCCACCTCGTAGGGGTCGCCCGGGGTGAATTCCTTGTCGTCGTAACGGGCCGTCTGCCAGTCGACACCTGAGAAATCGTCGCTCACTTGCCCTCGCCGCTCTTCTTCGGCTCGGACTTCAGCAGGGCCTGGGCGAGGTGCTGGTCGAGGCCGTCGTATGCCTTCGCGGCCGCGCCGGCCGTCTTGCCGAGGAACTCCAGGCCGTCGCAGAGCTGCTTGCGCTTCTTCTTCCAGTCGTCCGCGAAGTCGTCGAGCGCGTCCGCCACGTCACCCGATCCCATCTCCGCGTCGTAGGAGTCGACCAGGTCCTTGGCGCCCTCGAAGTGAGACTTCAGCTTTGCAACCGACCGGCTGATTTCCCGCAGTTCCGATGTGGACACCGCTATGTGATCCGCCACTCCGACCCCCGTACTCGTGCTTCCGACAAGCCGTCCCATCTCTCGTCCGGCTCATTTGCCCAGGAGCGGCCACGCATACTGTCCTTCATCGGCTTTCGCTCCAGCAACCAACCGGAAGCAAAGGCGCCATGTCACAGGGGTGTGCAGCGAGCTCGGCGCCGTAAAGTCGTCAGCCGGCCCGCCCGCAGAGCCGCCCAGCACGCTTCTGGAGTCGGGGGAGGCAGCCGGGTCCGGTTGCCGGGGACACCGGGCCTTCCGCCGTACCCCACCCGAGCACCCCGGCGCCCCGTTACGCCGAGATCGGCTGGGCGTCGTCCGCCGTGGCGTCCTGTACGTCCGCGTACACCTCGAAGAGGCGCCGGACGCCCAGCGCCGCCAGCACCTTGTTCACATGGGCGGCGCCGCCCCGGCCCGACATGCCGCCCACCTCGCCGCCACCCGGCAGGATCAGCCGCAGCCGGCCCTGGCAGGAGCGCATCAGCCTGCGGGCCGCGATCAGTACGCCGACCCCGCTGGAGTCGCAGAAGACCACGTCCGAGAGGTCGAGCACCACGTCGTGGCAGCCGACGGCCACCGCGTCATGGACCCGCTGCCGGACCTCGGGAGAACTCACGAGGTCCAATTCGCCCGATATGCGCAGGACGAGCCATGCACCGCGTTCGGCTTCGATCACGTTCAGCATCACGGGACTGGACCTCTCCGCTGTCGGTCTGCCGGTCCGGAAAGATCCGGAAGTTTGCGTTCCACTCGGGCGGCTGCCCCGTTGGTCCCCCATGAAACACCGTTCCCACCATAAACACCCAGGCGATTTCAGACAGAAAAGCTCCTATTCAGCCATCCCTGCGCGACCGCGTTCCGGGGCGTCTCTACCACTACGGGCAGCTCCGGGGCCGCACTTGGTGCAAAGAGACGCACTTGTCGGCGCCTGCGGTTACTGTCGAATGGGACGAGGGGCAGATGTTTGGGGGGCCTGATGCCGAAGGACGCGCCACCCCGGTGGGACCGCAGGATGCAGCAGCGGCTCGCGCGGGGCGAGGCAGCCGCGCTGGGTGAGCTGTACGACAGGTTCGCCTCGCTCGTGCACAGCCTGGCCCACCGCGTGCTGGACGACGACGACGCGGCCGACCGCATCACCCGCGAGGTCTTCGTGCATGTCTGGGAGCACCCGGACGAGTACGAGCCGAAGCACGGCTCCATGCGCTCCTGGGTCGCCACCCTCGCCCACCGCCAGGCCGTGGAGCAGCTGCGCACGGCCGAGACGGCGTCCCTCGCCGCCCGTGGCGAGAGCACCACGGAGGAGACGGAAGAGCTGGAGCAGAAGGTGCGCAAAGCATCGGCGGCGGCCCGCGCCGACTACATCGTGACCTCCATGCCCGCGCCCCTGCGCGCCGCGCTGGAGCTCGCGTACTTCCAGCGCAGGGACTACCGGCAGACCGCGGCCGACCTCGGAGTCACCGAGGACGAGGCGCGGCGCAGGCTCCGGCTCGGGCTCCAGCTGCTCTCCACGGCCAACACCCGGACCGCCGACGGGGTCTCACCGCCCGGATACGGCCGTGCCCTGTGACGGGGCCGGCCGAGGAACCGGCCGGACGTCCCGATGAGGACCTTCCGGCGCGGATACCGGGACCACGCGGAGCCGCCGACGACCTGGCCTTCCTGCCGGCGCCGCCGGTGAAGCTCTCGCACCGGGTCCTGAAGTCGCTGCTCGGCGCCTGGGCGCTGGTGGCCTGCTCCCCCGAGGAGACCGAGGCGGTCGAGGACCACCTCACGGACTGCGCGCCCTGCGCGGACGAGGCCCTGCGCCTGCGGGACGCCGTGTCGCTGCTGCACACGGAGCGGAATCTGGACCTGGACCCGCTGCTCAGGTCCCGGGTGCTCCAGGGCTGCCTGGGCCGCAGGCCGGCCCGGATCCCGGTCCCCGTGTGGGCGGCGCCGTACGACGCGGAGACCGCCAGGCTCGACGCCCTGCTGAACGACTTCGGCAAGGCCGAATGGCACGCCCCGGTCAGGCTGAAGTGGTACGAGGGCGAGCAGGCCGCCTCCCAGCGGACGACCGTCGCCGGTGTCATCGGCCATCTGCTGACCGTCGACGGCCTGGTCGCGTCCGCGCTCGGCCTCGGCGACGACCCCGACGGCACCCTGGGCGCCGAGCCACCGCTCTCCCCCGCCGAGCGCACCCGGCGGTACTGGGCGGCACTCGCCACGCCCCCTGACCGTACGATCCGCGAGCCGTGGCGCGAGCAGAGCCACACCCTGATCCGTACGGTCTCCTTCGCGGGCCAGGACGCCCCGGCGACGGCCGTACCGTACGGGGAGTTCAGCCTGCCGCTGCGGGACGCGCTCCTGGACCGGGCCTTCGAGTGCTGGGTGCACGCGGAGGACATCGCGGACGCGGTGGACTATCCGTACGACCCGCCGGCCTCGTCCCACCTCAACCTCATGATCGACCTGGCGGCCCGGATGCTGCCCGCCACGCTGGCCGGCCGCCGCCGCTCCGGCCTGGCGAGCCCGCCCCGCGGCCCGGTCCCGGAAGGCCGGCCGGGCCGTTCACTGCGGCTGGAGATCGAGGGCGCGGGCGGCGGCGACTGGTACATCCCGCTGGACTCCCCGGCCGCCACGGGCTCCCCGGACCACTCCGTGGCCCATGTAGCGCTGGACGGCGTGGAGTTCGGCCGGCTGGCGGCAGGCCATGTGGAGCCGGAGGAGGCGGTCGCCGGGCAGGAGGGAGACCGCGAGGCGATCCGGGACGTACTGTTCGCGGCGGCGGCGCTCAGCCGGATGTGACCGGGGGGCTCACGACAGCAGAGCCTCGGCAAGCTCACCGGGCCGGGCCGCGAACGGGCTGTGGCTGCCCGGGAGGGTGCGCACGGTGAACGGGCTGCCGGGCATGGCCCGGTCGGCTTCCGCCACCATCAGATCCTGCACGGCCGTCGGCAGCGCCCGGTCGTCCGCGCAGCGCAGGAAGGTCCGCGGGACGCGCCCCCACCGTTGCGGGGTCACGATGACCGGGGTGGCCGGGATCGCCAGCGGCAGATCGGGGCTCAGTGCCGAGCGCCAGCGGTCGAAGCGGTCCAGAGCAGTGTCGTGGTAGTGGGTCTGCCGCAGCTCCTCGACGTAGGCGGGATCCTGCGAGAGCGGGTTGATCCGCACGGCGCCCAGTTCGCCGGGGTCGCCGAGGCTGAGACTCCGGCCCCGTGCCGTGGCGTTCTCGGGCGAGCCGAGATAGTCGGAGAACCGGGGCCGTCCGGCGGGTACGAAGGCCGAGAGGTAGACGATCTCGTCGACGAGTCCGGGCACGCGCTCGGCGGCCAGTGACGCGGGGCCGCCGCCCGCGCTGTGCGCGACGAGCACGACACGACGGTGGCGGCGGGCCTGGCGCAGCGTGTCCAGCACGGCCTCGGCACTGTCGTCCATCGTCACCGTGGCGAGCGCGGACTTCTCGGTCAACAGGCCCGGCTGGCCCGGCCGGAGGTATCCGGTGGGCAGGGGCGCGTCGAAGCCGTGCCCCGGCAGATCGACGGCCATGCTCGCGGCGCCGAGTGCGGCGAGTGCGCGCTGCGTCGCCGCCCACTGCCCGGAGCCGTGCCAGGCACCGTGCACGAAGACGAAGACGCTGTCTGTGGACGAAGAAGCAGTCGAAGCAGTCATGACCGCATTCCACGCGACCCGACCCCGATCATCCAGTGAGAGATCTGACAAGCTGGCCGACGATACCTGCGAGATATGACTGGGGGCCTGACATGGAGGCGCGGCACCTGCGGTACGCACTGACCCTCGCCGAGCACGCGCACTTCGGCCGGGCGGCCGGTGCTCTGGGCATCGCACAGCCTCCGCTGTCCAAGCAGATCGCCGACCTGGAACGGGAAGTGGGCACCCGCCTGTTCGATCGCACCCGCCAGGGGGTGTTTCCGACGGCTGCGGGCGCGGCCTTCCTCTCCCGGGCCCGCCGGGCGCTCGACGAGATCGCGGCGGCCTCGGTCGACGCGGCCAGGGCGGCGCGCGGCGAAACGGGACGGCTGCGCCTGGGGTTCATTGCCTCGGCGCTGCTCGAACCCCTGCCGGACGTCCTCGGCCGGTTCGGCCGCGAACGGCCCGACGTGCGGCTGGAACTGCACGAGATGGCGACCAGGCGCAGCACGGCTGCGCTCGTCGCCGGCGAGCTGGACGTGGCGATCGGCCTCGGCCGGCCAGGGGGCGTCGGGGCCGAGCAGCTGGTCTCGGTCCCGATCGGACACGACCACCTGGTCGCGGTCGTGAGCAGTACGCATCCGTACGCGGGTCAGGCGTCGGTGGACGTGGACCGGCTGCGGCGACAGCCGCTGATCGTCGCGCCCGCGGAGGACGAGCCCGCCGTCGCCACCGGGCTGCGGGCTCTCCTGGGCAAGGAGTCCCCGGCGCTCTCCGGTGCGACCGTCGCGAGGGACATCCACACCATCATCGGCCTCGCCGCCTGCGGGGTGGGCGTCGGTCTGGGGCCCTCTCGCATGCTGACGGCCCCACGCAGGGGCACGTGGTTCTGCGAGGTGACCCCGCGCACGCCGCTGCCCGATCTGGTCCTGTCCTTCAGCGCCCGGGACCGTTCCCCGGCACTGAATGCCTTCCTCGACGTCATCCGCAAGAACTGCCCCGAGGTCGGCGCCGCGCTCGACCACCGGCTCGGACCGCTCGGGCCACTCGGACCGCTCGGACCGCTCGGACCGCTCGGACCGCTCGGACCGCTCGGACCAGAGGGGGTACCGCCCGCCGCAGCCGTATGACAGGTCCGGGGGCCCTACGTGAACACCACCGTGCGGTGGCCGTTCAGCAGGATCCGGTGCTCCGCGTGCCACTTCACCGCGCGCGCGAGCGCCTGGCACTCCACGTCGCGCCCGATCGCGACCAGCTGGTCCGGGGTGACCTCGTGGCCCACCCGTTCGACCTCCTGCTCGATGATCGGCCCCTCGTCGAGGTCGGCCGTCACATAGTGCGCCGTCGCCCCGATCACCTTCACGCCCCGCGCGTGCGCCTGGTGGTACGGCTTCGCGCCCTTGAAGCTCGGCAGGAAGGAGTGGTGGATGTTGATGATCCGGCCGTTCAGCGCCTTGCAGAGGTCGTCCGAGATGACCTGCATATAGCGGGCGAGCACCACCAGCTCGACGTTCTCCCTGCGGACCAGGTCGAGCAGTTCGGCCTCGGCCGCCGCCTTGTTGTCCTTCGTCACCGGGATGTGGTGGAAGGGAATGCCGTACGAACCGACCAGCTCGGCGAAGTCCGGGTGGTTGGAGACCACAGCGGCGATCTCGACGGGCAGCGCGCCCGTACGGGACCGGAAGAGCAGATCGTTCAGGCAGTGGCCGAACTTGCTGACCATCAGGACGATCCGCATCCGGTCCTCGGCGCGGTGCAGCTGCCAGTCCATGGCGAAGGAGTCACCGACGGCGGCGAAGCTGGCCCGCAGCTTCTCCAGGGACACCGGCTGCTCGGCCGTGAAGTGCACCCGCATGAAGAAGAGGCCGGTGTCCCGGTCCCCGAACTGCTGGCTGTCCTCGATGTTGCACCCCGTGATGAACAGATAGCTCGACACGGCATGCACAATGCCCTGTTTGTCCGGGCAGGAGAGCGTGAGGACGTACTGGTCGGTCATGACAGCAGGGTGCCACAACCGTCCGCCGTCAGGCGGCCCTGGTCACGATGCGGAGCACCTCCAGGGTGCGCGGCGCCACGTCCGGGTCGTCACCGTCGGCCCCGGCCAGCCGCACATGGGCCTCCCGTGCGGCCCGTACCGCCTCCGGCCAGCCATGGTGCTCCATATAGACCGATACGGGAGCATCCGCCCCGACCTGGTGCATGATGCGCAGTACGCGCAGCACGGCCACGTCCACGAGGGCGGCCTCCCCGGAGTCCCGGAAGACCGTCCCGACGTACTTCTCGGCGGACCAGTTGTCGAGCCAGGTGTCCTCGACCAGCCGGTACACGGCGTCGGTGACGTCCCCGTACTCCGGGCGGCCCGCCAGCCAGCACTCCTGGTGGAAGGCGGGATCGGAGAGCATATGCAGCGCGGAGCGCACATTGGCGCGCCAGCGCCACCACGGCATGTCAGTCAGCGGCATGCCGTCCATGGTGGTGGAGCGACGGCCGCGGCGGGAAGCGTTCGGGGAAGCTTGCACGATTTCGATCGTACGTTCCCGGTGGGCGGAGCCTGCCGGACCCCCGCAATTCACCCGGCCGTCACCCAGCGTTGACGGCGGGCCACCGTCGCGTTACCCGTCGGACGGCAGGGTTACCGACCATGACCGGTTGGCCACGCTCCCTCACCGTCCTCGCGCTCTGCACAGCCGTCGGAGCCCCCTCCCTGCTCACCGGCTGCGGCGCGGCGTCCGGGGAGCCGGACGGGTCCAGGGACACCGTCACCGTGATGACCTGGGCTCCCGAGTCCACCAACGCGACCAATATGCCGGGAATGCCGGCCATGGCCGCCGCCTACGCCCGCTGGGTCAACGCCGGCGGCGGTGTCGACGGCCACCGGCTCCGCGTCCTCACCTGCAACGACCACAACGATCCGGTCGGCGCCGGAGCCTGCGCCCAGCGTGCGGTCAAGGAGGGCGTGGCCGCGGTCGTCGGCTCGTACAGCGTCTACGGCCAGTCGTTCATGCCGACGCTCGAAGCGGCGGGCATCCCGTACATCGGCGGATACGGCGTCTCCAGCGAGGAGTTCCGCTCCGCGCTCTCCTACCCGGTCAACGGCGGCCAGGCGTCCCTGCTGGCGGGCAGCGGCCGCCTGCTCGCCCGGGACTGCGAGCGGATCGCGCTGGTCAGGCCGGAGAACGTCGACGGCGACGAACTGCCCGTCCTCCTCGACGCCGGCCTGGCGGAGAGCGGCCGGGGCCCGGCCACGGATATCCGCACCACCGAGGACGCGGGCGAGTACGGGGCACAGGCCGCCGCCGCGCTCAGGGCGGTGGGCGCGGGGCCGGGTACCCCGGCGGGCGGCAGCGGGATCGGTGGCGGGAGCGGCAGTGGGGCCGGCGGTGACACCGGCGGTGGGGCCGGTGTCCGGGCCAGCAGTGGGACCGGCGCGGGGTGTGTGAGCGCGGTGCTCGGCGGGCGTACGCAGACGTTCGTCGACTCGTTCCGGCGGCAGGAGGGGTCCGGCCGGGCGGTGCGGATCGCCTCCGTGCTCGGCAGTGTCGGACAGGGGCTGGTCGACAGCACGGGCGGCAAGGACGGCCCGTACGAAGGCGCTTACGTCACCGGCTGGTACCCGGTCGCGGGGGATCCGCACTGGCAGCCGATGCGCGACGTGATCGACAAGTACGCCTTCGACGACAACAGGATCGACCCCGCCGACGCCGGTGCGGAGACCACCTGGATCGCGTACACCGTGCTGAGAGAGGCGATCGAGTCGCTCGGCAAGGACCACATCACGGCGGACGACCTGACCCGGACGCTCGACGGCGGACTGGCCGTGCAGACCGGCGGGCTCACGCCCACCCTGCGGTGGCGGTTCCAGGACATGCTGGCGTCACGGGACTTCCCCCGGCTGGTGAACCACCGGGTGACCTTCCAAGTGGTGCGCGGGGGGCGGCTGGTGGCCCTGCGGAAGGGCGCGGTGGATGTGGGACCGACGCTGGAGAAGGCGTCGCTCACGGAGTGAGCCGGGGCGGTCCTGCCGTTCGTCGGCGGGGCGATCGCGACCGCGGCTGTCCGAATGCGGCGGCCCCGGCGGAGACTCCTCGTACTGCCTCCGCCTGCGCCTCCGCCTGCCCGGCGTCAGAGCTGGTCGCTCCTGCGCTGCGTCAGGCTGTACTTGTCCGCGATGGCGTTCCACAGCGTCGACGCCTGCTTCTTCGCCGCGGTGGCCTGGCCGCTGGCCGCGTCCCCACGGCCGGCCGCCGCCGTCCGCTTGGCGTGGCCGTGCTTGCACTCCTTCTTGCTGTTGGCCGCGACGGCGTGGGCCCAGGCCGCGTACTGCTCGTCGGCGGTCGCCGACGCGTTCCACGCCGTGGTCAGCGCACCGGTCAGCTTCGCGTGATCCGGCAGCTTGTCGACCGAGAGCGTGCCGAGCCTGGTCACCAGCTCGTGGCGCTGCTTCGCCGCCCCGCGCAGGTCCGATGCCGCCTTGGGCAGGTTCTGGCAGGAGCGGATACTGCCGACCGCCGCGATCACCGCCGAGCGGCTGTTGTTGCTGTCGGCGAGCAGCTTGTCGAGCGCGACGGCCTGCGGCTGCGCCGGGTCCTTGGCCGGCTCGGGCGTCTTCGAACCTTCGGTGGCGGTGGCGCCCACGGGCTGCTTGTCGTCCTTCTTGTCCGAGCCACCGCTCAGCAGCGCGCCCGCCCCGAGGCCGACGACGGCGCAGCCGACGACGACAGCGGCGATGAGCGGCGTACGGGACGACTTGCGCCGCCCCCCGGCTCCGCCTCCGGCACCGGCCCGGGAAGCCGGCTCGGGCTCCGGGGCGTACTGCGGCGCCTGCGCGCCGGGTTGCTGCTGCGGCCGGCCGTACGGGTCGCTGCCGTACGGGGCGCTGCCGTACGGGGGCGGGGAGTCGAAACGCGGCATCTGCTGTGTCTCGCCGGCCGGTTGGGGGCCTGCTCCGTTGTCCGAACGGAAGAGGCTGTCGAACTCGGCGGGCGGCTGCCGGTCCTCGGGCGCGCCGGGTCTGATGCCGTAGGGAGCACCGGAGGGGGCGGCCGGAGCGGCCGGGACCGGCGGCAGGAACTGCGTGGGGTCCGCGTCGGACCCGGCGGCGGCCGGGGCGGGCCCCGACTGGTGCTGGTAGCCCAGGTACTGGGTGGACTCCGACGGGTTCCCGGGCTGCGCGGGGACCGGGGCGATGAACTGCGTCGCGTCGCTGTCGCCCGCGCCCGGAACGGCCTCGGGGGGCAACGGCTGAGCGAGCGAGGGGGTTTGCTGCGCGCCCGAACCCTGCGCGGAGTGCCGGCCGTACTGCGGTTGCCCCTGCTGGGACTGGCCCTGCTGCGGATACTGCTGTCCCTGCGGGGCGGGCGCGCCGTGCTGCGGAAGCGGGTGCCCGGGGCCGCCCGGCTGGGCGGCGGGGGGCAGCGGCTGCGACGCGGGCGGCTGCTGCTGCTGGTACGGCAGTTGCTGCGGCGGCTGCTGGTACGGGAGCTGCTGCGGCGGCAGATGCTGCGGGAACTGCGGCGGCTGCTGCTGATGCTGTGACTGCTGGGGCGGCTGATGCTGCTGGTGCTGCGGCTGCTGAGGTATGTGCGGCGGCTGCTGCTGGGGCGGCTGAGGTCCGCCGTCCTGCGGTCCCCAGGGCTGGCCCCACGGCTGGCCACCGGCGGGAACCGTGTGCTCGCCCGCGACTTCCGGGATCCACGGACCGCTCCCGTCGGACGGCAGTACGACACCTTCGTGCGCGCGCCGCACAGCGGGAAGCTGCGGCTCGTCGCCCTGTCCGTTCTGCGTCACCGGGACTCCTACTAACACGTGGACCTACGGAATCGTCGGTTCACGCTACCGGGTGAAAGGACGCGTCTGCCACGGGGCGGCGGATGGGGGTGTGCGATGTAACACATGCGCGGTGCCCGGCGCTGTACTTGGGGCGGTGGACGCCTGCGTACGAGCCGGAGTGGCTTGTTCTCGCCCCTGCCGTACACCAATCCCACAGCCCGCACACAGACCGGCCGGGCCGCTCAGGACTCGGCGGCCAGGGCAGGAAGCGGTGGTCGGACCGGCCGGGCAGGACCGGCCGGTCCGGCCGGTCCGGCCTGGGCGAAGGCAGGGCCGAGACGGCGCACAGGCAGGACGGAGACAGGACGCAGGCAGGGCGGAGGCAGGGCGGTACGCAGTCGTCCGCGCACCGCCACACCTCCGCCGCCTGCTCCGACTCCTGCTCCGATCCGACTCCTGCTCCGACTCCTGCCCAGGCGCGGGCTCCCCCTCCCACCCGCCGTGCGCTACGCCGCCCACCCGCCGTGCGCTACGCCGCCCGGATGTCCATCCGTGCCCCCAGCTCCCGGACCACCGGCTCCTCCGCGAACGGCTCCAACCGCCCCCGCAGGTCGTCCAGATAGTCCGCCCCGCGGCCCGACCGCACCGTGCCCAGCAGCTCCACCGCGCGGGTCCCCGTCCGGCACGCCTGTTCCACCTCACGCTGCTGGAGCTGCGCCGTGGCCAGCAGGACCAGGCCGATCCCCCTGCGCCTGGTCTTCGTCTCCGGAAGGCCCGCCAGGGCCTCCTCGGCCCGGCTCGCGCCCGCCGCCCCCTGGCCCAGGTCGCGGTGGCAGTGCGCCAGCTCGTCGGCGAGATACGCGCCGTCGAAGTGGGCGATCCACTCCGGGTCGTCGCCCGCGTCCGTGGCGGACTCCGCACGGTCCATCGCCGCCAGGGCCCTCCCGGCCACCTCATCGGCCGCACGGGCGTCCCCCATCAGCGCGTGGCCGCGCGCCTCCGCCGCGTAGAACATCGACTCGGCCCGGGGTGTGACCCGCCCGCGTGCGCCCTCCTGGGCCGCCCGCGCCAGCTGCGCGATCTCGCGCGGGGTGCCCAGCTCGGCGGCTAGATGGCTCATCGAAGCGGCCAGCACATAACCGCCGTAGCCGCGGTCGCCCGCCGCCTGGGCCAGCCGCAGCGCCTGGATGTAGTAGCGCTGGGCGAGGCCCGGCTGGCCGGTGTCGACCGCCATGTAACCGGCGAGTTCGGTCAGTCTGGCGACCGCGGCGAACAGCTCCCGGCCCACCCCGTCGCGGTACGAACCGGCCAGCAGCCCGGACACCACGCTGTTCAGGTAGTGCACGACGATCGGCCGCACATGGCCGCTGCCGAACTGGTGGTCCAGCTCGGTCAGCGCGGCGGTCGTCGCCCGCACCGCCTGCACGTCGGACGGCCCGACCCGCGCCCCCGCGGCCCGCGCCACCTGCGCGTCCGCCCCGGTGATCAGCCAGTCCCTGCTCGGCTCGACCAGCGCGGACGCGGCGACCGTGGAGCCGGAGAGGAAGTCCCGCCGGCCCACATCGCTGCGCCACAGCTCACAGACCTGCTCGATCGCGCCGAGCACGGTCGGCGAGAACTGCAGGCCGACCCCGGAGGCCAGGTTCTTCCCGTCGGCCATCCCGATCTCGTCGATCGTGACCGTACGGCTGAGTTTGCGGCCCAGCGCCTCGGCGATGATGCCCGGCGCCCGGCCGCGCGGCTGCTGCCCGCGCAGCCATCGCGCGACGGACGTCTTGTCGTAGCGGAGGTCGACACCTCGCTCCGCCCCCACCATGTTCACGCGGCGGGCGAGGCCGGCGTTGGAACAGCCGGCTTCCTGGATGAGTGCCTGCAGCCGTTCATTGGGCTGACGGGCGACGAGCGGCCTGGCGGCCATGAATACCCCCTGAGACGTGCGGCGATCACTGATCCGGTCGGGTTGATCACTGCCCGGGAAATGTCGGGAGAATGCGGTGGAAGACGGGAGTAATCCCGGCATTCTCCTTGCACCCCGCTGAGGAATACCCGTTCCGGGGGGTGCATTCGCCTGCGCGCCCCCGCCCATGCCTCCATGCGCCCCACATGCCGTCAAACCGCTGCTCTGCCCCGCCTGTTGACCCCGTAACCCCAGGTGACGGCGGGAGTTGAGCTGTTCGTGAAAGAGACCACCACGGGCACGCAGGCCGCACCGATCCCCCGGCAGCGCACAGAACCGCTGCTGGACAGCGCCGTACGGTACGCGGAGGAGCGGCACTGGGACGTGCTCCCCGGCACCTGGCTGGAGGCGGTGGCGGGCGTCGAGCGGTGCTCCTGCGGCGACACCGCGTGCCCCGCGCCCGGCGCACACCCCACGCGCCCCGACTGGGCGGCGGAGGCCACCGGCAGCGCAGTC
>NZ_JAAGLN010000133.1 GCF_010548145.1 Streptomyces sp. SID10853
CCGCGCCGGGCCGCGCCGGGCCTGCCCGGCCGGGTGGGGTGCGGGCCCCGGACGGGCGCCGAGCATGTGCGGGCAGGCCGACGACCCGAGGAGCTCGATGTGCTGGTGGACCCTGATCCGCACGAGACACGCACGTACTGGCCGGAAGCGGTGGTGTTCGATCACGACGGTGTCCTGGTCGACTCCATCGGCCCGGACCTGGAAGCATGCCGACGGCTGTTCGCCGAGTACGGGGTGGACCTGCCCGCCGAGCGCTGGGCGAGGGAGGTGTGCGGCAACACCGGCGGCTACGAGGCGCTGTTCGGGCTGCTGCCCGGTACCCCGGACACCGCGCGGGCGCACGCCCGGTTGCGGGAGCTGTGGCGCGAGCTGCTGGTCCCCGCGAACGTGCCGCTGATGCCGGGCGTGCGCACCCTGCTGGACCGGCTCGCCGAGCGCGGAACCCGGCTGGCGGTGGCGTCCTCCGCAGACCGCTCGTGGGTGACCCGCATGCTCGGCCACCACGGACTGACGGCCTTCTTCGACGTCGTGGTCTGCGGTGACGACGTCGCCCGGGTCAAGCCGGCCCCGGACGTCTACCGCCGGGCCCTGGCCCTGCTGGGCGTGACGCCGGGACGGGCCGTGGCCGTGGAGGACTCACTCACCGGCGTCGCCGCCGCCCGCGCCGCTGGACTGCGCGTGGTGGCGGTGCCGACGCCGTACACCCGCGGCCTCGACCACGGGGCGGCACACACGCTTGTCACCGGTCTCGGCCTGCTCACCGACGACCTGCTGCACCGAACCCTCCAGGAGGGCTCCCATGTCCCTGACGTCCGCTGAACCGCTGTGCCCGAGCCCGCCGGAGGTGGCGGCCGTGCGTGCCCGGCTGGTGGATTACCTGTGCGAGGCCGCGGAGGTCGAGCACTCGTTGTGCCTGCAGTACCTGTACGCCGCGTTCTCGCTGCGCGCCAACCCGCCGGAGGCCGGCCTCGACGATGTGCAGATCGAGACGATCCGCGAGTGGAAGGGCCAGCTGCTGCGCCTGAGCCGGGAGGAGATGCTGCACCTGGGACTGGTGCTCAACCTCCTCGCCGGCGTGGGCGGCGCGCCCTATCTGCAGCGCCCCGCCTTCCCGCAGCCGGAGCGCTACTACCCGCTCGGTCTGGTCTCCGCGCTCACCCCTTTCAACCGGGACACGCTGGAGCGGTTCATCGCCTACGAGATGCCCACGGTGCTGCTCTCCCGGATCAGCGGCCGCCCTGCCGAGCCCGGCGCACCGGACGAGGAACCGCAGATGACGGTCGGCATGCTGTACGAGCGGGTCAGGGAACTGGTGCTGAGCGTGCCGGAGAAGGACCTGTTCATCGGGCCCCCGCACCGGCAGATCGACACGGCGGCGGTCATCGACCCCGACCATTTCTTCGACGACGACGTCCTGGTGGGCTACGGCGTGGAGCCGTTCCCTGTGGACACGCATGCGGCGGCGATGCGGGCCATCGACCTGATCATCGAGCAGGGCGAAGGCGCTGACGAGGACAGCGAGGACTCCCACTACGGGCGGCTGCTGTGCATCCGCGAGCAGTACGACCGTGAGGTCACCGCTGCCACCGCGGCGGGCCGGCCGTTCGATCCGGCCCGCCCGATGCTCGACAACCCGGCTGTGCGGCGCGCGCCGGACGCCCAGGATGTCGGCCTGATCACGGACCCGCTCGCCCGGGAGGCGGCCGAGCTGTTCAACGCCGGCTACGCGCTGATGGTGCTGATGCTGCTGCGGTTCTTCGGCCAGTCCGGAGAGTCACCGCAGGAGCTGCGCGTCCTGCAGTCGGTGGTGTTCTTCCCGCTGATGACGATGTTCGTGCGCCCGCTGGGCGAACTGCTGGGTGAGCTGCCCGCGTCCGCCGGGGATCCTGCGGTGACGGCGGGCCCGCCGTTCGAGTTCGGGCGCGGCATCCAGCTGATTCCCGAACGGGACGTCGCCCAGCGGGTCTTCCTGGAGCGGCTCCGGGATCTCGCGGGCCGCGCACACCGGGTGAGCGGAATGGCCGATGCCGGCGCCGCCCCGGGCCGGGTGGTCCGCCGCCTGAGGTTTCTCGCGGAGAACGTGCAGCGGATGTCCGACCAGTACGCCGTCGACACCGAGGCCGTCGGCTCCCCCGCCCCGTCCGTCCCCACCTCCCGTCCCGTTTCCGCAGAAGGAGTCACCCATGGCGCGTGAACTGATCGTCGAGTACGGAGGCTGGTTCATCGCCCGCCTGGCCACCGACCCGGACCCCACGGATGAGCCGCGTGGCGTCAGCGGGAGCACCTTCGCGCTGGCCGGTGAGCCCGACCTGGACCGGGTGATCGTCCTCAACGACCCGGACCCCGCGGTGCTGCGCAGCCATATGCCGCCGATCGGTGTGTCGGTGACCCGGGCCACCGTCGACGGAGCCGGGATACCGGGGCTGACGGGGGCGAAGGTGGACCTGCTGGGCGATCCGGTCTTCGAGAACCGCAACTTCGTGCTCACCTTCGCGGGACGTGAGCCGATCGTCCCCTTCCACCTGGAGATCACCGGGCCAGGGGCGCGGCTGGAGCGGGTGATGGTGATGTGGGACGAGCATCCCGACGCCGCTGTGCACGAGATTCCACGCACGCAGCTGGAGAAGTTCGGCGGCCGCACGTTCCGCACCGACGCACCGCTGGTCCTGGGCGAAACCGGCGTCAGCGACCCGTACACCAGCCGGGTCGAGCGCCGCGACCTGCTGCGCGCCGACCTCGCGGCGGCGCAGGACCCCGTGCTCAGGGCCGGGATCGAGAAGCGCGTCCGCGAGCTGGAGATCGCCCTCGCCGATCCGGCCGACGAGCGGGTGGTCAACCTGACGGCGCTGGAGGAGTTCCGCTTCCCGCTGACCGGCAAGTCGGTCGCCGAGGGCGATGTCCTGGGCGGCCTGTCCGTGGACCACGACGCGCCGTGGACGGCGGAGTTCTGGATGGGCGGCTGGGACTCGGACCTGATGTGCGCCTACCTCAAGGGCACCCTGACAGTACCGCTGCGCTCCCTATGACGGACCATCAGGCCGATCCGTGGTGGTGCCAGGGCGTCTGCTACCAGGTGTACGTCAGGGCGTTCGCGGACAGCGACGGTGACGGGACCGGCGACCTGCCGGGCCTGATGGGACGGCTGGAGCACATCGCCGGCCTCGGCGTGGACGCGGTGTGGCTGACCCCCTTCCATCCGTCACCGCTGGCCGACGCCGGCTACGACATCACCGACCACACAGCGGTGGCGGCGGAGCTGGGCACCCTGGACGACTGGACGGCACTGGCCGCCCGCGCGCACGAGCTGGGGCTGCGGGTCCTGGTGGACCTGGTGCCCAACCACACGTCGGTGGCACACCCGTGGTTCCGTGCGGTGCTGGCCGCGCCGCCGGGGCCGGACGGGGACGCCGCCCGCGCGAGGTACCTGGTGCGCACGGGAAGGGGGCCGGGCGGTGAACGCCCGCCGAACGACTGGCTGTCCGCGTTCGGCGGCCCGGCGTGGAGCCGGCTTCCGCAGGCTCCGGACGGCCGCACGCTCTGGTACCTGCACCTGCACACCCCGGACCAGCCCGACCTGAACTGGCGTCACCCGCAGGTGCGGGCCGAGTTCGAGCGGGTCCTGCGGTTCTGGACGGCGCGCGGGGCCGACGGGTTCCGTATCGATGTCGCCCACACACTCGTCAAGGCGGATGGCCTGCCGGACGCAGGACCCGGCCAGCACAGCGAGCCCTGGCGCAACCACCTGATGCCCTACCACGACCGCCCCGAACTCCAGGAGTTGTACGCCCGCTGGCGCGAGATCGTCGACGCGGCACCCGGACCGGACGGGCAGCCACCGCAGAGCGGCCGGCTCCTCGTCGGTGAGGCGATCCTCTTCGACCACGAGCGGCTGGCGCGCTATGTACGGCCCGGACGGCTGGGCCAGGTATTCGACTTCGGGTGGACGGAGGCACCCTGGGACGGCGCCGCGATGCGCCTGGTGATCGAACGGTCCACCGCGGCGACGGGTGCCGTGGGAGCGTGGTCCACCTGGACGTCCGCCAGCCACGACACGGTCCGCGCCGCGACCCGGTACGGCGACGGTGACAGTGCGGCCGGGCTGCGCCGGGCTCGCGCCGCGGCTCTGGTCACCCTGGCACTGCCCGGTGCCGCGTACGTCTATCAGGGAGAGGAACTGGGCCTCCCGCAGGCGTGGGTGCCGGAGGACCGGCGTCGCGACCCGGTGTGGCGCGCTTCCGGTGGCGCGGACGAGGGCCGGGACGGCTGCCGGGTGCCGCTGCCGTGGGCCGGTACGCGCACACCGTACGGATTCAGCACGGCCCGAGACCCGCAGCTGTGGTTCCCTCAGCCGGCCGACTGGGCGCCGTACACGGTCTCGTCGCAGGAGGCCGACCCGCGCTCGACGCTCGCCCTGTACCGGGCGGCTCTTCGACTGCGTCGCGCCCACCCGTCCCCCGGCCCTGGCCCGGTGCGGGTCGCCGGCCCCGGCTCCGGGGCGTGGCTCGCCTTCGACCGGGCACCCGGCCTGCGCTGCGTGGTGAACTTCGCGCCGGAACCGTTGCGCCTGGACCCGGCGGACCGAATCCTCTTGTCCAGCGGCCCGTTGGACGCCGGAGCGCTGCCGCAGGACACGGCTGTGTGGCTCACCCCGGCAACGAGGACCGCTCTGTAGGCATTTGGTGACGTAAGCCCGATTAATCCACCCCCCCGCTTTGCTGCTCGACAGCTTGGTGAACAGGCTCCGCGGTGGCTTCCGGGGCGAGCGTCGACGATTCTGGAATGGCGGAAGGGGAAACCGGCCGGCTTCCACAGTCCGGCTCCTTCCGCCCCCTCTCTCACATCAAATTCCAGGAGAAGTCATGAAGACCCTGCGCGCGTTCGGCATCGCCCTTCTCTGCGTCATGGCCTCGGTCGGTGCGGTCGCCGGGACGTCCACCGCCCACACCGGTGGTTCAACGGTCCACGCCGCGGCCGGTACCCAAATGAAGAACGCCGGCACCGACGGCGACAGCGGCTGGGGATAAGCCCAGCGGGCTGACCTGCACTCATTCATGCCACGGGAGTGTCCGCCCGTGGGACCTGGCGGAAAGCGGGAACGGGAAACGGCCTTGCACGGCGCCCGGTATGCAGAGTAGACGCAGAGAAAGGCGCACGACTCCGTGAGCAACGAATTCCAGGAAGCAGTCCGCAGGATCAGCGGCCGGGAAAGAGAAGTGCTGGGGCATCTGGTGCACGGCGATACCTACGGGGAAATCGCCCGGCGCATGAACGTCAGTCCGCATACCGTCGATACCTATCTCCGGCGGATACGCGCGAAGACGGGAGCACGCAGCCGTATGCATCTGCTTCTGCTCGCCCTGTCGGCGGAAGGCTCCTCCGCACACACGCTGGAGGACACCGGTCTGATGGAAGCGCCACGGCTTCCCGGCCGGCCGGAACCGAGTGGCGAGAGCCGGATCTGACCCGATGCCGTTCTGTGCGGCCGGGCCCCCTGAGTGCCGGCCCCGGGCCGGCGCCCTGCCGCCGTTTCACGCCGCTCCGTCGGACCAGCGGTGCGCCACGGGCGGAGTGCGCGCGACGAGAAGCTCCGCCAGCCGGGCACCGGCGTCAGCCGCCCCGCGACCGGACGATGCGCGCAGCGCCGCGACGACTGCGGTGAGGTCCCCGGCGAGCCCGTCGAGGACGTCGGCCACGGCCGGAGCGTTGGCGAGCAGCACTTCGACCCAGCCGAGGATGTCCTCCGGCGTCCGGGAACCCTCACGCGCGCCGGCCTCCGACAGCCGCGAGGCGCCCGGCGGAGCCTCCGCCAGACGTGCCGCGAACAGCGACGCCAGGACCCGGGGCGCGTGCGAGACCAGGGCCACCGCCCGGTCGTGCTCACCGGCGTCCATGAGGACAGGGGTGGCACCGCACGCGGTCACCACGTCGAGAGCTGCGTTGAGCGTCCCGGTGCACGTCTGCGGCAGGGGGCTGAGCACCCACGGCCGGTCCCGGAAGAGGTCGGCCCGTGCAGTGGGCGGCCCGTCGGCCGCGCCCCCGGCCAGCGGGTGTCCCCCGATGTGCCGCCCGGGGTCACATCCCCGTGCGAGGACGTCGGCGAGGGGCGCCGCCTTCACCCCGGCCACGTCCATGGTGTGGCGGGCCAGTTCCCGGCGCTGGCACTCCCGTACCGCCGCGCCGACCCGGCCGGGGGGTACGGCGATGACCGCGATGTCGGCGCTCCCGCACGGCCGTTCGAGCGTGCCCGCCCCCAGTGCGGCAGCCAGGCCCGCGGCCTGCGGGTCCGTGTCGCGCAGGTGCACCCGTACGCCCCCGGCGGTGAGAGCCAGCGCGACGGATGTGCCGATCGGGCCCGCGCCGACGACCAGGGCCGTGCGCAGGGACAGCTGGGGCTGGACGAGCAAGTCGGTCACGGGTGCTCCTCGCTGAGTGCCGGGTGGGCGGCTTCCCGGGCAACGCGCCGGTGCCGGGCGTGAGTGGGCTGACAGCCGGGCGACACGCCGGTGGCGCCCGGTCCGGCCGCGGTCACCGGTAGGTGACGTGGTAGTCCGACCACACACGCAGGGCGTCCTCCGTGAGCTGCCGCGCCGAGTCACCGATGAACGTGAACTGGCCCTGGGCCCGGTACATTTCACCGCTCTCCGTGACCTCATCGCCGGGGCGGGCAACGGTGTGCCGTACGACGGAGGCGGGCAGCGACTCGGCGCCGTCAACCCGCGCCACCGTTCGGTCGCCGCCCTCAGGGGTAAGGCTGAAGAGCCAGCCGGAGGCGGCGATTCCGGTGTCGAGGGCGGTCGGCGGACCGGTGTGGCTCGGCGGCTCGTTCAGGCACACCCGCAGGGCCTCCTCTGCCAGATCGACGCCGTAGACGTAGCGGATGTGGTCTGCGATCCCACCGCCACCGGGCCGGGCGGCGACCTCCAGGAAGGTGAGGCGTCCGTCGGGGCGGACGAAGAGCTCCAGGTGGAAGACGCCGTCGCGCAGCCCCAGCGCGTCCAGGGCGGTGGCCGTGTGGTCCGTCATGCGCGCCAGCATCCGGGGGTCGTCCACACCGATGGAACCCAGCGGGTGGCCGCCTTCCGTAACCACGTCGTAGGGGGCCGCGAGATAGGCGGCCGCGGTGACGAAGAGAACGCGCCCGTCGCGGACCAGACCGTCGACGTGACAGAGGTCTCCGGTGACGAACTCCTCCGCCTCGAACCCCTCCCCGACTCCACCGCGCCGGACGCGCTCGACGAAGCGGCCGGGATCGTCGAACACCTCAACTCCCATGGCGGCGGCCTGACTCCGGGGCTTGAGTACGACCCCGCCGGGCATCAGCCCGGCGATCCGGGCAGCCTCCCCCTCCGTGGTACGGGGGCCTACCGGCACGAAGGCGGGCGTGTCGACGCCCGCGCCGCGCACGGCTTCCTTCATCCGCACCTTGTCGCGCAGCAGCCGTGCGGTGTCCGTGGTCATGCCGGGCAGCCCGAGCCGCCCGCGCAGGCGCGCCGCCGGAAGCACGGACTCCTCCGACAAGCCCACGACGGCGGCAGGAGCACCCAGGGTCGCGGTGAACTCCGCGACCCAGTGGGTCATCTGGTCGAACGCGCCGTCGTAGTTGTCGAGGTCCGCCCGGTCGGGGACCTTCAGCGGCCCCACCGCGGCGAACCGGCCGCGTACGTCGGCGGGCAGGGCAGCGGCGGTGTTCTCGTCGAGCAGCAGGGTCGAGCGGTGTCCGGCTCTCAGCAGCCGGGAATTCCGGGGGGAGAAGCCGATGTGTACCACGTGGGGCGGGGATGGGGTCATGGGAGCTTTCCGGGTGGGGCATGGCGTCCGCCACGGGTTGGCCGGGGCCGTGCACGGGGTCTGGACGGGTTCCGTGAGCATCCCGTCCCCATGCCGCCGTCACATCACCTGTCCGGGTCGGCCTGGCCGGCCAACGGGTGGTGGTGCGGGCGCGATTGAGCCGTAACACGGCGCCTTGGCGGGCGACAGCGGACCGCGCGGCGGGGTGCCTCCGCACCGCCCGCGCCTGCGGCCCCACTCCGTGTCACGCGACCACGTGACTGTCGGGGCGGCGACCCGGGCGGCAGAATGCACGGACGGCCACGATGTCCTGTCGGCGGCTCTGTCCCTTTGCTCCCGTGGCAGTTGCGCGTGCCCGTCGGCGCTCCCCTCCGCACGCCCTGCCCCCGCCGCCTGCAAGATGAGGAGAACTGTGCCCGGACAGCGAGACCTGGGTCGGCCGCTGCAGTCCTTCGTGGAAGAGCTGTCGCTGTGCGTGGCGACCAACGGCGACCTGGGACCGAGCCTGCTGTGGCCGGAAGCCCCGGAAACCCTGCCCGCCCTTCGGCGGATACCACGCCCACCGGGGCTGGGCCCCGGGCCGGCCGAAGCACCGGGCGGACCCGGGCCCGCGGCCCTGGCCTCCGCACTGGGCGATCGGCTGGGACTGCGCGTCGCCCCGCGCTTCCGCTCCCTGGCTCCCGGTTCCGGCTGGACGTACGACGCGTCCGACAGCACCGAGTGCACGGTCACCGTCCTCGAAGGAGCCTGTCGCTGCGACCTGTCACACGCCGACCGGGCCCCGGCACCCGCACCGCACCACGTGCTGGGGATGCGGTTGCGGTCCGGCAGCACGCTGTTCGTGCCCCGGGGGCACACCTGCCGGCTGTCCGAAGTGCACGCCCCGACCCTGCTGCTCGAACTCTTCCTGGCCGGCGAGGTCTACCCGTAGGCCGGATCCCGCCTGCAGGTCCCTCGCTCAGACCTGCGGCGTCGGCGGCGTGCTGAGGTCCGTATCGTCGTCCAGCAGCCCGCCGATGGCCACCGCGACTCCGGCCTGGAACCGGCTGTCCGCCCCCAGCTTCTGCATGATGTCGGCGATGTGCTTACGGGTCGTCCGCAGGGACATCCCGAGCCGCCTGGCGACCGTCTCGTCCTTCAGGCCGGTCGCCAGCAGTTGCAGGATGGTCCTGTCCAAATCCTTCGCCACGGCCTCCAAGCCGTCGTTCGCGGCATCGGAGAAAGGTTTCGCCTGTGACCACACCTGCTCGAACAGCTCGCAGAGGAAGTGCACGACCGACGGTTCCCGTACCACCACGGCGCCGAGGGTGCCGTGATGGTCAGGCAGGAATGCCGCCTTCCGGTCGAAAATGATCATCCGGCCGAAGAGCTGGTGTGCGGTGCGGTATTCGGCGCCCAGGGCGCTCGCCGTGGCCACGTATGCCTGGCTGGGCCCGTTGAAACGCGCGGTGTGGTGGTAGAGCGTACGCATCCGCACTCCGCGTGCCAGCAGCTCGCTGTCCCTCGCCAGCGCGTCCTGAAGCACCTCGGGCGAGCGGGTACCCCCTGGCTGAACGGTAATCATGTCCTCACGGCACTGTTCCGAGGCCCGGTTCAGGGCGGCCCGCACCTGGGACAGCCCCGGTATGGTCTCCAGTTCGGCGGACGCGCCCTGCTTGCCCTCCTCGTAGTCGGAGGCCAGTCGCGCAAACTGGTCGCGGAAGACTCTCAGCCGGTTCTGCTGCTCGGCGATGGTCCGCTCCAGCGGAGCGGTGGCCACGGCCGCGACAAGATGCGGATCGACCGCCCACACCCGGTCGGGGTCCTCCTTGTCCGGCTGCACCAGACCGATCCGGAGGAGGGACTCCAGGGCCTGGTGGACCGTGGCCTCACCGAGACCCGTCTCCGCCGCCACGCGGGGCAGGTCGAGGTGGCGGTGCAAGGCGAACCACCGATAGACGGCCACCTCCTCCGCGTTGAGCGAGTTCCCCGTCGCGAAAACGTTGTCACCGGTCTGCTGCTGTCCCAAAACCGTCCACCCCAGCCGCTGATGTGTGAATGCCCATGCGCACGATGGCCGCTGCCGTCGACCCCGGCCCGCTGCGATGCTGAACAGAAAATGAACCTACGGTGCCGACACCCGTCGAGGCCATCGCCGCAGGTCCCGCCGCACGGTGGTCGAGCGCGCGGCAGGTCACTCCCGTACGCGGCGCGGGGCCGCGGACGCGGGTACATGCAAGGGAAATCTATCGACTGGGCGACGTTTCGTCGATCATGACGCGCCGAGAGGCACCTCAACACCCGCTCGAACAAGCCAACTTGGCGAGAACTCATTGGCGCGCACTCCCACCCGGCCGGGTGAGGTGGGACAGGAGCACGAGCGGCATCGTCCAGAACCTGTCCGCGGTCCTCCCCGTCTCATACCGGAGAACGGGAACCGATCCCATCGGAGCACCCATGAACCCACAGCCGTTGAATCCACAGCCGTCTCACATCGTGCACATCGACTTCGACGTCAGGCAGGAGCGGTTGCTCGGAACGGGGCACCGCCTCACGGCGCTGCTCGACGAGACATCCGTGGCGGCGCTCCCCCGCCACACCCGCGAGCGCTTCGCCCGCATCGGCGCCCTGCACGTCGAACCAGGAACGCCCTACGACGCGTACGACGCCGCCTTCGAGCAGATGACGGGGTACGTCGACGAGTTCTCCGCGGAGCTGGGTCCGCCCAGCGCCGTCGTCGGTCTTTCCGAGGCCGCCGTGATGCCCGCGGCCCGGCTGCGCGAGCACCTTGGGCTGCCCGGCATGCGCCCCCGGGAAGCCGAGCTGATCCGCGACAAGATCCGGATGAAGGAAGCGGTCCGCGCCGCCGGCGTCGACGTCCCCCGCTTCCAGCCGGCCGGACCGGACATGAGCGCGGAACAGGCCGAACGCGCCGTCGCCCTGATGCCCGACGGCATCGTCCTCAAGCCGACATCCCAGTGTGTCTCCGTCGGCGTCCGGGTCTTCCGCGACCCGTCGGAGTTCGTCTCCCACGTGCGCGACGAGGGCATCGGCGCGGACCACGAGATCGAGGAGTTCCTGACCGGCGACCTGTGCCACGTCGACGGTCTGGTCCGGGGAGGGCGGCTTCTGTTCTTCAGCGCGGCGACCTACCTGGCGCCCCTGCACGACGTCCTCAACAAGGGCGGCCTCCCGCTCGGCTCAGTCAGTATCGAAGACCGTGCGCAGCTCGGCGCCATCGAGAAGGTGACGACGACCGTCCTGGACGCGGTGAAGCTCGAAGACGGTGTGTTCCATCTGGAACTCTTCATCCGCCCGGACGGACGGTTGACGTTCCTGGAGATCGCCGGGCGTCCGGCAGGCGGTGGCATCCCCGATGCCATCCGGCACGCCTATGGCATCGACCTGGTGCAGGAGGCCGTCCGGATATGTCTGGGTGAAGCACCGTGTTACGACGGCCCCCGCACCATGCTCGACAGCGGAACCGCTGCGTCCGGCTGGCTGTGGGTCCTGGCACCGGGCGAGGGAGACCTGAAGGCGCTCCGGGTCGAGGGCTCCGACCGGCTGCCCGCCTCCGTCGTCGAGAGCACCGTGCCACGTGCCGGGGATGTCCTGGCCGCCTCCGACGACCGGCTGGCAGGCACGTTCGCGTTCATCGGCGACTCGGCGGAGTCGGTCGCCGCCGACATACAGAAAGTGTGGACAACGTACTCCGTCACCTACGGGCCGCACGACCAGCAGCGCCCCGGCACCTGAACGGCCACACACTGATCGCGGGCATCACTCACGCGGCACAGCCCCTCGCCCCGCACCCGCCGTCCCGGACGGATCGCCGACGGGGACGCCGCTGGGCGCGTGCTCCCGGATCAGCGCGACCAGCCCCGCCGGGTCCACATCGAACACCTGCGCCTCGATGCAGAGGCCCTGCGCCCGCTCGCCCCGGCCGAGGGACGGCGCGAGCCTGCGGTACATCGACCGCGGCCGGCAGAACCGGGGCAGCGCACCGGCCCCCGGCTCGAAGTCCACGACGACATGGGTTCCGGTCCGCCCGCCCTCGGTGACCTCGGCGGCCGCCACACCGGCCACCGCGGTCCACGGCACCGTACGGGTGGGCCAGCTGGGCAGGCGTACCACCAGGCCGTCGGCGTCCGGGGTGAGCCGCAGCGGTCGCACCAGATAGCCGACGAATGTGGCGGTGAAGAAGGCGAGCAGCAGTCCCGCGATCACCATGAGGGTGCCGCCGATCGCTCCGTACGCCCCCGAGACGACCGGCGGGATGGCCAGGACCCAGGCGACGAGCACCACCACCGCCGCCACCGGGACCCACTGGAGCTTCCCCCTGAGCCGCAAGGTCACGTCCGTCCGCCTCCGGTCCGCGCCGCTCTCTGAATTCGTCACACCGAGATTCGTCACACCGAGAGCTTGGGACGCCGATCGCGTTTGCGCCAGGGTTTCGCTGAATTTCGGTCAATGGGGCGATGGAGTCGATGACGCTCAGCGGCGCCGGCCGCCGCGACCGGGTCGGGCCTGAGTTCTCGTCGCGTCACGCCGCGACGTGGGCCCGCCCGGCCGCCGCAAGCCGGCCGGCAACGTGCCGTACGCCTTCTTCCACGGGAAGACTCCCGGCGGGGCGTTCCCCGTGGATCCGGATCCGTTCTCCACGGCGTACGACGTGCCGGCGGGCCGTGATCCGGCCCTGGTGACCGACACCGTCGGCCCGCTGTACATCGAGCACAACCCGACCGGCGCGCAGCTGACCTTCTCCTCGCCGAGTCCGACCTTCACACCTGTCGGCCCCGCTGTGCGAGAAGTGATCACCGGCTGCTGCCGGGCGGGCATGGTGCCCCACGTGCTACTGCGCACCCGGCAGCAGCGTTCCTGGTTCGGCCGGACCCGGCCGTCTGCGGACGGTCGATGACGCAAACTATCCACCCCGACAAGGGACTTCACACCCGACACGCGCTAAGTAGCCATAAACCGTATTTGTATTGAAAAGCAGTGAAGTGCAGCAAATCGGGCAGTCAGCCCTCTGCCGCTTCCGAGTAGACCTGGGAGAGTTCGGGTGCGCCGGCGACCGCCCAGTCGAGGCCGGCCTCGACCACATTGATCTCGCGTCCCGACTCCAGCCGGACCACCGGCGTGCCGCCCGGCAGGACGTCCCAGGCGGCGCCGGGGACGGTCCTGACGATGATGGTCCCGAGATAGAGACCCGCGTCGTTGCCCAGCCAGGGCAACTCCTCGGGATCGTCGCGCCAGTGCGGCGGAAGCTGGTCGAGCGCGGCCAACGAGGCGGGTGAGTCGTCGAGTTGAAGCCCTTCCTGTCCGGCCCTGGCCCGCAGCAACTCGCACTCGGAGAGCAGCTCGCCCACCCCCTGCGGGTCGTTGCGTACCGCCGTGGCGAGTGTCGCCGCGTATTCCGTGCCGTGCCGTCTGCGCCATTGGTCAAGGAAAGGGATATTCACACCACTCAGCCTCGCATTCAGCCGGACAGTCGCACCAACAGGCGCGCGGACCCCCCGGCCTCAGACGTCGAGATCGACGACGACCGGGGCGTGGTCGGACGCGCCCTTCCCCTTGCGCTCCTCGCGGTCCACATAGCTGTCCTTGACGGCCGCCGCGAAGGGTTCGTTGCCGTACACCAGGTCGATACGCATGCCCCTGTTCTTCGGGAACGCGAGCTGGCGGTAGTCCCAGAAAGTGTACGGGCGGTCGTACTTGAGCGGGCGGGGCATCACATCGCTCAGCCCCGTCTCGCGCAGCGCGGCGAGCGCGGCCCGCTCGGCCGGGGTGACATGCGTGGCACCCTCGAACAGCGAGGGGTCCCAGACGTCCTCGTCCACCGGGGCCACGTTGAAGTCCCCGAGGACGGCGAACGGGCGCGCGCCCGCCGCGTCCGTGGCGGCCGCCTCCTTCAGCGCGGCGAGCCACTGGAGCTTGTACGTGTAGTGCGCGTGGTCGACCTCGCGGCCGTTCGGCACGTACACCGACCAGACCCGGACCGGGCCGCAGGTCGCCGAGATGGCCCTCGGCTCCTCGGCGCCCTCGTAGGCGGGGCCGCCGGGCAGGCCCCTGACCACGTCCTCCAGGCCGAGCCTGGAGATCAGTGCCACCCCGTTCCACCGGCCGGTGGCGTGGACCGCCGACTCGTACCCCAGCTCGCGCAGCTCGTCGGCGGGGAACTGCTCGGCGGAGCACTTGGTCTCCTGGACGCACAGCACGTCCGTGCCGGTGCTCTCCAGCCAGGCCAGCACCCTCGGGATACGGGCGGTGATCGAATTGACGTTCCAGGTCGCGATGCGCATGGAACCCAACCTAGCCCTTGGCACCGACAGTCAGAGCTCTGTGGTGTCCCCCGGCATCAGACGGGTGTGGCCGGCGCCGCCCAGGTTGCCGATATGTGTGTCGTACATACCGCGCGCCAGGTCCTTGAGCAGCACGTCATGGATGTCGATGGCACGCTGCGGCCGCACCTCGCGGACGTAGTCGATCACCTCGGAGATCTTGTTCCACGGGGCGTGCACCGGCAGCATCAGCGTCTCGACCGGCTGGTTGGGAACGGTGAAGGCGTCGCCCGGGTGGAAGACCGAACCGTCCACCAGAAAGCCGACGTTGGTGATCCGCGGCAGATCCGGGTGGATCACCGCGTGCAGCTCGCCGTGCACCTGGACGTCGAACCCCGCGGCCTCGAAGGTGTCGCCGTGGCCGACGGTGTGGACCCGGCCGGGGAACCCGGCGGAGAGCTGCTCGGCGACGCTGCGCAGGGTCCAGATGTGGGCGGTCGGGTTCGCCTCCATCCCGGCGCGCAGCCGGTTCTCGTCGAAGTGGTCGGGGTGCTCATGGGTCACGAGAATGGCGTCGGCGCCGAGCGCCGCGTCCGCCTCGCTGAACCCACCGGGGTCGATGACGAGCGTCCGCCCGTCCTTCTGCAGCCGGATACAGGCGTGGGTCTTCTTCGTCAGTTCGATCGTCATACCCACCATCCTGCTACGTTTCGGGAGTGGTCTCCTGCTGGATCACGGTCCGGGCCACATCGAAGGCCGAGTTCGCCGCGGGAACACCGCAGTAGACCGCGGTCTGGAGCAGCACCTCCTTGATCTCCGCCGGGGTGAGTCCGTTGCGCAGAGCCGCACGGACGTGGGAGGCGAGCTCCTGCGGATGCCCGCCGGCGACCAGCGCCGTCAGCGTCACCACACTGCGGGTGCGGCGGTCGAGCCCGTCCCTGGTCCAGATCTCGCCCCAGCTGTAGCGGGTGATCAGCTCCTGGAAGTCCGCGGTGAAGCCGTCGGCGGCGGCCTCCACCCGGTCCACATGGGCGTCGCCCAGGACCTCGCGGCGCACCTTCACGCCCGCGTCGTACGGGTCGGGGCGCCCGGCGGGCACCGCCTCCGGCTGGAGCGCCGCCGGGGCGATCTCGGCGATGGGCGCCACCGGGACCGAGAGACCCGGTACCTGCGGCGGGACCGGTATCGACGGCGATGTGGTCGACGAGGTCGACGCGACGTTGTCCTGCCAGGCCGTGGAGAAGTGCCGTACCAGCAGATCGGTGACGGCCGCGGGCTGCTCGACCGGCGCCAGATGGGAGGCGGCCGGGACCATCGCGAGCCGTGCGTCCGGTATCCCGGCCACCAGCGTCCGGGCGTCGGCGGGCCCGGTCACCCGGTCCTCGGCGCCGACGACGACCAGGGTGGGCACCCCGATCCGGCCGAGCTCGGCGCGGCTGTCGAAGGCGGCGAGCGCCTCGCAGGCCGCGATGTAGCAGCCGGGGTCGGTGGTGCGGACCATCTGCACGGCCCACTCGACGATGGCGGGCTGCGCCGTCGCGAAACCGTGCGTGAACCAGCGCTCGGGCGCGCTGCGCGCCATCGGGTCGAGCCCATTGGTGCGGACGATCACCCCGCGCTGGCGGAACTCGTCCGCCGTACCGAACCGGGGCGAGGCGGCGACCAGGGCGAGCGAGGCGACCCGCTCCGGGTGGCGCAGGGCCAGCTCCATGCCGATAGCGCCGCCGATGGAGCACCCCGCGTACCCGAAACGCTGCACGCCGAGCCCGTCGAGCGTGGCCAGCAGCCGCTCAGCGATCCCGGCGACGGAGGGGACCGGGTGGGCGGGAGCGCCGCCGTGGCCGGGCAGGTCGAAGCGCAGGACGCGCCAGCTCCTGGCCAGTTCGGGTGTCTGCCGGTCCCACATATGCCACGTGGTACCCAGTGAGGGACCCAGGACCAGCACCGGTGCGTCTTCTGGTCCGTCGAAGCGGTATTGGAGGGTGTTCTTCGGTGTCTCGCTCACTCGTCCGACCCTCTCATCTGTCGCGAGATGTCACATCGCCGGGGTGGACCTCCAGGTAAGCGCCCACCGGCGTGTACGCGCGAACCTGCCGTCAGTCTGTCATCCGCACCCGTGCCCTTCCCAATTTCTGCGGGCGAGCGCCGTGGGCTGTCGATCACCGGGCCGGTGTTGAGACGCCGTACAGAGGCCGTTAAGAGCACAGGGCGACACTGACGCTTCACCAGATGCGTCCTTCGGCAGACAGAGGGAGAGACATGTCCGCTGTGCTTGTCCATTCACAGGGCTCCGACAGGCTGTCGGCCGCCGGATTGAGGGCGATGCTCCGGGAACTGGAGCCACGGTCGGTGTCCCTGGTCGACTCCGCGGCCGAGGCCGACGTCGTCGTGTACGCCTCGCACGTGGTGAGCGGCACCGAAATGTGTCTGCTGCGGCACCAGGCCGAGCAGCACAGGGCGAAACTCGTCCTGGTGGTGGCCAAGATACCGGGCATCGGTCTGCACAACCTGGTGACCTGTCGTATCCACGCCGTCCTGAGCCGCGACGAGGCCGACAGCGACACCATCGGCCGTGCCGTGCACGCCGCCCGCAACGGCGAGGGCGTATTCCCTCAGACGCTCCAGGGGTCCCTCGTCGCCCAGCTCGGCCGGCTGGAGGAGGAAGTGCTGCGTCCGGCAGGACAGACCCTGACCGGTCTCAACCCGCGTGACATCGAGGTACTGCGGCTCATATCCGAGGGGCTGGGCACCAGCGAGATCGCCACCAAGCTCGCCTACTCGGAGCGCACCGTCAAGAACGCCGTCCACTCCATCACGGCCCGCCTCGGGGCCCGAAACCGTGCGCAGGCGGTGGCCCAGGCCGTCCGCGAGGGGCTGTTCTGATCGCCGCTCCGACCGCTGTTCCGGCCGCCGCTCCGACCGCTGTTCCGGCCCCTGTTCTGATCTCCACTCCGACCGCTGTTCCGGCCCCTGTTCCGACCGCTGTTCCGACCGCTGTTCCGACTCCTGCCCCGGTCGGTGGGCCCGCCGCGCCCCCTGCCGGGCGCCGTCAACGGCTGCCGAGCAGGCGGCTGCACTCGGCCGCCTCCGGGGCGTCGAGTCCTTCGAAGACCTTCAGCGCCGTCCGCCACGCCTCGGAGGCGCCTGCGGTGTCACCCGCGCCGTCGCGCAGCCGGCCGATCCACACCAGCGTCTGAGCGTGCCGGAAGCTGTCGCCCAGGGACTGGAACACCGAATCGGCCTTGTCCATGAATCGCTGGGCGTCGCGGGTGCTGCCGACAGCGAGCTGGGCCTGGCCCAGTTGCATCATCGCGTCCGCCTCACCACGGGTGTAGCCCGACTTGCGCCAGAAGCCCATCGCCCGCTGCAGTACGTCGATCGCCTTCCCCGGGCTGCCGGTCGCCATCAGGACACGGCCGAGCGCGCTGAGGGCCCAGGCGGCGCCCCAGTGGTCGTCGGTACGTTCGTAGGCGCGGCGGGCCGACTCGAAGGTGTGCAGGGCCTGGGCGGGCCTGCCGGTGCGCAGATACAGGTCGCCCAGCGGCACCAGCACGGTGCCCAACTGCCAGTACTCCCCGAGCTGCTGGAACTCCGCCGCCGCACGGGTGAGCTGCTTGCGGGCCTGCCGGTAACGGCGCAGATCCAGGTGGGCCAGCCCGGACGCGGCCCGGACCTGCGCCAGTCCGGTACGGGATCCCGCCCGGCGCGCGGCGAGAGCGCCCACCCGCAGCGAGAGGAGCCACAGCGACCAGTTCTTGCGTACGTAGAACCAGGTGGTCATCGCTACGGGAATGCGCCAGGCCACGTCGTACTGCCCGCAGCGGAGGGCCAGTTCGCTGGTGGCGACCAGGGAATGCTGACGGGTGGCGAGCCAGCGCGCCGCACCGCGCCGGTCGGTCGGACCTCCGGTGGACCACGGGGTGGGCTGGGCCGGGAAGAAGTCCCTCAGCGGGCGCGGCGCGATCAGGGTGCTGGCCCCGCACACCGCGTGCAGCGTCCAGCGCAGCAGGCGCAGGTGGGCGGCCTCCAGTTCGCCGGTGGTCATCACCTCCGCGGCCAGTTCGCGGGCGAACTCGCCCAGCAGGTCGTGGAAGCGGTAGCGGCCCGAACCCACTTCGGACAGCAGTGTGTTGGCAGTCAGCTCGGCCAGCAGCTCTGCGGCCTGCCGGGGAGAGCGGTTCAGCAGCGCGCCGGCCGCCTGGAGGTCGATGTGGGAGCCCGGGCACAGGCTCAGCAGACAGAACGCCTCCCGTGCCTGGGCGGACAGTTCCTCGATGGAGGCCCGGAAGACGGTGCGCAGGTCGACGCCGATCTCCGGGAGTCCTGAGGAGAGCATGTCGAGACGGTTGCCGCCGTCGCGTACGCGCTCAAGCAGCTCGTGCAGCGGCATCTGGGGGCTGCTCACCACGCGGTTGCCGATCACGGCTACGGCCAGTGGTAACCGGGCGCAGTAGCGGACGAGTTCGTCCGCCGCCGCAGGCTCGGCGCCGGTGCGGCTGAACCCCGCGCAGGCGTCGAGCAGTTTCCTGGCGTCCTCGTGACTCATCGGTCCGAGCAGGAGGGGCCGTCCGGCGTGCCGCACCACGAGGGTGTCCAACCGGCGGCGGCTGGTGATGAGGGTGGCGCAGCCGGGGCCCGACGGCAGCAGCGGCAGCGCCTGCTCGGTACATCGCACATCGTCGAGCACGACCAGCAGCCTGCGGTCCTCAGTGAGGGCGCGGAAGAGCGCGGCGCGGGCGGTGACGGTGTGCGGCATACGGTCGGGGGCGACGTCGAGCGCGACGAGGAAGTCGTACAGCGCCTCGCCTGCGGCCAGCGGTGCTGCGGTCGGGTTGAATCCGCGCATCTCGGCGTGGAGGCAGCCGTCGGGGAACTCCTTGACGGAGCGGTGGGCCCACTCGAGCGCCAGTGTGGTCTTCCCTACGCCGCCGCTGCCGGCCACCACACAGAGCCGTGCTCCGCCGCCGGGCGCGAGGATCTCCCTCAGGGTGGCCAGCGCTCCCTCGCGGCCCACGAACCGCCCGGGCCGCGGCGGCAGATGGCGCATGGCTGATCCCTGGCCGCCCCCGCTGCCCGACGGCGGC